>VYAQ01000016.1 GCA_009844885.1 Gemmatimonadota bacterium
GTCTGATACGGCCCAACGGCAAGGGAAGCAGATCGTGCAGTCCCAGTTGACTTTATACGATTCCTCGCCGTGAATCACGCGGTGCGGCACCCGCTGATCCAGCGGGGAGGACCGCAGTAGGACATCACGTCCCGCACATGGGGCGCCACCAGCGCGCCGCCGCCGCGGGGGTCGTACCCCCAGACTCCTATCGACCCGTTCGCCTGCGGGAAGGCCCGGTCCGGTCCACCCGCGCCCCCGCACGGCGCATGGCGAAGACTGAGGTTGTGTCCCAGTTCGTGCGCGATCACGAACGGATCGGCTACCGAGAAGCCTACCCGGCCGCCAAGGGACGCAACACCCGACTGGCCACCGACAACCCGCTCGGGCATGATGCCCATGTAGTAGCCGGTGCCGCCCTCCATCCTTCGAACCAGGCCGGTCTGGCCGATCAGCGCGAACACGCTGGTGGTTGAGGTCAGCACGGGTTCGTGAGCCTTCACATCGAGATCGTGGACGGGAAGCATGGTGCGGGTATCCCGCAGCATTTCGTCCGTGTCCGGGTCCGCGGCCACGGCGCGCGCGATCTCCACGATCGACGAATCGGCGTCCTGTGCCCGCAGGAACGGAACGAACGTCAGGTCCAGCACGGGCATGGCCGCGACCTGCACCGATGCCCTGCCCGTCTCGGGAATCCGGTTCGCGACCCCGAGTGCGGGATCCAGCGTGCCGTCCGGATCCACCTCGATCACGAACTCCAGTCCCGGTTGGATCACCGAGCCGGGGATCGTGACGTTCGCCGACTTCGCGAGCGACGCTTCCGCATCTGCCAGTTCGGTGGGAATGGGAGTCGCGGAGCCCGGGATGTCGACCGTGTGGGTCTCCACCCCATCCTGGTAGAACATCGCTCGCACCCTGGGGATGCCCTCGCTCGTCGCGCCTGGCGCCGTCACGAAAACCCGCAGCAGCGCATCCCTTCCCGCAACGAGCGGAACCGGGAACGCCGCAGACTGTACCGCCTGGGTCAGATACGCCGAGGTGACGGCGCCCGCGCCGCAGGGCCGGACCCGGGCAAACCGCACGTCCGCCAGCCACTCCCGGAATCCCACATCGGCGGGCGCGCACAGATCGGTGCCGGTCAGGTGAAGCTCGTCCAGCGCGGCTAGCGCCGTCAGATCCGACGGCAGGGCACCGGACAACCCTGCGTTGTTGCCCAGGTAGAGGAGCCTGAGGGCGGCCATGTCGCCCAGCTCCGGTGGCAGCGAGCCCGTCAACTCGTTCTCCCTGAGCGACAGCGATTCCAACTGGACCAGATTGCCGATTTCAGGGGGGATCGCGCCCCCAAGCCGATTCCGGTCGAGTTGCAGCAACAGAAGGCTGGCCAGGCCGCCCAGCTCGGACGGGACCTGCCCGGTCAGATCGTTCGCGCCGAGGTCCAGCCACCTCAGGCCGGCCAAGCCGCCCAGTTCCGGGGGAATCGGCCCCGTCAGCCGGTTTCCGCGCATGTTCAGACTCCCCAGGTTGGACAGATTGGCCAGCTCGGACGCGATTTCCCCCGTGAGCTCGTTGGCCTCGAGGCTCAGGCTGGTCAGGCTGGTCAGGTCGCCCAGTTCGGGCGGAACCGCGTTACACCGACTCTACAATGCCCTAAATTATTTAGTTTCAATAACTTCGATAAATGCACCCATGAGCTGTGTATCACTTTGGATATGCAAATGTGAACGGGAATACCTGATACCGTACTGGAGGTTCTCGGACGAATCGCGAGCGGTTAGCAGGGACCGAGAAGCCGCCTGACGGCTTTGGCAACCCGATCCGAGTCCTTGGCCTGGGACTCTCAGATGACGAAAACGCGCCTCCAGCGCCCCCTGGTTTCGCAGTTCTAGCCGAACCGTTGCCGTGCGCGTGTCCTGCTAGAACTTCCGCTTCGTCGTGTCGGTGAAGGGCACCTATTCCCCGTTGATCGGGACGGGCTTCCCACCTCTCAGCCGGACACCGGCATACTGGTACACCGCGCAGTCACGCAGTTTCGTGGCAGGACGCCGGACGCCGAACGTGTGTGTCCGGCCTCCTTTGTCGGCCCCGGCCTTGCTGCCCTCATACTTCCAGTCCGATTCGACGAGGAAGACCACATCGACCCGCCAGATTACCACGTAGGATCCACGCTTGATCGTGCGCGTGGGGTCCACCAAGTACCTCCATACGATGTACCAGCCGGAGTGATTGTAGTGCGACTGAATGGCCCAAGGACGCTTGCTGGCTTTGCTTTCCAAGCAATCAGCAGGCCTCAACGGCATCACCGCGCCTCGCCTCCGCAGATCGGGGAAACGCGTTTGAGCTTCGAAGCTGTGCCGATGCTTCTCGTAGTTGCTCACACTGTCCAGTGCCTTGGTGCCGTACATGCCAACGATAGCGCTGAACACATTGGCTTGCTCGAAGTAGAGGTCGATGAAATCTCGGTCGTTCAGGGCATCTTCGGTGTACTGGATGGCTCTGCGAATCGCCGCCGCGTCGAGACCCGGCGGCAGGGCCACGTCTGGATTGAACCCTTCAGACATCTAGGGCGGCAAGCTTGGGGATGGCTGATATCCCCATTCTGTGGTACTCAGGGCTGCATTCGATTCCGACACTGCGGATACCACAGGCCGTCGCCGCCGCGAGGGTCGATCCAGAGCCCGCAAACGGATCGAGCACAGTGCCCTTGCCAACGGGCAAGCTGGACTTCACGAGAAGGCGAAGGAACGCCTGCGGCTTGAGCGATGGATGCGGGGCGATGGCCCGTTCCCGCCGGGGCGCGCGACCGGACTTTACCAAGTCCCGAAACGGCTCGCTCGCGGAGAATCTTCGCAACCCTCCTGTGCCCCACACCCGTAGGTTGTCCTGTACCCGCCCCTCAAGTGGTCGTCGGAAGATACCCCAAGGCTCGAAGCAGGACTTCGGCATCACCGTCACGTCAGGGAACTCTTCGTGGGCGTTCTTGGGGCGGTCGCCACCGCGCAACGTGTGGACTTCCCGGATGAGCACCCCGCGCTTCTCGAAGCCGGCCGCCATGAAGGGCTCGAAGACGTACTCCGACAGCAGAGGGTTCGTGGCAACGAAGACGTGAGCACCCGGAACCAAGACCGGGCCAAGCAGCTGCGAGAACCTCGCGAAGAACAGACGGATCGCCTCCTTGTCCTTGTCCTTCAACACGGTGAAGCGCGGGACGGGCTGTCGCTGGCAACCGTCGAATGATGGTGGCTGCCTCCAAATGCCACCCTTCCCGTTCCGGCGCTTCTTCAGCTCCTCTGGCGTGTATTCCACCAATCCATACGGCGGATCCGTCACGACGGCGTGAATCGATTTCGGTGCTGCGGCCTCCAGCCACCCGAAGGCATCACCATGGATGAACTCGTAGAGTCCTGCGGCAGGCTCAGATGCCTTCTCCGAGCGGTCCAACGGAAGTCGCGCTTGGGTAGCGCTTCCAGAGACGTTCACCGACTCAAGCCCCATGCCGTCCCCGTTTCCCGAGCGACGGCCCCGGAGCCGTCGGAGGTGGAAGCTGCTTCGTGGCCAAGTCGGGTCGTTTCGGCGGCATCGCGTAGCTCGGGGGCGTCGTCAAGGTGGTCCATCTAGAGTACCCGATGCCCGGAGGCTTGCCAAGCGTCCGAGCTGGTCCACCGGGCTCTAAGCCGCTTGCCAGAGGGCGGTCGGCCAATCCACGCGGGCAGTGTGCGGCCCGGATTTGGCATTCGGCCTCAAACCCTCAGCGGCTCGGTCCGGCATCGCGGTCTGGCCCGCGCGTGGGCGGCCTTATCACCAGCCGTGACCGCGCGGTCTCGCGACGCCAGATGTCTCGTAATACTCGGTCAAGCCTGTCACTCGCTCGTCGAGCCGCTCGATTCGCCGCCTCAAGGTGGCGTTCTCCTCGGTCTGCCGCTCGACTTGCCGACGCAAGGCTTCGACCTGTTCGGATTGCCGCCGCCGTTCCGTTTCGGACTGCGAGGACAACCTCTTCAAGGCCTCCGTCAACTGCCCCTCCAACTCGGTCATACAGCGTCCTCGCTCTCTTGATGGCTTTCAGGCAGGCCGTCCGCGCCAGATCCAGCGCGGTTTGTCCAGCGTCCCCGACGGCTGCACCACGGCCTGCTCTTCCTCGATCTCCGGCAGCGCGATCCTCCGAGCGACCATCTCGATTCTCACGAGAGTCCGCCAGGTCTCCGCGATCTCGCAGTCCAATCCGGCCACCGTCTTGATCCGGGCTTGGATGCTCCTCGACCACCACCGCATCGTCGCCCAGCTTCCGGCGGAGATGCCGAGCGAGCGGTTCAGGCCGAAGATCAGCGGCTTTGGCCAAGCCTTCAGCGGCAACGTGTGCATCCGCGCGGCCGCTTCCACCGTATCGCGCCCGATGGTACGCAGCGCGTTCCTCGCGGCGCGCCGCGAGTTCCCGGCGCGCCGAGCGAGCTCGCTCGCGGTCAACTTCCCTGTCTCCCTGCGTTCGCTCTCCAGCCGCCTCCTCAACCGCTCGGTCGAATCGTCCGGGCTGAAAGTCAAAGGCGAACAGCCGTCCCTTCAGCCGCCACCGGTCCCCCGTGTCGGGGTCCATCGCGGTCAGGTAGTCCTTGCCCTGGCGCGGCACTTCCAAGCCCGCCTCCCGGAGTGCGGCGACGACATCGAAGCGGTCCTTCACCGCGCCGTGCTCGACGCGCTGGATCAGGTAGTCCCGGATCAGGTCGCGGGGGGAGGCTTCGAGCCGGAGCCCGGCCCGCAGTCGCGCCGCCTCGACGTAGGCGCGGTGTCCGGGCTGCTCCACCCTGGCCCGGGCCGGATCGTCCGGACGGCCCCAGCCGTGCTCGTGGTTGAAGGCGTCGCGGAGCGGGTCGAACGTTCTCCGCCAGCCCGGAGGGGCAATGTTGAGGCTTCGCCCGGTCTCAAGGTCGCATCGCGCGGCGAGAACATGGACATGGGCGCCGCCGCCCTCCTCACGGTGGAGCACCGCCGCCCATGCGTAGCGGTCGGGTTCGAGCCCCACCCAGGCCGTCTTCTCGAAGGCGTCCAGAACCGCGCCGATCTGTTCGTCGGTTGGATGGTCCTCCGGTGCCCACGCGATCACGCCGGAGGTGTACCTGTGCTCGAAGCCCAGAGTGTCCGCCACCGACGCCACCCGGTGAGGATCGCCCCGTAGGACTTCGACGCCTTCGCGCGGCTTCGCCGCCGCGTCCCGCTGCCCGAGGAGGTACTTGGCCGCAGCCCGCGCCGATCCGGTTCCCCGCGCCAGGAACTTAATGTGCATCCGCATCCGGGCCTTGGGTGGGGTCCAGCGTCCGAAGCCGCCGGTCGATGACGACGAGGTGGCCGATCACCTCGACGGCCTCGATGGCCTCCTTGTGTGTATTGGCCCACCGCGCGATCTGGTTGAGGTTGTTCCCGAGCCGCGCCAGTTCGCGGGTGCGCCCGCGCTCGACCTCGGCGTGCGCCACGGTCCAGGTGCGGACCCGGCCAATCGACCGGCGCACCAGATCCGACAAGGTCAAGCCCGCCGAGCGCGCCTTGGCGTGCCACTCGGCACGCTCCGCCTCGGTGGCGCGGACCTTCACCCAGACTGCGCGGCCGGCGCTCACGGTGCGCCGTTTCCGTTGTGGGGGTCACAGGGGGCACGGCCCCCCGCCAGCCCCTGCCGGGGACTCGCGGAGCGTGGCCCCAAAGGGTGGGCTGGCTCTCCCGCATTAGCGGGCAAGATCGCACGCCGAGGCGCGGAATCCGGGGTCGTCGGAATCGCCATGACGTGAAGTCAGGGGACCGTTTCGCGCGGTGTCAACAGGCGCCGAAACGGCGATGTCCAAGGGGTTCCAGCGCCGTCCAGAAGGCGGAGCGGCCTCCGCCAGCGGCACCCCCATCGCCTTCCTTACTCGATCCAAGGGCCGGTCAAGCGTCCTCGCCGGTCGCGTTGCGTCGTCGTAGGTTTTTCGGCGGCGGTGACGCGCCGTGTGGTGTCTTCGTCCGCGGGCCGTAGCCCGAAGTCCAGCGCAGCGGATCCATCTCCTACCCCCTGAACGATCTCACGAGTGTCCGATGAGCAGAAAGGTGCTCCGTAGCGGCAACCTCCTTGACCGCCTCAAGGACCTTCTGAATGAGCATACGCATGTGGACATTGCTACGGCTTGGGCCACCGGCGGAGAGCATTTGCGAGTGTTGGCCGATGCTGCGAATCGCGAATCTGGAGGTGTGAAGGTCCGCGCCCTCGTCGGGATCTGGGGGAACGCGACCAGTCCAGACGCGTTGGAGGAGTTGAGCAGGATCGCCGACGGCGACCTCAGAATCGTCGAGAACGACCGTCTCTTCCACCCCAAGCTGTACCTGTTCGAGAGACGCGGGGACGGTATCGTGAGACGTCAGGCGTGGATCGGAAGTGCGAACTTTACGAAGGCCGGATTCGGCGGTCAGAACGAAGAGATCGTGTTGGAAGTTGGCACGGGGGCTAGCGCCGATGCGTTGGCCGCCTGGTTCCAAGAACGGTGGGATGACTGCCCCACGCCGAGGCCTGTCTCGGAAGTGATTCGCAAGTACGCGGAAACACGGAAGCAGAACCCGCCCCCTCCGTCCCTCCGGCATGTCGTCTCGGGGCCGGTGTCCCGGCGGAGAGATCTTCTCGGGGACGCCCATCGTCCCCTGACTCTCGATGAGTACCGTCAGTCTCTGCTGCGGTGCGAAGAGATGTTGCGGAAAGAAGGAATGGCTTGGCAGATCTTGGACCCCAAAGGTGCCAGCCACATGAGAGTGATCGCCCGGCGTCGTGAGTTGCTGTTGGGCGACACGAGTTGGTCGGAGCTTGATCGCGAATCTCTCCAGCAACTGACAGGCAGCAGGTTCAAGCGGGAGTCGCAGTTCTGGGGGCTGCTCGGACGCATGACTCGCACCAACCGGCAGGCAGTGCTCCGGAACGAGGGCGAGATTCGAGCCGTCTTGAACGAGATTGGGAAGGCTCCCGATGCCAGCTTTCCGGACATCGCCGTTGAGGCGATGCAGAAACTGAAGGCCATTACGGTCAAGGATGTGGGCTGGGCGACCCAGACGCTGTTGCTGTCGCTGGCGCGCCCGGATCGGCTGCTGCCGCTGGGCAGCACGTCGCGGAACGCGCTTGGCACACTCTCGGGCAAGGCCCCTACGACCCTTGGCAAACCCGAGAATTACCGAAAACTGCTTCTGTGGCTCTATGGTCAACCGTGGTACACCGACGGCCCACCAGCGGACGAGGGCTTGGAGCCGATATGGCGATTCCGAGCCGCTCTCGTTGATGCGTTCGCGTACGAACCCGAGAAGTAGGGGGTCGGCATCTAGCGACGTGTCCCTCGGAACGTCCTCGGTAGCAGGTCACTAGCCGATATAGAGACTCCAAGCCTGAAGGACCTCGGCCCGCCTTTCCAGCAGGTCGGACCGTTGATACGCCTGAACGACTTGGCTTCTCGGGACGTGGGCAAGGCAGGCTTCCGCGACCTCGGCGGAGACGCCCGACTCGGCCATCCACGACCGGGCGCTCGACCGGAATCCGTGCAGTGTCGAGGCGACCCCGGCGCGCTTGAGCACCCTGAGCGGCGCTTTCGGCGGAAGCGGCCCGCCGGTCCGCGACGGAAACACCAGCGTCGATCCGGCCGACAGCTTGCGTGCCCGTTCGAGCACGTCGAGGGCTGCGGTGCTGAGCGGGACGGTGAACTCACGGCCCGCCTTCATCCTCTCGACCGGGATCGTCCACGTCGCCGCGTCCATGTCGATCTCTTCCCAAAGCGCGCCCCTCGCTTCGCCGGGACGGACGGCGGTGAGGACGATCAGTTCGACGCACGGAGCCGCCGAAGGGTGCGTGTCGGTGGTTCCGCGAACCGCTCGGAGCGCGGCGGCGACCTCTCCGTGCGGGAGCGCCCGGTGGTGGGTTGTCGTGTGGCCGTTCGCCTTCGGCAGCGCAACGACCGCCCGGTCCACCGGGTTGTCCGCCCGGTAGTTTCGACCGATGCACCAGCGGAAGACGGCGGTGATCCGGTGCTGGGCCTTCCGCGCCGCTGCGGGCTTCGAGTTCCAGATCGGCGCGAGACACGCGAGCACGTCCGCGCTCTCGATCCGGTCCACCCGCTTGTCGAGGAGCGGGGCGGCATGAAGGCGGAAGGTGGACTCCCACTGCTCGGGAAGCGGACTCCCGGCCTTCCAAGACTCCCGGTGGAGCTTGATCGTCCGCTCGGCGGCCTCGGCGAACGTCGGGACGCCGCGCCCGCGCGGGTCTTGGCCCAGGAGGACGCCGCGGCTGTTGTCCAGCGCCTTCTGACGGGCCTCGGCGAGCGTCACCTCGGGATACGGGCCGAGTCCGATCGAGGTGAGCCGCCCCTCGATCCTGACGCGCTGACGCCATGTCTTGGTGATCCGGCCATCCCGTGTCCGGTGGACGCGAAGGCTCAGCCCGCGCCCGCCGCGCCCGTCGCCGTAGACTCCGGGCCGGTTGACCGTCCGCACGAACGCGGCGGAGAGTGTCCTCGGTCGCTTCATGGTGGGGTTCCCTCCTTGTGGTGTATCACTCATTGCAGCACTACACCGGGGAAGAATACACCGGATGGCAATGGACCGCAAGGGACGACGAGACGCCGTGAAACCTACAGAACGTGTTGTCCAATAACGTTTTATAGCCTATCTGCTAGACCTTATCGGACTACGCTGGAAGATGTGTGCCGAGTTCGGGCGGGATCGGCCCGGTAAGTTGGTTGGCGGCGAGGGCCAGCAAGTCCAGGCTGGCGAGGTTGCCGAACTCCGGCGGAATCGGGCCGGTGAGTTCATTGGCGTCGAGGCTCAGGTACTCCAGATTGGCGAGGCTGCCGAGTTCGGATGGGGATGGGGCCGGTCAGTGCATTGCTACCGAGGGACAGCCCTGTCAGGTTGGAGAGGCTGCCGAGTTCGGTCGGGATTGACCCGGTGAGTTGGTTGCCCGAGAGGCCCAGGTACTCCAGGTTGGCGAGGCTGCTAAGCTTGGGCAGGACCGCGCCGGTGAGTTGGTTGTACCGGATGTCCAACCGCGTCAGGTTGGCGAGGTTGCCGAGTTCGGATGGAATCGGGCCGGTGAGTTGGTTATGCGAGAGGTTCAGCCATTGCAGGTTGGCGAGGCTGGAGATTTCGGGCGGGATCGGGCCACTGAGGCCATGAGGGACATACACTCGCGCCTCGCTGTCCCACCTTCCAGCGAGATCGACCCGCACGACTCGCCCTGTGGCATCTGTGCTCACACCGTACCAGTTCTGGAGCGGCACGTCTGTAAGCCAGTTGCCGCTGTTGACCCAGTTCGGCCCGTCGGTGGCGTTGTAGAGCGCGACCAGCACTGCGCGATCCGGGTTCTCGACCGTGATCTCCGCCGTGCCGCGGGCGTCTCCCGCCGTTGCGGTTATGGTCGTCGTGCCCTCGGCCACGGCCGCAACCAGTCCCGATCCGTCAACCCGGGCCACCGAGACGGCGCTCGACGACCAGTCGAATTGAGCACCGTCGACCCTGTGCCCGTTGGCGTCGAACGCCTCGGCCTCCAACCGCAGTGTGTCGCTCGGCGCGATCGTGTCCGCGGCCGGGGACACGACGACCGAACCCACCGATTGCATCACCGTCACCACCGCCTCACCCGATGCGTCGCCCGACATCGCGGCGATGGTTGTTTCGCCAACTCCCGCAGCCGTCACCAGCCCTGCCGAGTCCACCACCGCAACGGTCGTGTCGGCACTCGACCAGGACACCCGGATGCCCTCCATCACGCGCCCGATCTGGTCGCGCACTTCGGCGTAGAGTTGCGCGGTCTGTCCCAGCGCCGTCAGCGTCACCGTGTCGGGCGCGACCGTGACGGTCGTCGGCGCGGGAGCCACGATCGTGAGGTCCGCGCGGCCCGTGACGCCCGCTGTGGAGGCCGTGATCTCCGCTTGCCCTGCCCCCACCCCGGTCACCAGGCCCGCGTCGTCCACCACCGCCACCGACGTGTCGCTCGACGCCCATGAGAACTCGGCGCCCGCCACGGGATGGCCGTTCGCGTCGGCGGCCACTGCGCCCAGGCGCAGCGTGTCGCCCGCCACCAGCGTGTCGGCGGCCGGGGACACGGTGACCGCGCTGGCCCTCTGGGCCACGGACACAGTCGCGCTCCCGGAGGCCGCCCCCGCCGTGGCGGTGATCGTGGCCGAGCCGTTGCCCGCCGACGTCACCACGCCCGAGGCGTCCACCGTCGCCACCGGCGCATTGTCGGTCGTCCAGGCAACCGTAGCCGCGGCCATCACCTGTCCGTTCTGGTCGCGCACCTCCGCACTGAGCTGCACCGTCGCGCCCAGGGCGGTCAGCTCGGCCGCGGCCGGGCTTACCGTCACGGTCGTGGGCCGCGGGGGGTCGGGAGGCGGGGGCTCCGTTGCCCCGTCGCCGCAGGCGTACGCCCACAGGGCCGCCGACAGCGTCGCTGCCGCAAGGATGAAGGCTCGATGGCTGTTCATGCATTCATCTCCGGGCCGGAAGGGCGGTTCTGCAACGCAGGGCGGTGCTTGGGGAGCCCGAAATGTGAAGTAAACATGACAATTAGTAAGGTTCTCTTGACACTGCGAGGACGTGAGCCCTGCGTTACCGGATGCATCGCCCTCTTGAATGCAGCGGGGACCTATTCCACGAACTGCACCGGGTTCCGCAGGAACACCAGGCAGCCGTAACACCACTATGGGCAGCGAATCCGCGAACCGGCATCCCCTATTTGGGGTATGGCGGACGGTTCTTCGACCGTGAGAGCTTTCTCCCTACCAGGTGTGTGATCGAAGGGAGGCGATATGGCCACGGGCGAAAAGTTCGAGCGCGTCCTGGCGAACCTGTACCGGGCCGCGGTTGGGGATGTCGAGTGGGTCTCGGTCGCGGCTTCGATCAACGACTTGATCGGTACGAACGGCCATAGTGTGACGTTCGCGGAAGTGGGTCCGAGGGGTGAGCCCAGGATTCACTTCTCCCGCTTCTTCGTGGGTGCGGAACATCGGGACGATCTCCAGCAACTGTACTATCGCGACTACTTCTGGCGGGATGAGGCCATTCCGCGACTCTACGGACTCGGCGACGGCGAAATGGTCCAGAAGTCGGATCTCTACACCGACCGGGAAAAGAAGAAGTCCGCAACCTACAATGAGTTCCGGGTCGGCATGGAGACGCAAAACGGATTCTTCATGGGGCTCCACGGTCCGGACGGGCAGGGCATCGTCCTGTCCTTCGGCAATTCCACGGAACGCACTGGCTGGGGACACGATCAGATACAGGCCATAAAGAGTCTCGCGCCTCACATGCGGCATTTCGCGCGCGTCCGGCATGCGATGGCCGATGCCGAGGCGTTGAGCGCGTCGCTGGGCGAACTGCTCGAGACCCGGCGGTTGGGGATTGTCCAGCTCGACCGCACGGGTCGCGTCAAGGAGGCGAACGACCGCGCCCGGAACATCCTGCTGAAACGTGATGGGGTTGGCGAACGGGGGGGTGTTCTGGCTGCCGGGCACCCGGCGGAGAACGCAGAGCTGCGAAGCTTGCTGGCGCGGGCGCTTCCCGCGGACGGCGCTCAGGGCCTGGGGGGCTCGATGAAGATCACGCGCAGGAAGGCGCGTGCGCCGCTGGTGCTGGAAGTGCACCCGATACAGAGAATGGGTGCGGACCATCATGCGTCGCAGTTGGCGGCACTGGTGCTCATCGTCGACCCGGTAGCCCGGCCCCGGGTCGATGCGGACCTCGTGGCTGAGGTGCTGGGCTTGACAGCGGCGGAGAGCCTTGTTGCAGTGGCGCTGGCGACCGGCGAGACGGTTGCCGGCATTGCGCACGCACAGGGCTGTGCCGAGAGCACCGTGCGGACGCACGTGAAGCGGATCTACCGCAAGCTGGGGATTCGCAAGCAGACCGAGCTCCTGCAGAGGATTATGTCGCTGGAAGGACTGCGCAAATCCTTCGGCTGACGGGGATGCGAGCGCAGGTTCGCAGAGGCGCCGGATTATGAGGGCAAACGGGTCGTCCCCAAAAGTGGGGACGCGGTTCCGGTTTCCTCGCCCACATTTTGGTATTGCCGCTGCACGGACCCTCTGGAGAAAGCGCTACTCGCTACCCGGAAGCGATGCCTGCCGTGCTCACATTACGCGACGACGCTGCAACGTCGATCCCAGGAGGAAACGCATGACCAGAAGACATCTCGAAACGATTGCCTTCGCGCTGGCCACGATCACCCTCGCTCTCCCGTGGTCCGACGCTGCCACGGCTCAGACCAGACTCACCGTGGCCGGGGGCCTGAACCGGGCGACAGTGACAGCGGAAGCGGAGGGCCTGACGTTGACCCCGGAATCGGTCAACCGGCTCGCGATCGGGGCCAGCGTCGCAGTCCCGATGTCGGACAGGTTGGGACTTCACCTCGGTGCCGGCTACTCCCAGAAGGGCTTCGCTCTTGATGCTCTCGGTGCGAGTCTCACGACGGAGATCGACTATCTCGAAATCACGGCACTGGCGGGTGTCCCGTTCTCAATAACCGAAAGCGCGTCGGTGCATCTGCTGGCCGGCCCGGCGCTGGCCTTCAAGGTGTCCTGCGGGTTGTCTGCCAGTTTCATGGGTGAGGAGATCGACGAAGACTGCGGCGACGACGGCCCGAAGGCCATGGACCTTGGCCTGGTTGGCGGCGTCCGCCTTGAGTACGGGCTTTCGGAGAAGATGGGGATTTCCGTGGGTGCCCTGTACAACCTCGGGTTACTGAACATGGACGACAGCGATAGCGGCGAAACCCTCAAGAGCCGGGTCATGAGCCTGCAGGCCGGTGTCGTCTACTCGATTGGCTGAGTGGAGGAAGCGGCCGAAATGTCCTCGTCCGAAGGGATTCCCCGTCCACGATCGAGGCGGGTTAGGGTGCGGATCGCGCGTGCGTTTATGCTGAACCTGGTCCGCGGGCCTTAGCCGATGTTCCAGTGGTCCCGGTGAGCGACAGGAGGCGAAGCGGGGGTCGTTCGACGTTCGCTACTAGGTGTTGGAAGACCTCCTCGTGTGTTGCGATGCTCCTCGGGGGCTGGTTCCTCGCGTGCGGCGATGACGGCGGAACGGTCACTCCAGACCCGCCAGAGCCGCCAAACCAGGCTCCCCAGGCTGTGGCGTCCGTCCCGGCTCAGGAGTTGGTCGAGGGGGACACCGCGACCCTGGACGTGGCGTCTCATTTCAGGGACCCCGACGGTGACCCGCTGACCTACGCGGCGGCCACTTCGGACGCCGGCGTGGCGTCGGCTTCGGTGGCCGGGTCGGTGGTGACGCTCAGGGCAGTGGCGGCGGGCATGGCCACGGTGACCGTTACGGCGCGCGACCCCGGTGGTCTGAGCGCCGAGCAGACGGTTGGCGTGACGGTCGATCCCGCGAATCAGGCGCCCCAAGGTGTCGGCTCCATCGCGGGCCGGGAGATGGGGGTGGGGCAGTACGCGGCGATCGATGTCTCCTCATTCTTCACCGACCCGGATGGCGACTCGCTCGTCTACGGCGCGGAGAGTTCGGATGCTGCGGTGGCGCTGGCGTCGGTTGCCGGCGAGATCATCGTCGTCAGCGGTGTGGCTCCGGGCACGGTGACGGTAACCGTGACGGCGCGCGACCCCGGGGGGCTCGAGGCGGCGCAGATGGTGGGTGCGGCAGTGGAGGAGGGCGGGAACCGTACACCGCAGGTCAGCCGGGTCATCCCCGACCAGACGTCCCACGTGGCGGTGGCGACGGGGGTGGATCTGTCGTCGTATTTCTGGGATCCGGACGGGGACTCGCTCAGCTTTTCGGCCAAGCTGGCCCGCGGGGACGCTGCCAGAATCTCTGTGGCGGGAGGCGAGTTGACCATCTCGGGGGTGGTGCTGGGCACCGTAACCATCCAGGTGACCTCGACGGACCCGGGCAACCTCACGTCAATGCAGGAGTTCTCGGCGATGGTGACGCCCAGTCCTCCGGTGACGGTCGGATCGATTCCGCAAGACACGCTGGAGGTGGGCGACACGGCGACCGTGGATCTCTCCGGTTATTTCAACGATCCGGATGGGGACTCGCTGACGTACACGGCCACGGTGTTCTTCGAGCGAGTCGCCGGGGTATCCGTGTCGGGGAGCACGATGACCGTCGCGGCCCTGGCCGGGGGCAACACGTCGATCACGGCCGCCGCGACCGATCCCGGCGGACTCAAGGCCACGCAGCGCACCCGTGTCACCGTCGTCCTCCCCAACGAGGCCCCGGTCGCGACAGGCACCATCCCGGACCAGACGGTCGCCGCGGGCGGGACGCGGAGCGTCTATCTGCGATCCTACTACGACGACCGCGACCAGCTGTCGTACACGGCGGCGACATCGGATGCAAACGTCGCGTCGGTTTCGGTGACGGGCTCCCGCGTGGTGGTGACGGGGGTCGCCCGGGGCACCGCAACCGTGACGGTGACGGCGACGGATCCGGGCGGCCTCACGGCCACCCAGAGCTTCTCCGCGACCGTGCCGAACAACCCCCCGGAAGCGGTGGGCGCCATCCCCCGGGACACCGTCAACGTCGAAGACACGATCACCGTCGACCTTTCGGGCTACTTCGAGGACCCGGACGGCGACCCGCTCAGCTACTCGGCCGAACCGTTCTTTGCCGATGTCCTGAATGCGACCGTGTCGGGCAGCGTCCTGACGATCGTGGGATTGCAGGGGGGATGGTCCACCTCCGTGACGGTCACGGCCCGCGATCCGGAGGGGCTCGAAGCGACGCAACGGCCGCGCTTCACGGTTGTGCAGCCCAACCGCCCGCCGGTGCCGACGGGTCCGATCCCCGACGACACGGTGGCCGCGGGGCGGACGCTGCGCGTGTTCATGTTCTCCCATTTCGACGACCCGGACCGCGACCGGCTGGCCTACACGGCCACCTCCTCGGACGAGGGCGTGGCCACGGTGACCGCGTCAAGCAGCAGTCTGCAGATCGAGGGAGTCGCCCGCGGGACCACGCAGATCTCGGTGACGGCCCGGGACCCAGGCGGCCTGGAAGCCGGCCAGTCCTTCCAGGTGACGGTCCCCAATTCGGCCCCCGAGGCCGTGGGCGACATTCCGAGGGACTCCGTCAACGTCGGCGAGACGACCACGGCCGTGGACCTGTCGGACTACTTCGAGGACCCGGACGGGGACGCGTTGAGCTACGCGGCTGAGCCCTTCTTCGATCGGGTCGAAATCACCGTATCCGGAAGCATGATGACGATGAAGGGGGTGGAGGAGGGCCGCACGTCGGTGACCGTCACCGCCCGCGATCCCGAAGGTCTGGAGGACTCCCAACGGACCTACGTGACCGTCATCCAGCCGAACCGGGCGCCGGAGGTGAAGTCCACAATCCCGGATCAGGAGGTCGACCGTGGCGACACGGACCGCCTGTCCATGTTCTTCTACTTCGAAGACCCGGACCGGGATGACCTCACCTACCTCACGGAATCATCCGATCCGATGGTGGTCGGCGTCTCGGTGTCGGGCCGGTCGGTGCACCTCACGGGCGAGGCCAAGGGCACCGCACGCGTGACCATCGTGGCGCGCGACCCCGAGGGGCTGGAGGCGCGGCAGTCCTTCGGCGTCACGGTGCCCAACAGCGCCCCGGAAGAGGTCGGGGAGATTCCGGAGGAGACGATCGACGTCGGGGAAACGTACTCGGTGGACCTTTTCTCCTACTTCACCGACCCCGACGGGGACCCGTTGGCTTACGAGGTCGACGTGTTCTTCGACAGGCGCGCTCGCGCAACCGTGTCCGGCACCGTGATGACGGTCGAGGGGCTGGAGGACGGGAGCACTTCCCTCACCATCACTGCCCGGGACCCCGATGGCGAAAAGGCCGATCAGCGCACCCGGGTCACCGTCATTCAGCCCAACAGGCCGCCGGTGGCGACCGGGACGATCGACGATCTGACCATGCGGCCGGGCCAATCGCGCTTCATCCTGGCGTTCGCGTATTTCGAGGACCCGGACAGGGACCAGCTGACCTACACCGCAACGAGCTCCAACACGAGCGTGGCCACCGCCAGCGTGACGGGCAGTAGGGTCGACATCGAGGGGGTCGGTGCGGGCTCGGCGATCGTCACCGTCACCGCCACAGACCCGGATGGCCTGAGCGACAGGCACGAGGTGGGCGTGACGGTGGAACAGGACAACCAGGGGCCGCGCGCGGTGGGCATCATTCCGGAACAGACGCTCGACCCCGGGAACACGGCCACCGTGGACGTCGCGTCCAGCTTCCGGGACCCGGACGGGGACGCGCTGAGCTACGTGGCGAGCACGTCGAACAGCTCGGTGGCCACGGCTTCCGTGGCGGGCAGCCGGGTCACGATCACGGCCGTGAGCAGGGGAAGGGCCACGATCACGGTGACCGCAAGCGACCCGGACGGCTTGTCGGCCCGCCAGAGGATCCGGGTGAACGTGGCCAGCCGGGCGCCGCAGGGCATGGCGATCCCAGGGCAGGTCATCGCCTCGGGTGGTACCGCCCAGGTGGACCTGTCATCGTACTTCACGGATCCGGACGGGGACCGGCTGTCGTACAGCGGTTCGTCGAACGACCGCAACGTGGCGACGGCGAGCGTGGTGGGCGACCGGCTGACGATCCGGGCCGCCGGCGCGGGCTCCACGACAATCACGGTGACGGCCACCGACCCGGACCGCCTTACGGCGACGCAGGACGTGGCGGTCACGGTGCAGGCGCAAGCGAACCGCCAGCCGACGGCGCGCTCGATTCCGGCGCAGGGAGTGACCGCGGGCCGTGCGGTCAATCTCGACCTGTCCTCCTACTTCTCGGATCCCGACGGCGACGCGCTCACCTACGGCGGATCATCGGCCAACGCCGGCGTGGCGACGACGGGCGTGATCGGGAGCACGCTGACGATCCGCGGGGTCGCAGCCGGCTCCACGGTGGTCACGGCGACCGCGGAGGACGCGGGCGGGCTGCAGGCCTCGCGAGACATCACCGTCACGGTTGCGGCGCCCGACAACCGGCCGCCGGAGGCCACCGGCACGATCCCCGACCGAACCCTGGATGCCGACGAATCGGCCACCGTGCGCCTGGCGTCCTACTTCGACGACCCCGACGGTGATGCGCTGACCTACACGGCCACGGTGTCCCCGGCCCGGGTCGCCGGCGCATCCGTCTCGGCGAGCACCGTGACCGTCACGGGCTCCGCCAGCGGCACCGCCACCGTCACGATCACCGCCCGCGACCCCGGCGGGCTCACCGCCACGCAGACCTTCGACGTCACGGTCACCAACAGCGCTCCGGCGGAGGTCGGCACGATCCCCGCCACACCCGTCGCGGTCGGCGCGACGGCCACCATCGACGCTTCCTCCTACTTCAGCGACCGCGACGGCGACCAGCTGTCGTACACCGCCGAGAGCTCGGCCACCGGCGTCGCCTCGGCCTCGGTGGCGAGCAGCACGGTGTCGATAACGGGGGTGGCAGTGGGCACAGCCGTGGTCACTGTAACGGCCCGCGACCCGGGAGGCCTCGAGGCGCGGCAAACGGCCAGCGTCACGGTTCGCGCGACCAACCGGACGCCGGAAGCGCAGGGTACGATCCCGCGACAAACCCTGGAAGCCGGAGCGTCGAACAACGTGGACGTGGCTTCCTACTTCCGCGACCCTGACGACGACCCCCTCGACTACTCCGTCGCCACCTCGAACGCGTCGGTCGCCACCGCATCCGTGTCGGGCAGCATGGTTACGCTCTCCGGTGTCAGCCCGGGCACGGCGACCGTCACCGTCACTGCCGCCGACCCGAGCGGGGCCTCGGCCGCGCAGGAGATCGGCGTCACCATCGAACAGGGCAACCGGCCTCCCCAGCCGAGTGGGACGGTACCCGCCCAAAGCGTCGACGCGGGCGCGGCGGTCACGGTCGATGTGGCGTCCTACTTCAGCGATCCCGACGGTGACCAGCTGTCGTACGCCGCCACCAGCTCGAACACTTCCGTGGCGACGGTGTCGCGCCAAGGCAGCCAGATGACGATCACCGGCCAGGCCCCCGGATCGGCAACCGTCACGGTGACGGCAACCGACACCGACGGCGAATCCGCCACGCAGGACATCGCAGTGACCGTCACCGGCCAGCAGGACAACCGCGCGCCGGAGACCCTGGCCGAGATCCCCGTGCATTTCCTCGAAGCGGGCGAGTCCACCCCGATCGACCTTTCGTCGTTCTTCACCGACCCCGACGACGACGCGCTCACCTATTCGACTGCGTTTTCCACCTCCGGTGTGGCCCGGGCGTTGGCATCCGGCGACGAGCTCACCCTCACCGGCGCGGCCCGCGGCACGACAACCCTCACCGTGACCGCGACCGACCCGGGCGGCTTGGCCGTCGAACTCTTCTTCACGGTCGCCGTAGCAACCGCGAACATCGGGTCATTCGATCTCGACCTGATCGCCATCACCCCGATGTCCGAGTCCCATGCGGCCGCGTTCCGGAACGCAGCCGAGAAATGGATGGCGGTGCTGGCGGACACCGAACTCCCGGACATGCCCGTCTCGGCCGACATACCAACGGGCTGCTGGGACCTCACCTCGGACCGGCGTGTGGACACCGTCGACGACCTGCTCCTGGTGGTGTCGGTCAGGCACATCGACGGCTCCGGCGGGACGCTGGCCAGCGCCGGATCGTGCCGGTCGCGCGACGACTCGCTGTTGCCGTGGATGGGCATGATCGAGTTCGACGAAGCCGACCTGAACGTGATTGCAGAGAACGGGGGAGTCGAGGAGGTCGTCCGCCACGAAATGGCGCACACCCTCGGGTTCAACCGCTTCCACTGGGGCCGCATGGACCTGATCGCGAATCCCACTCTGACCTGGCTGCTCTTCGGCTGGCTCCACAGCCCGGGCGAGGACGCCCATTTCACGGGCCCTCTGGCCCGGGCGGCCTTCAACGAGGCGGGCGGCTCCAGTTACACGGATGGCGGCAAGGTGCCGCTGGAGAATTGCCTGGGCTCGGGATCGGGCGATTCCCACTGGAGGGAACGGTACTGGAGTGACGCCTTGCACGACAGCGGGTGCCGGGAGGGAGAGGTGCTGCTCGGCGGAGAACTCATGTCCCCCATCTACACCCTCGGCCAGAGCAGCCCCCTCAGCAGGATCACGCTTCAGGCGCTTGCCGACATGGGCTACACGGTGGATCTCGACGAGGCCGAGACCTACAGCCTGCCGACAGCGGGGCAGATGGTCAGGTTCGATCCCAAGCGGATGATTCACTACGGCGACGATGTCGCAAAGGGTCCGGTCACCCTGTACGACCGCGCTGGGCGCCCGGTGCGGATAATCCCGAACTGACCCTGATGTCGTTGGTGTCCGGGCAGCCAGGGACAACACGGTAATGGCACTCGGGAACGCGCTTGCGGCGGGGATCAAATCCATCTACATCCGCGCGCGACTGGCCGAGGAGCAGCTGCGAAGCGGCGTGGCGTGGTGGCCGCTGGCCCCCGCTTCGTGGCCGACCCCTACCCGGCGTACCGAAAGCTGCGCGACCGGGATCCGGTCCACTACAGCATCCTCACCCGGCAGTTCGTGGTGTCGCGATACGCGGATGTGGATCGCATCCTGCGTGACCACCGGAACTTCTCCAACGACCTGCAGAAGGCACGTTCCTCCCATGGCTCGCTGGGAACCCGGAAGAAGCTCAAGCCGAGCATGCTCGTCAGCGATCCGCCGGACCATACGCGGTTGCGGGGTCTGGTGAACCGGGCGTTCACCCCGCGCTCGGTCGCGAAGATGGAGGACTATATCCGCGCCACCGCTCACAGTCTCCTCGACGAGGTCGGGGGCACCGATGAATTCGACCTGATGAAGGCCTTCGCCGTGCCGCTCCCGAAGTTGGTGATCGCGAGGATGATCGGCGTGCCCGAGAATGATCTGCACCGCTTTAGGGTCTGGTCGGATCGGCTGGCGCGTGCGCTGGAGCCCCTCCTCACGCCGGAGGAAGCGGAGGATGTGGTCCGCACCGACCGAAAGCTTGCCGAGTATCACGCGGCCATTGTCGAGCGGCGCCGCCGCGAGCCACGCGACGACCTGGTTTCGCGGCTTGTGGAAGCCGAGGAGCACGGCGACCAACTCACTTCCGACGAGACGATCGTGATGCTGCGCCTACTTCTGATCGCCGGGAACGAGACAACCACGAATCTGATCGGCAACGGGGTTCGCGCACTTCTGTGCAATCCCGGTCAACTCGCGTTGCTGCGAGAGCGGCGGGAACTGGTGCCCGCCGCAGTGGAAGAACTTCTCCGGTACGATTCGCCGGTGCAACTGGACATGCGCATCACAGCCCGTGATGTGGAGATCGGTGACCGGGCCGTGCCGGCAGGCACTCTGCTCGCACTGGCGATCGGTTCCGCCAACCACGACGAGGAGCGCTTCCACCGACCAGCCGAACTCGACATCACCCGATCCGATCACGGGAACATCTCCTTCGGGCGCGGCATCCATCACTGTCTGGGCGCTCCGCTCGCCCGCCTGGAAGGACGAATCGCCCTCGAGACGCTGCTGGAGCGATTCGACGAGATCAGATTCGGCGCCCGACCGCCGAAGTATCGGCGCACCGTGGTGCTCCGAGGACTCGAGCACTTCGCCGTTCGCGTGGTCCCGAGTGCCTGATTCCCGCTCCCATACGGGGAGGCTCGGCGGCTCGGCGATCAGAACCGCAGGCCGGCACGGTTCGTCGGCTTGGGCGAAGAACTGTCCGGTGAACGCGGCCTGCCGGTGCCTGCCCACAGCGGGGCAAGTCGTCCGGTTCGATCGACATCCAGCGTCCCCCAAAAAGAGGATGGTGGTTCAGCGGACCTCCGCCCAGCTTGTCGTGTCGCAGCCCGGGAGGCGGCGTTCTCCGTGGCACACACCACCCTTCCACGCGATGAGGCTGTCATGGTGGCTCGACAAGGTGTCCTGGCCCTGTTCATGTGGACCCTGCCGGTAGCGATGGCGGCACCGCTGCAGGCTCAAAGCGTGGGAGACCGCATTCGCGTCTCAGTGATGGATACGACCCATGTCGGCTCGGTGACCGACGTAAGCGACCTGGGCTTCGAATTCAAGCAAGGCGATGTGCTCCGATCCTTCAGCTACGCCACAATCGACCGACTGGAGCGGAGTGTCGGCACCAGACGTATGTGGAAGGAAGGATTCCTGGTGGGACTTACGCTACCCCCCATGATCGCCGGAGCGGTGATAGTTGGATGCTTCGGGAGCCTTGTCGATGCGGACATGGGCGGCCCGGCTGGGGTGCTCATGGGGATCTTCTGCATCGGGTTATCTGGGGTGGCCGTTGTCGTCGCGATACCCGCGGCTGCGGTTGGAGCCGTCGTCGGAGCCGGTATCGGGTCTTTCATCAAGCGTGACGTCTGGGAGCGCATTTCGATTGACGGTACGACAGAGTTCAGCCCGCTTGGCGCACCGACGTTCGGTCCCGAGAGGCGTACCGGCCTGGAGCTGGGGGTCAGGCTCCGGATCTGGTAGGCACGCTCCGCTCCTGCCTTCGTCGCGCCTTGCCGGCACGGTGCCTCGCCGCCCTCAGTGACACGCCGACACTACCCACGGGAGTGCTACGCCTCCCCCGGAGATGCGAACCGGTACCCCACCCCCCGCTCCGTGAAGATCCAGACCGGATCGCCCGCGTCGTCGCCGAGCTTCGCCCGAAGCTGCTTGACCGCGGTGCGGACACGACTGTTGTTGCTGGACTCGTTCCGCCCCCACACCCGGCGGAGCACGGTCCGCGTGGTCACCACGCGGCCGGCGTCGCGTGAAAGCACGCGGAGCAGTTCGAACTCGGTGGCCGTGAGCGACACCCGGCGACCGGCGAGCGTCACCCGTCGCTTGCCGTAGTTGACGCTGAGTTCGCCGAGAACGAAGGTGTCGGGCCCGGACCGTCCCCGTAGTGCCGCCCGGACCCGCGCCACGAGCTCGGTCGGGGAGAATGGCTTGACGATGTAGTCCGCGGCACCGCTGCCGAGCGCCCTGGCGACCGTCTCGTCCCGGCCGTAGCCGGAGATGAAGATGACGGGCAGGTCGGAGAGTTCGGGAACCCGATTCATCAACTCGATTCCGTCCGTACCCGGGAGCATCAGGTCGAGGAGCACGAGGTGGGGCTTCTCGGATCGAATGAGTCCGGGGAGCCCGTCCGCATCGCCCGTAACGACGGGAGCGTAGCCGGCGGCGGAGAGCGCATCGCGCACATAGCGCAACGTCCTGGGGTCGTCGTCGACGACGAGGATGCGCGTCTTGCCTCGCCGCTTTGCGGACTCCGACGAGACGCGCGGCACAGGATCGCCCGCAGCCCTCCCGGCCGCCGGGATCGTGAAGGTGAAGCGCGCGCCGAGGCCGGGTCCGCCGCTCTCGGCCCGGATGCGGCCGCCGTGCGCCTCCACTAGGCCCTTGCAGATCACCAGGCCGAGCCCGGTTCCGCCTGCTCGCCCGGCCCGCTTGCGGAAAAGACAAGGGAGCTCGTCGGCCGGGATCCCCCGCCCCCCGTCGGACACCGAGAGCGCGACGTAACCGTCCTCAACGTCCCCGTCCACCCGGATCGGCGAGGACGGCGAAGAGTGACGGGCCGCATTCGAAAGGAGATTGTTCAGCACCTGCACGATGCGCTCGCCGTCGGCCATCGCCCGCGGCAGGTCCTGCGGGAGGTCGATGAGAACGGGGTTGTGGGCGCCACCGCTCAGGAAGGTAGTCCGGGCGCGGTCCACCAGGGTCGCGACATCGGAGGCCACGGGCGCCACGGTCAGTGTGCCCGCCTCGATGCTGCCCGCGTCGAGCAGGTTCGCGATCAGTCTGTGCATGTGGTCGGCCTGCCCCTCGATGATGCGGAAGAACTGGAGCATCTCGGCCGGGGCCGGGACCTGCATGGCGCCAAGCACGGTCGCGGCCGAGCCCTTGATCGAGGTCAGCGGGGCGCGGAGTTCGTGGCTCACCATCCCCAGGAACTGAGCTCGTTGCCGCTCCAGCTCTTCAAGCGCACGAAGGTCCTGCATCGTGACGACAACCGACACGACCTGTCCGTTCCGCGAGCGGATCGGCGTGGCGTTCAGGAGCGTCCGGACGCTCCGCCCGTCGGGCACCGACAGCTCGATCTCCTCCGCACGCACCGTCGCTGCGTCTTCGAACTGCCGGGCCAGAGGCAGCTCTTCGAGGGAGACCTCCCGCCCATCGGCGTACCGGCAGGTCATGACCCCCAGGAGCTGTTCCGCGGAGTGCCCCGGCGTGCGGATCCCTTCGACGATGCGCCGTGCTTCGCGATTGAACGAGACCGGGCGGCCCGTGCTCGCGTCGAAGACCGCGACTCCGACCGGCGAGGTCTCGATGAGCGCCTCGAGATCGGCACGCGCCCGCTCCACCTCGTGGTGGGTGCGCGCGTTCGCGATCGCCGTCGCCGCCTGTGAGGCGAAGAGCACGAGGATCTCCTCGTCCTCGGCGGTGAATTGCTCGTCGGAGTCCTTGTCGGCGAGAAAGAAGCTCCCGAGATGCTCGCCCCGGTGGTGCATCGGAGTTCCCTGCATGGTCTTCACGACCCAGGGGAACGCGGACAGGCCGAGCGACCCGAAGAAGTGCTGGACATCCGTCAAGCGGAGCGGGTTCGCCAGGTCGCCAAGATGCTCGAAGAGCCGAGGTCCGTCGGGCCACTCCAACATCCTCCGGCGGTTCTCCGGCGTTAGGCCGGAGGTTACAATGTCCTGGACCGCACCCCGCCTGTCGAGTGTCGTGATCACCGCCCAGCCGGCACCGGTCAACTCCCGCGCGCTGTCGACCACCTCCTGAAGCACAGTGGCCAGCTCGAGGCTCCGGCTGATGCGGAGGATCGCTGCGCTCAGCCGGGAAATGCGGTCGTCGGAGGCCGTGCTCTGGGCCGTCGTGCGGGCTCGATCGTTCAGTGTCTCATTCCTCCGAAGAATGTGGCGTTACGCGTGGGCTCCCCTGTGGCCTCTGGCCCGTTGAAAGATAGTGCAGCGGGGGAGAGTTGTCACAGCGAAGGCACCAGCATTGTGAGAATACTGTAGGATATCGACCAGTTGCCGTGTGGTAGTTGTGAGTATTTCGTGTTTGCCGTGGTCCCTCCATGCCGGTCGCGGTATCGTACGAGATGGGCGCAGAGGACCGTTTTGAAACCGTCGTAGAAAACCTGTACAAGGCAGCTCTTGGCGATGTCACATGGGTCTCGGCGGCCGCCTTGATCAACGACTTGATCCGGACGAGCGGCCACAGTGTGACCAACTTCGAGACAGGTCGGGGGGGGGAGCGACCGCGGATTCACTGGTCCCGGTTTTTCGTTGGTACGGAACGTCGGCCGGACCTGGAGCAGTCATACTTTAGCAGCTTCTATCCCCACGATGAGGCCGTTCCCCGGCTCCTGGGACTTCGTGACTGCGAACTGGTCCACAAATCGGATCTCTACACCGACCGGGAGAAGAAGAAATCATCTGAATACAACCAGTACTATCGCCTGTACAACGCACAAGACGCCCTCTACATGGGGATCGACGGACCGGAAGATTCCGGAATGATCATGTGCTTCGTCAACTCCATCGAACGCGGAGGCTGGGGGCACGATCAGATCAAGGCCATCAGGCGCCTCGCGCCTCACATGCGCCAGTTCGTACGCGTTCGGCGGGTGCTGGCGGATGCCAGCGCGACGAGCGCATCTCTGGCCGACCTGCTCGACAACAGGCAGCTGGGCTTGATCCAGCTGGACCGCGGCGGACGCATTCTGGAGGCGAACGACCGCGCCCGGGACATCCTGCGCAAAGGCGATGGGCTCCACGACCATGGGGGAGAACTGGCTGCCAGGCATAAGGAGGAAGACGGAGAGCTGCGGCGCCTGCTCGCGGGGGCTGTGCCCTCACTCGGCGATCAAGGTGCAGGCGGCTTTGTGAAGATCACCCGCAGGAGGGCTCCGGCGCCGTTGATCCTTGAAATCCATCCTGTGCGCCACATGGGCGCCCTAATCGACTCGCGGCAGCTAGGGGCACTGGTCCTCATCGTCGACCTGGCCACCCGGCCGCGGGTAGCACCGGGCCTCGTGGCCGACCTGCTGGGTCTGACGCCCGCGGAGAGCCGCGTGGCGGTGGCGGTTGCAGCAGGCCAAACGGTCGCCGGCGCTGCGCACGAGGTCGGCTGCGCGGAGAGCACCGTGCGGACCCATCTGAAACGCGTCTACCGCAAGCTGGGCATTTGCAAGCAGACCGAACTGGTGGGGAGGGTGGTGTCGCTCGGGGGCTGACTGCGCCCGTCAGCGCACCAGCGCCAGCAGGCTCCGCGGGTCCACGGTCGTGTTGCCGTAGCGCACCACCCAGTGCAGGTGGGGCCCTGTGACGCGGCCGGTCGCCAGTGGCCGGAAGCCGTGGTCCTCGATCGTCGCCACGACGTTTCCGGCGACCTCCCCGACGCCCTCCGGACGTCCGGTCAGAACCGAAACTTCACCCCAAGACCGAAGGCGGCACTCCCGTCCGGCATCTTGCGCATTTCGACGAGGGGTTCAGGGGTTACACCGCTGCGCGGCCATCCTTCGAGGGGCTCCCAGCCCTCGAGTTTGACCAGGCCGCCGATTGCCGCGCCGATCACCCCATAGATGGGAACCACGTAGGCGGTCATGAGGCACCTGGCTGCGATCCGTTTTGCGAAAGACGGCGGATCTGTCGTGAACGGAAACAGCCACGCAAACGCCGCCCCGGCACCTGCTCCCACCATGAAGCCGCGTTTCCATTGACGTCGGTCTTCGCGTCGCTCGATTCGCAGTATGTCGCTTGTGGCCACCACTCGCGAGTCCCCCCAGGGTGAAGCCAGTTCCAGCTCTTGCGGAGTGATCCGCGTCACCACGCCTTGAAACCTCGGCGGATCGGACAGCGTCACGCGCACCCGGTCACCTGCCTCCTGCCCGCTGGTGGTGCCGGACATCAGGAGACCGCACAGGATCGCGATGGCCAGCGCTCTCATCGCCCCAGCTCCGGAAACCCCTCCGGCGGCCTCCGGTGCCGCGTTCCCTGCTCGTACGCGTACGCCAGCCGGAGGAGCAGTCCATCATCGTACGGCCGCGCCAGGATCTGCAGCCCGGCGGGGTGCACACCCTCCGTGTATCCCATCGGAACGGTGATCGCGGGCATGCCGGTGGCCGGCGCCACCCGCTGGGAGTTGTCGCCGCCGTACTCCTCGTTGGCGCGGTCGATGTGGGCGGGCGGGCTGAGCCAGGTCGGGTAGACGAGGGCGTCGACGCCGGCTTCGTCCATCGCGGCGACCAGATCGGCGCGGAAGCCCTGGCGCTCCTCGTTTTCCGCGAAGTCGGGGCAGGGGGGATCCCACTCGGCGGGGTGCACGTCCAGCGGGGCGTTTTCCGCGCTGCGCAGCGACCGTTCGGCGTCGGCCCCGTATTCGCCGCTCTCCAGCACTTCGACCACGTCGGTGATCGGCGCGCGGGCCCCCAGCGACTGCAGGTACATGTGCATGTCGTAGCGGAAGCGGCGGCAGTACATGTTCGGGCGCCGCGACTGCGCGCGCAGGTCGAAGTCGAAGGGATCGACGATTTCGGCGCCCAGCCCGGCCATCTCCTCCAGCGCGCTGCCGAAGACCGTCACCACCGCCGAGTCGGCGTCCTCCGTGTCGACCAGCGCGCGGAACACGCCGATGCGCGCGCCCTCCAGGCCGTCCGCTTCCAGGAAGCGCGTATAGTCGACTTCGCGGTGTTCCCGCCCGGCCTCGGTGTAGGGGTCGGCGGGGTCGTAGCCGGCCACGATCGTGAAGACCAGCGCCACATCCTCGACCGTGCGCCCCATGGGGCCCGCGATGTCGCGGTCGAAGGAGAGGGGGATGACGCCGTCCCGGCTGGTCAGCCCGATCGTCGAGCGGATCCCCACCAGCGCGAGGCGCGACGAAGGCCCGCGGATCGAGTTGCCGGTGTCGCTGCCGAGCCCGATCAGTCCGAAGGCGGCCGCGACCCCCGACGCCGTGCCCCCGCTGGAGCCGGCCGGCACGCGGTCGAGCGCGTAGGCGTTGCGGGTGGTGTCGAAGGACGAGCTGACCGATTGGCGCGGGCTGAAGGCCCATTCAGCCATGTTCGTCTTGGCGACGACGACCGCGCCCGCCTCGCGGATGCGGCGCACCATGAAGGCGTCGTCCGGCGGAACACTGTAGCGTAGCGCGACCGAGCCTCCCGTGGTGATCATGTCGCGGGTGTCGAAGTTGTCCTTCACCAGCATGGGGACGCAGAAGAGGGGGCCGGGGGTCTCGCCGTTGGCGAGGGCCTTGTCGAGTTCGTCGGCGCGGTCCAGGGCGGCCGGGTTGACGACGGTGATCGCGTTGACGAGGTGCTCGTAGGCGTCGATCCGGTCCAGGTGGGCCTGCACGACCCTGCGGCAGGTGGTGC
>VYAQ01000022.1 GCA_009844885.1 Gemmatimonadota bacterium
CGCCCCAGGAGCAGGAAGAAGCCGGCGGCGAGGAAGAGCAGGACACGACGACATCGTACTCCGACGTGATCACCGAGGATGCGATCACCAGCGAGGGCCTCTTCGACACGCACATGATCGACCGCGACCTCTTCTACGAGATCCCGCTCGACATGGTCGACCGCGAGATGTTGCTGCTCACCCGTATCGCGCGCACTCCCGACGGTGCCGGCTACGGCGGCTCGAAAGTCAACACCTCGACCGTGCGCTGGGAGCGTGACGGCGACCGCGTGCTGCTTCGCCTGGTCAGCTACGCCAACGTCGCCGACGACACCACCGCGATCGCGGGCGCCGTACGCAACTCCAACTTCGAGCCGATCATCATGGCGTTCGACGTGGAGGTCATGAACGAGGATTCGACCGCCCTGGTCGTGGAGGTGACCGACCTCTTCACCGACGACATCACCCTGCTCGGCCTGCAGAGCTTCCGCCGCCAGGCGTACGGTGTGCGGCGGGTGGACGCGGACCGCACCTACGTGGTGCGCGCGACCGCGTTCCCCACGAACGTCGAGGTGCGCCGCGTCCTGACCTACGACGCCACCGAGGCCCCCTCCAACGCCGCCAGCAACACGCTGTCGATGGAGATGCACCACTCGATGCTGCTGCTCCCCGACGACCTCATGGAGCCCCGCCTCTGCGACGAACGCGTCGAGTACTTCAGCACCCGCAAGATTGACTACGGACTGGACGAGCAGCGCGCGGTGACCCGCTGCTTCATCACGCGCTGGCGTCTGGAGCCGAGCGACCCCGCGGCCCACGCGCGCGGCGAGCTCGTCGATCCCGTCAAGCCGATCGTCTACTACATCGACCCGGCCACGCCGCCCAAGTGGGTGCCCTACCTGAAGCAGGGCGTGGAGGACTGGCAGGTCGCGTTCGAGCAGGCAGGTTTCAGCAACGCGATCATCGCCGCCGACGCGCCCGCCGACGACCCCGACTGGAGCCCCGAGGACGCCCGCTACTCGGTGATCCGCTACCTGGCGTCGCCCGTCCAGAACGCGTCGGGTCCGCATGTGCACGATCCGCGCACCGGCGAGATCCTGGAGAGCGACATCCAGTGGTACCACAACGTGATGAACCTGCTGCGCAACTGGTTCTTCATTCAGACCGCCGCCGCCAACGAGGAGGCGCGCGGGATACGCTTCGACGACGAGGTGATGGGCGAGCTCATCCGCTTCGTGTCGGCGCACGAGGTCGGCCACACCATCGGGCTCCCGCACAACATGCAGAGCTCGGCGTACTACACCGTGGACCAACTGCGCACCCGCTTCGTGTGCGAGATGGGCGTGGCGCCTTCGATCATGGACTACGCGCGCTTCAACTACGTCGCTCAGCCCGGCGACGACACCTGCTTCATGCCCGTTGTGGGGCCGTACGACAAGTTCTCCGTCGAGTGGGGCTACACCTACTACCCCGGCAAGGACCGCCTGAGCGAGCGCGAGGACTTGCGCGCCATGGTGGTCGAGGCGCAGGAGAACCCGATCCTTCGCTTCTCGAGCCCGACCGGATCGGATCCCACGGCGCTCACCGAAGCGATCGGCGACGACGCCATGCGCGCCTCGGACCTGGGCGTCGCGAACCTGAAGCGCGTCGTCGACAACCTGACCGAATGGGCATACGAGGAAGGCGAGGACTACGCGCAGCTCGAGGAGCTCTACAACAACGTGGTGGGGCAGTGGGGACGCTACACCGGTCACGTGGTCGCCAACGTGGGCGGCGTCGTGCAAACCCGGAAGCGGCAGGGGCAGGATGGGGTTCCGTGGGAAATGGTCGACCGCGATCGCCAGCAGCGGGCGCTGGAATACCTGAATCGGCAGGTCTTCGCCACCCCCGAGTGGCTGCTCGAGGCCGACATCCTGGACCGCTTCCAGGGGACCGGGGCGGTCGAACTCGTGCGCACCCGCCAGACCCAGGCTCTGAACCAGGTGCTCAACGTGGACCGCATGAAGCGGCTGGTGGAGCAGGAGGCCTTCAACGGCGACGACGCGTACTCGCTGGGCGAGATGCTCGACGACCTGCGCTCAGGGGTCTGGTCGGAGGCCGGCTCGGGCCGGGAGACCGACGCCTACCGGCGCAACCTGCAGCGCGCCTGGCTCGTGCGGATGGCCGAGTTGATGGAGGATGAAGAGGCGATGCAGTCCGACGTGGTCCCGTTCGCGCGCGGCCAGCTTGGCGCCCTGCGCGGTGAGCTTGCGGCCGCCTCCGGCGGCACGTCCCACAGGGCCACGCGGCTCCACTTCGAGGACGCGATCGCCCGCATCGATGCGGTGCTGGACCCGGGGGGGTAGTCAGGCGCCTGGCAGCACGCTGATGTCGGGACAATCGAGCAACGTCCGGTCCGCCGTGACCAGCGTGAGCCCGTGAACCATGGCAGTCGCCGCGATGAAGCGGTCGGCGGGGTCGTCATGGGTAAGGCGGACGCTGCGGCTGCGGAGCGCGACCTGGTGGGTCAGGGGGAGCTCCCGCATCGGCCGGGTTGCGAGGGCCATGCGGATCCAGCTCCAGGGATCGGGCAAGAGGTCCACCCGGCCCCTTTCCGCGAGGAGAAGCGCTTCCCAAACGCTCACGGGGGAAAGCGCGAGGGTGTTCGTCGGGTCGGTCACGGCATCGCGTGCCCGGGCGGACAGCCGTTCCGGCTTCAAGTGGGTCCAGAGCCAGACGTGCGTGTCCAGCAGCAGGGTCACGACGCCTCGCCATCCTCTTCACTGGATATCGTGTCTGAACGGTACACGTCCCAGTCGGACAGTTCGGACACAGGCGAGATGATGTCGCCCGTGATCTCGCCCATATCTCGCATCGCGCCCAGCCACTCCACGCGTGGAGCCTCGGCATCCGGACGTGGATCGGTGGCCTCGGACGGGGAGTCGACCTGGGCCGCCGGAGCAGAGCCATAGGCGGCGCGAGCCCGCTCACGCACCAGGCCGAGGTTGGAGTCCGGTACCGCGTAGCGGCTCAGCATATAGCGAAGTTCACCTTCCAGCGAGCGGTGATTGGCCTTGGCACGCACCTTGAGCGCGGCGATCACCTCGTCGTCCACATTCCTGATGGTGAGTACGCCCATCGGTGCTGTGCCTCCGTGCTGGAATGACGAAAGCATAGTGTATGTATTTCGCCGTCATTATGCAAGCAGCGATACCTTGTCTATCGCCTCGATCCGGTCCTGAACCGCCGGGTGCATGGCCCCCTTCTGCTTCAGAGGCGTCTTTTTCAGAGTCGCGAGCTTTTCGAGAGCCGAGGCGAGCGGCGCGCCCTCTCCGTCCAGCAGTTCCACCGCGAGACGGTCGGTTGCGTACTCGACGCGCCGCATCATTGTGCCCAGGGCGACGAAGTACAGCGTGTTGGCGGTCGCCGTCGCCATGACCCCGAGCACGTGGCGATCGGCCTCGTAGAAGGGGGCGATCACCAGCATGGTACACGCGGTCATCCCGAGTGCCCACACGATTCCGGAGAGCAGCAGACGCACGTGGTCCCTTCGCAGTAGATGGGCGACCTCGTGCGCGAGCACCCCGCGCACCTCACTGCGCGACATCTCCTTCAGCAGTCCCTCGCCGACCAGCAGCCACGGCCTGCGGATGCCCCAAAGCACGAACGCGTTCACCAAGCCACCCTCATGGATGCGCACCGCCATAGGTCGCTTACCGAGCCTGGTCATAACCTCGTCCACCCAGGCCTGCAGATCTCCGGAATCCGATGAGTCGGCCAGCCGCGGCAACCGGAGAAATGTCAGCCAGGGCACCACAAACGACTGGGCCACGAAGAAGAGGGCGTAGCACAGGCCCATCCCGACCCACATCAGCCACGCGTTGCGGTCTTCCACAGCCTCGAAGAAGGCCATGGCCGAGCCGAACACCAGGGCGAAGGCGGCGACGAGAAGCACTGCCGTACGCACACCCATCCGCCTGGTGGGCAGTTCGAGGGGGCGGCGAAGCGCCCAAAGGGCCAACACTGTGGCAAGCCACATTCCCCCCGCGACCAGTATCGCGAGCAGCGCTCCCATGAGCGCACCGCCAATGAATGGAGGCAGATTCGCGAGGTCGGGTCCGTGTCGAAACTCCCAGACGAAACCGATCCCGACGGGTCCGTAAACGGCGCCGTAGGCCGCCAGGACGACGCAGACCTCGGTCAGCCCTTTCGCCTCGCGGTCGGGACGCAGGGTGCGGATGAGTGCCAACGCGATGATCCCGACGGTCGTGAGAATGGCGAAGGCGAGGGCCAGCATGGTTGGGTCGAGGCTACTGAGGTGGGCGCACGCCTATGGAGACGGGGAACTCCGCCCACGTCGCGCTTGAGGCCTCCTCGCCCGTGACCGGGGAGAATGTGATTGTCGCGGCGAGATCCAGCGCGAACGCCTCAACGGCGGTGCTCCCCGAACTCTCCTGGACCTCGGGATCGACGGGGGTGCCTTCGGCGTCGACGCCGAAACGGACCCGCACCTCGCCGCCCTGGCTGGCGCGCAGCGCTGCGTTGTGCGTGTCCAGCAAGGTCCGGAAGGCACTGTTGCGGATGTCCGTCGCGTCGTCGCGGATCAGTTCCCGGTTCGGCAACTCCGGGTACACGATCGCGAGGCACACCTCGCCGTCGATGAAGAATGACCGTTGCCCTGCGTCCCACTCGTCCTCGAGCATGGTTTCACACTCCGCCACCCAGCGGTCCGTCGATGCCGGGAACAGCCACGAAGCCAGATCATCGGCGGCCGCGCCCACGAATCCCCCGATGACTCCACCCAGGAGCAGGTGGCCCCAGCGTTGGGAGAATTCTCGTTTCTCGCTCAATTGCGGCGTCCCTTCGCGCAACTGTGAGTATATGCTCAAATGAGTATACTTTTGCCATCGGTCAGGCCAACCACCACACCCCGGAGCCCATCGATCCCATCATATCGCTTGCAGGTTCTCATCCCGTCCCGTCTGAATGGGCCCACCGCCGACATCTGCGCGATGATCAGCGAGATCGAGGCGGGACGCTCGTGAGGGTCTTCGTCGATTCGAACATTCCGATGTCGGTACACGGTGCTGGGGAGGCCCGAACTGGCCGACCTGGGTGCGGCGGCGATCGCGACGTTCGACCGCGGCTTCGACCGGGTCGAGGGCATCGAGCGCGTGGAGTTGGCGTAGTGTCCCCTTCATCGCCGATACACATCGCGGCGGTGGCCGATAGTCGCGATGAGCACCGTGCGAGTGGCGTCCTCCACGGTATAGATGATGCGGTAGTCACCGGTTCGGATGCGCAACAGCCCGTGGGATCCCTGAAGTCTCACCGCTTGGGGCGGCCGCGCGGTCGTGGCGAGCCCGTCGATGGCCCGCGCGATGCGACGGCGGGCGGTCCGATCGACGATCTTCTTGAGTGCACGCTCTGCTGCCGGTTTCAGGTAGACATCGAATCGCCGGGTGTCCGTCAAACTGCGGCGTCGTCCTGCAGGGCGAGTTCGGCTCTGACCTCATCCCAACTCCGGCGACCGGGTTCATTCAGCGCTTCCCGGGCCGCCTCGAGGTCCATGCGATTCTCGATTGCTTCGAGCAGCTTGAGGTCTTCCGGACTGACGAGGGCGGCCACCGGCTTGCCGTACCGCTCAACCGCAATCCGCTCGCCATGATGGATCACGCGGTCGAGCAGGTCGGAGATCGTGGTTCGCAGTTTGGTGGCGGCAACGTTGGCCATTGAAGCTCCCCCTTCGGGCGAGGTGACTGGGTGTCCATAGTCGTATACAACATATACAAAATGCCAAGTCCTGTGACAGTCATCGCCGCCTTTGACCGGATCGAAGGAATCGAGCGAGTGGAATTGGCGCAACCCCAATGAACCGCACCCTCCTTCCCCTCATCGAAGCCGAGTTCCTGCGCTACAAGCTCCTCGGCGAGCGTGCCCTGCGGCAGGTGCGGCCCGAGGAGCTGCACGTCCGCGGCGATGACGGCAACTCGGTTGCGATCATCGTGTGGCATGTGGCCGGCAACCTGGAGTCCAAGTTCACCGACCTGCTCACCACGGATGGCGAGAAGCCCTGGCGCGACCGGGACTCCGAGTTCGAGCCGCGGGAAGTATCCGCGGCCGAGGTCACCGAGAAGTGGGAGCGCGGGTGGCGGGTGTTGTTCGGTGCGCTGGCCGATCTGACCGACGACGATCTTGCCGCGCCGATCACCATCAGCGGCGTCCAGTTCCGGGTGGACGAGGCGCTGCTGCGGTCGCTGGCCCACCTCGCCTACCACGTGGGGCAAATCGTCCTGTTGGCCAGATCCTTCCGGGGCGGGGACTGGGAGTACCTGAGCATTCCGCCGGGGGAGTCGGAGGCCTACAACGCGAACCCGGTGCTCGAGAAGTCGTCGCTGTACGCGGAGAACGTGGAACGGCTGGAGGACGGGGCCTGACACCGCTTGCGTCCCGTATCGGGATCGGGTCAATTCCGCATCCCGGCGGCCCGTCATCCGGTCGTCGCGCGGCGATCCGAGGCCACGCGACCGCCTCGGTTCCCGAATCCACGTCATCAGCATCCAGCAGGCGTACCAGCATGAGAACCCCGACGACCGTTGCACTGGCCATCGCCCTCGTGGCCCCCCCCGCCCGCCCCCCCCAAAACCCCCGTGGGGCCCCCCACGGCGGGGAACCCGGGGAAACCCGCCTGTTAGACCGCCCCCCCGGGCAGCGC
>VYAQ01000335.1 GCA_009844885.1 Gemmatimonadota bacterium
ATACGACACCGCCGGTCTCCAGCCCGGCACGCGCGGCGCTCGGCGCCGCGCACGTCACAGCCCCATTCCGCCCGACGGCAACCCCTGGGCTCACAACGCCCACCCGCCGCTGGTGACGCGTGCCGCTTGAAGCGCCGACCTCCGGTCCGATACAAGAAGCAAGTAAAATGCTGATAAATCAATAACTTGTGATGTTCTCGTCGATCTCGATATCACTCCGCCTATCACTTGTGCCGATTGTCCTTGGCCCCGTCCCGAGTCCTCGGGATCGGGAGCGTTCGCTGTTGCCGCGCAAACCTCCGGTAGAGTCGTCACGGGATTCCGTCCACTACCCGTTAGGCTTGCCGGGTCCATGAGCGAGACGCGCTCCGCGAACGGCGACTCCAGTCCCGAGCCCGGCAAAGTCAGCGTCCCTGCGCCCGGGCAGACCGAGAGATTCAAGCGGCTCCGCGATGTGCTCCGCGAGATGTTCCAACTAGACCGGGGGGATCTCGACTTTGGGCTCTACCGGATCATGAATCTGAAGCGGGCCGAGGTCGAGCGCTTCCTGGACGAGGATCTGCTCCCGCAGGCGCGCACGCTACTCGGGCTGTCAGTCAGCGAGAACCTAGCGGAAATCCAAGAGGAACTGGGGCAGGCGGAGAAAACGGCGAGAGCACTCGGGGTAGATCCGTCGAAAGCGCCGAAGGTCCAACAGCTTCGCGCGGAGATCGAGGGAGTTTCAACGGGAGCACTTGACGAGGGAGATGTTTACAAACACCTCACCAACTTTTTCGAACGTTACTACCGGGATGGCGACTTCGCGGCGCAACGACGCTATTCCTCCGGGGCGCAACCTTCCTACCTGATTCCCTACGACGGGGAGGAAGTGACGCTCCACTGGGCGAACGCCGACCAGTACTACATCAAGACCACGGAGAACTACGCCTCCTACGTGTTTAGTGTGGCCGCCGACGCGGAGTCCGGTCGCAAGGTGCGGTTCGAAATCGCGGCGGCGGTCGGCACTCGGGACAACGTGAGGGAGGCGAACAGCAGCGCCCGTCGGTTCCTGTTGGCAAAGGGTCCAGGCGCAGTCGCCGAGGATGGTGAAGACCTCGTTGTCCGCTTCGAACACCGGCCGCTGAGCGACCCAGAAAAGCGGCGCTTCCCGGGAAACGGGAACGGGCAGCAGAAGAAGATAAACGAGGAGACCGCGTCCCGCGTGCACGAGGCCGCGCCCGCCGATTGGCAGATGGCGCTCGTGCACCCCGAACCCACGGAGACTTGTCCGGAGCGGACTACTCTCGACCGCCATCTTGCTACCTACACGGCGAGGAACAGTTTCGACTATTTCATCCACAAGGACCTCGGTGGGTTCTTGCGGCGGGAGTTCGACCTCTTTCTCAAGACGGAGGTCCTGAGTCTCGACGATCTTGAACCGGGAGACGCCGGGGGTATGCGGCGCGCGGTTGCGCGCATGAAGGCGATCAAGATGCTCGGCGAGAAGATAGTCGCCTTCCTCGCCCAGCTTGAGGACTTCCAGAAACGACTCTGGCTCAAGAAGAAGTTCGTGCTGGAAACCCAGTGGTGCGTGACCCTGGACCGGGTTCCGGAGGCTCTCTACGCCGAGATTGCGGCGAACGAAGCGCAGCGTGGGGAGTGGGAGCAGCTATACGCCATCTCCGAGATTCCGCCGAACCTGCTGAGTGGCGGCGGACGCGGGACGCTGACGGACGAGTTCCTGCGCGCGAACCCATACCTCGTGCTGGATACCCGGCACTTCGATCAGGACTTCAGGGACCGGTTACTGGCCGCGCTCTCGGAAACCCGGCCGCTCGACGAGGCGCAGGACGGTTTGCTCGTGCATGGCGAGAACTTCCAAGCACTCAACCTCCTACGCGGACGCTACGCCGGACAAGTGCAGTGCGCGTATCTGGACCCTCCCTACAACACGGACGCTTCGGCCATTCTCTACAAGAACGACTACAAGGATTCGTCCTGGCTGGCCCTGATGTGGGACCGGCTCGCCTTGACCCGCGAGTCCTTGACGCCGAGCGGTTCGCTCTGTGTCGCCATAGATGACGAGGAGGTCTCGCTGCTGCGGTGCCTTGCAGGGCGCATCTTTGAGAGGGAGTTGGGGGTCGTTACCGTCCGTTCAAACCCGGCCGGAAGAAAGTCAAAGGGTCAGTTTTCGCCCAAGCACGAGTACGCCCTGTTCCTTGGCCGTTCCGAAGCCGTCCCCGGTAGCCTCACCAAGACGCCGCTCCAACTCGCGCGCTATCCGCTCGAGGATGAATGGGGGAGGTACGCCTGGAACGGTCTGCTCCGGCACGGGTCGGGCGACAGGCGGGAGGACCGCCCCACGATGTTCTATCCGATCTACGTCGACTCGAAGAATGTCATGCGGGTTCCCGAAATGCGATGGCGGGCGGATTCTGCGAGTTTCGAGGTGTTGGAGGCCGCTCGTGACGACGAAATCGAGGTCTGGCCGGTCGTTACCGAAGACGGCGTTGTTGTGGAGAAGCGTTGGCATCGCGGGTGGGAGCGGATCATGCAAGACCTCGCTCAATACCGAGTCCGCCGCGTTCCAGATGGAGGCCGAGAGCAAGTAAGGATTGACTTCAAGATACGACCCGACTTCTCGTCCATGCCGGGAACATGGTGGGAGGACAAGCGGTACGCCTCTGCGAACTTGGGCCCCAAGGCATTGAAAGACCTGTTCGGCAGAGCCGATTTCGACTATGCGAAGGCCCCCGGACTCGTCGAGGATTGCCTGGTGGCCGCTGGCTGCGGTGCTGATTCCGTTGTTCTCGACTGTTTCGCGGGTTCCGGAACCACTGGCCACGCCGTCGTCAATCTCAACCGCGCTGACGATGGCCAACGTCAATATGTGCTGGTCGAGATGGGGGATCATTTCGACACGGTCGTTCTTCCTCGGCTGAAGAAGGTTGTTCATTCGTCCGACTGGAAGGACGGCAAGCCGATCTCCCGGAAAGGGATTTCGCAGTTCTTCCGCTATCTGCGCATCGAGTCCTACGAGGACACGATGGACAGTCTTACCCTAGTGCCCCGGAATGAGGGCACGCTTGGCCTTCGTCCGGATGTCGTAGAGGACTACCGCCTCCGCTATGCCATCGACACGGAGACGAACGGTAGCGCCACTTGGCTCGGGTCGGAGTTCGAGGATCCGTTCCGCTACACGCTCTCTGTGGTGCGCGATGGCGAACGGCGGGAGTCACCTGTGGATCTGCCCGAGACGTTCAACCTGCTGCTCGGCCTGCGGGAGCGGTCCCGTCGGCGGCTGGACGGAGTGCTCGCGATTGAGGGGGAGGACGCCGGGGCGATTCGGTGTCTCATCCTCTGGCGCAACCGCTGCGAGACGGACAACCGGGCGCTCGATGCCTGGTTCCGGGAGCACCGAGGACGATTCGACGGATTCGACCGTGTGTACGTCAACGGCGACCACACCCTGAACGCCGTGGCCAAGGACGGGGATTCGTGGACGGCGTTTCCCATCGAGCCGGAGTTCCGCCGCCTCATGTTCGAGGAGGCCTAAGTCACAGTGAGGGGAACCTGGGTGTCATGACGACCTCTCCAGGACCGGACAGGCCGTGAAACATCGGGCGACGTTCCGCCAGAGACTCGCCCTCCACGATTTCGTTTGTCGGGCCTTCCACGCCGAGTCCGTTCGGGAGTTGCTGGATCGGTTGACGAGGGCGACGGGCGCGGATGGCGCGCTTGATTCCGAGGCGCGTGTCGAATCGCTCCGGCACCCCAATGGCCGACTGCCGCCGAAGTTGGCGTTGCACGACGGCAACATTCAGCGGCACGAACGCCGGCTGCGTTTGACCGCGGAACACAGCCGGAGCCTGAAGCCACACCAATACCTAGCGCTGCTCTTCACCGAGTACTACCTCGACCGCTACTTCAGCGAGCCCGCTCAGTTGCTGGTGGAGCTGAACGACCGCCTCGGCACCAGCTTTCGAGGTCTCCCACCGTACGAGCCGTCAGATCTCGAAACACTGGCCTTCCAGAGCGCGACCGGCTCCGGCAAGACACTGCTCATGCATGTCCACATCGAGCAGTTCCGGCACTACGCTGAACGCGGAGGACGGCGCGTCCGCTCCGTGATCTTGTTGACGCCCAACGAGCGCATGTCGGAGCAACACCGGCGGGAGATGGACGTGAGTGGCCTGCGTTCCCGGCTCTTCTCCCCGGATGCTCCCCGCGAACTCTTCCGGACGGTCGAGATCTTCGACATCAACAAGCTCGCCGAGCGGAAGGGGATCAAGCGGGTCGCTGTCAGCGAGTTCGGCGCCGACAACTTGGTACTCGTGGACGAAGGACACCTAGGGGCTTCCGGCCAGGCGTGGCGGAGGTACCGGAAGGAACTTGGCCGGGGCGGCTTCACATTCGAGTACTCAGCCACCTTCGACCAGATCGTCGGCAAGGCCCCCGAACTGCTGGACGCCTACGCGAAGTCGGTGCTCTTCGACTATCCCTACCGCGATTTCCATGAGGACGGCTACGGAAAGGACTACTCCATCGTCAACCTCAAGGAAGGCGTCCAGGATCCGAACAGTGACCTTTACCTCCTCGGCTGCCTGCTCACGTTCTATCGGCAGTTCCACATCTGGCAGACGCACGGACGCGCGTGGCGCGAGTACCACGTGACCCGGCCCCTCTGGGCGTTCCTAGGCAAGACGGTGCTTGGCCCCAGCAAGACGAAAGACGCCGCAACCACCCGCTCCGATGTCCTTCTCATCCTCGGTTTCTTCGGCCGCTTTCTCGCCGAGCGTGAGCGAATGGTAGCGATGATCGGGTCGCTGCTAGCCGGAGAGTCGGGGCTTCACTCCGAGGCGGGCGGCGACTGGTTCGCCGGACGGCTGGAGGATCTCGCCCAGGATTCACCGCCGAAGATCTACGACGATGTCTGCAAGGCGCTCTTCTACGGGACCGGGAAGCTCCATGTCGAGTACCTGACGCGCGGCGAGGGGGAGCTTCACCTACGGGTTGCCGACAACCCGGTGTTCGGCGTCGTGAACGTAGGAGACGCGGCCGGACTCCACGCGCGCCTCCAGGCGACCGCCGACCCGCATTTCGTGCTGGAACGGAACCTGGTTACCGCGCCGATGTTCGCGGATGTGGACCGGGAAACCTCCCCGGTAAACATCGTGGTCGGCGCACGGCGGTTCATCGCCGGTTGGAATTCCTGGCGGGTCAGCACGATCGGCCTCATGCATGTCGGCGTGGGGGAGGGGCCGGAGATCGTCCAGATGTTCGGTCGCGGGGTACGCCTCAAAGGCTGGAACCTGAGCCTCAAGCGGCACGGTCCGGCCGGGGCGTCACCGGGCGACGGAGCGGACCAGCTCGCCGAGATCGAAACGCTTCACATATTCGGTCTCCGCGCGAACTACATGGACGTGTTCCGCCGGCTGTTGCAGGACCAGGGCCTCGATTTCGAAACCGCTACGGTCGAACTGCCGGTGACGTGGAACTTTGGGAGGGTCCCGGACCTCCAGATTCTCCGCCTCCCGCCCGGGCGTTTCTTTGAGCGTTCCGGCGAGCGGCTCGCACCGCCGGATCCCGCTGAGGAAGGCCGTCCGGTCATCCGCCGGAATCTCTATTCGGCACTTGAAATCGAAGCGAGCCGACCGGAATCCGAGCCCGGCAGCGACGAAGCGCCGCAGTCGGGCAGCCTCGTGCGATTTGCGAGGTTGTTCAACGAGGGCCGGATCCACGAAAGGGTGATGGCGAAAAAGCAGCGGCAGGGCTGGTGGAATCTCGAAGTCGAACTGTCGCTCGTGCGCCGTCTGCTTGGACGGGGCGACTGGTACGACCTGCTCGTTCCGCGTGAACAGTTGGAGGTCCGGAGCTTCAGCGATCTCCAGCGGCTTGAAGAACTCGCAGGCGACATGGTTCTCGAATACTTCGAGCGGTCCTGGAGGCGGGAGCGTTCACGCTGGGAGGCGACACAGCTTGAGGCTCGGCCCCTCGCCGAGGACGACGACAACCGTGTCGGAAAGTACGAGGTGACCGGCCGGGGCACCGTAGACGCCGCGCTCGTCCGTGATCTCGAGGGACTCACCGGTATGGAGCTTCACAGGGCGCTCGAGAAGTTTCAGATCGAGCCGTTCTGGATGAAGGAGCACGCCTACGAGCCGCTGCTCTGGAGCACGGCGACCGTGGACGGTGAGCGGACCGTGGAGGTGCATCCGGTGCCGTTGAATCGCGACGAGAAGCGAGTCGTGGACCTACTGCGCCAGTTGGCGGAGGAGGACTCCGTTCTTGGCGATCGGCAGTTGTTCCTTATCCGTAACCGGTCCCGCGGGCGAGGAGTGTCCTTCTTCGACAACTTCGGCTATTTCCCGGACTTCATCGTCTGGCTACGGCGCGGCGATACCCAGCACATCCTGTTCCTCGACCCCAAGGGGCTTGGGCGCTACGGACGACGGGAGCGGGAGAAGATTGCCCTCCACCGCCGGATCAAGGACATCGAGGCGCAGCTTCGGGAACGACGCGGCGCGACGAAACCTGAACTCTTCCTCCACGCGTACGTACTCTCGACGACTCCGGCGAGGCAGATTGATGAAGGGCGGTTCTCGGAGGCTGATTGGAGGCGCGACGGAGTGTTCTTCTTGAATCGGCGGGACTGTGTCCGCGACCTCATCGCCCACGCACTTTCGAGCAACCCCGGACGGGCTGCCTGACGGCATCGTGAAGCACGACGGCCGCCCGCTCCGTCCCTTCTGCGGACCACTCCGGTCGTGGTCGAGGAGCCCGAATGACCCCACTGATTCGACGACAAGGGGACGCGAATATGTCCGTTGACTATTCGATGAGAATCTCCCGCCTCACGGTCGACAAGCTGGGTGTGAAGCTATACGACAAGGTATCGGCTGTCATCGCTGAACTCATCGCCAACGCATACGACGCCGACGCTACGGAAGTCATCGTCCGTGCTCCTATGGGCCAGTTTCTTGCTACCCGCGCGGGCGGCACTGTCGCCGACAAGGGATTCGACATCCAAGTTATCGACGACGGAATCGGCATGACACCACAGCAAGTGCAGGACTTCTTCTTGGTGGTAGGCGCCGAGAGGCGTAATGATCCAAAACGAGGTAGCCGATCGCTCGGCCTCAAGCGCAAGGTGATGGGCCGCAAGGGCGTCGGCAAGCTCGCGCCGTTCGGCATCTGCAAGACAATCGAAGTGATCAGTGCCGGGGGGGAATTGCAATACGGGGACAGTGAAAACCCCTCTGACTCCGGCTATCTGACTTCACACATCGTTCTCGACTATGGCGGCATTGTCGCGCTCGGTGACGAACCGGACGAACGCTACAAGCCGACCGTCGGCGACCGCGACGAATCGCTCTCCGAGACGTCGGGGACCCATATCATCCTTAGGGACTTCAACTATCGCAAAGTTCCCGAAATTGCCGTCCTTGGTCGCCAGCTGGCTCAACGCTTCGGAATCCAATCCCAGGACTGGAAGGTCCAACTCACGGACAACACAACTTCGGACTCGTCGCCTGAAACCGTCCGCACCTTCCATATCGATACCATGCCGAACACGAGGATCACGTTCTGTCGTGACGGTTCGGTACTCGGCCCTGATGGAACGGTCCAAGACGAACTATCGGCCGGATTCGACCATGACGGCACCTCTTATCCGCTCTTGGGGTGGATGGCATATTCGAAAGCCCCCTACAGCGATGAACTCATGGCCGGGGTCAGAATCTATTGCCGCGGCAAGATCGCCGCCCAGACCTCGATCTTCAACCAACGTGCGGGGTTTACCGGAGAGCACAACATCCGGTCCTATCTCGTTGGCGAGCTCCACGCGGACTGGCTCGACGAAGACGAGGATCTCATCCAAACGGATCGTCGCGACATCCTGTGGTCGGACGAGCGTGCCGCCGCTTTTCAAGCTTGGGGACAAACCATAGTTAAGCGAATCGGTACTCTGTCGCGAGATCCCCTTCGGAAGGCGACGCTGGAGGTTTTTCTTGATACGGGCAATGTCGAAGCCCGAATACTCGACACCTATCCGGCAGGAAACCAACAGGACATCCGAGACAAGGCCCTCGAAGTTGCTCGTTCCTTCGGCCGCACAATCAGCCGTAGCGAAGCGGAGGACGCCGATGTTGTAAACGAATTGGTTGATCTGAGCATCACTCTAGCACCGCACATCACGCTCGATTCGATGATGAAAGAGGCCGTCGCCCATGCAGACAAACCGCTCTCCGTTCTAGCCTCATTCTTGCGGACTGCGCGCCTTGCGGAGCTTTCCTCGTTCGGACGGATCGCGGAGGATCGACTCAAGGTGGTGAAGCGCCTAGAAATCCTCAAGGATGCCGGAGACACTGACGAAGACGACCTTCAACAGCTAATCGCGGATGCACCGTGGCTAGTCAATCCGGAATGGGCACCGGTTACAGAGAACCGGACCTTTTCCAGCCTTCGGCGAGAGTTCGAAAAGTACTACGAGGATCGGACAGGAAGTCCCATCTCACTTTCTGACTTCAAGAAGACGGGAAAGCGTCCGGATTTCGTTCTCTCTAGCCAGGAAGGAACGGTGCAGATCATCGAGATCAAGAAGCCGCACCACAAGCTGACTAATGCGGAAATGGACAGGATCGTCACTTACTACCAGAACATGGAAACGTTCCTGAACGACCCTGCTCACTTCGAATTTAGGAAGCACTTCGCAGACTTCCACGTGACCATAGTGTGCGATCAGCTTGCTCTAACCGGCACGCAACGCGCTGCGTTCGAGGGCTATCGCGACAAGAAAAAGCTGACCCACCTGGATTGGGCGGCGTTTCTTCTCAAGACGGAGCATGTCCACCAGGATTTCCTCCGTGAAGCACAACGCCAGCGCACCGCCAATCCCGCGGCGCCTGCAGACGATTGATGGGCATGTCGCTTACAGCGGTCGATGCCTTTTCCGGTGGCGGCGGACTAACGGTAGGTCTCAAGCGCGCGGGTTTTCGTGTCGTTGCGGCCATTGAGCTTGAGCACCACGCATTCGCCATCTATAAGGCGAATCACCCCGAGGTCCGCGGCCTAAAGCAGGACATCACCACGGTGTCTGGTGCCACGCTCCTTCGGGACGCCAAAGTCGCCCAGATTGACCTCTTGGCAGGTTGCCCACCTTGCCAAGGGTTTACGAGCCTTACAGCCAAGTACAAGGACAAGGAAGATCAGCGCAACGAACTCGTTCTCGAGATTGCACGCCTTGCGGAGGAAATGCTTCCGAGGGCAATCATGATGGAGAATGTTCCGGGACTTACGAAGAAGGGAGCATCCTTATACCGCCAACTACGCGACCGATTGGAGTCGATTGGCTATTTGCTGACCGAAGGGATTCTTCAAGTCGCTAACTTCGGTGTTCCTCAATATCGAAGGCGGCTGGTCCTTCTTGGCGGGTTGAGTTTCAGGATCCCACTACCCAACGCTACGCACTCGCGCTCCCCGACCGAGAACCTTGTCCGTTGGCAAACAGTACGTGACACGATCGCAGACATGTCCGATCCCGTCAGTTTGCGTCAGGCGAGGGCGAACGGGAGCGTCGAGGAGTCCGATTGGCATGTCGTCCGTAACCTTTCGTCGAAGAACATCGAACGGTTGCGGGCCGCCAGAGCCGGCGCAACGTGGCCACATATTCCCGAAGAACTGCGCCCGTCCTGCCATCGCGGCGGTTATTCTGGCTTTACGAATGTCTACGGTAGGATGGAGTGGGACCGGCCAGCTCCTACTATCACGGGTGGATGCACGACCTTCAGTAAGGGTCGATTCGGACATCCGGACGCCGATCGGACGATTTCGGTCCGGGAGGCGGCACTACTCCAGACGTTTCCGCGGGACTACCGCCTCGACACACCGTACATGGACCATGCCTGCACGGTGATCGGCAACGCGCTGCCGTGCGACTTTGCGGAAGCCATTTCGAACCAGTGTGCCGAGCACTTGCGGCGACACTCCCGATTAGCTTTCCGCTACAACGGGAATGGCGTCGAAAGGTAACATGACTAGGACCTCTGGAGGAAGAACAGAGTGATTCTGAGAAAGGACACTGATTGGGAGAACTACCCGTTTGTCGTCAAACTCTTGGATGATGACGATGCTCCATATACGGGAACGATTGTGTCTAGGCACTTGGTAATGACCGCCGCGCACTGTGTCGTTCGTAACAACGGAGATGCCGTTGAGTCAAACAGGATCACGGCACACCTCTATGATGGTCGTGTGCTAACCGGATCAAGAATGTTCCCTGTGCGATTCCCTAGTGACCATACCGTTCAATACGCCTTCGGAGGCGACGGATTCCAAAACGACGTTGCACTCATACAATTTGATGATGATCTCTACGAGACGAATACATGTGATCTTCGAGTTCGTATTGCGTCACACGAGGAGGAGAGACTATACACGTCCAGCGCGACCGGGACCGTTGTTGGTTTCGGTGGTCAACCGGGTGTGAATGCCAAATCCGTGAAACTGAAGCAGTGTGGAGCGGAGATTGGACGCATCCACAAGGTCGAAGATACAAACTTCTACCATGAAGCAGTCTTGGCCGTCAATGCACCGATACGCTCTGGGGACAGCGGCGGACCGCTTCTCATTCGCCCCATGGATCAGTGGCTTCAAATCGGAATAGTCTCCCAGGGCGGCTATGACAAGAACAACGACTACCACAAGGGCGTCATCTTTGGGCTTGGAGTATGCACACGTATTGCCGACAGGAAAGTACATGACTGGATCGTTAACAAAGTAGGACTCTGCAACTTGAAAATGGAGTGACGGTATTTGGCCCTCGCGGTGTTGACCAACCGGGCGGGTTCCGCGTGCGGTCAGGGGGTCAGGGCGCGGCGCAAGGACGGTGCCCGTAGGCGGCCGTCTTCTACGAAGCGGTCGGAGGCTTGTCGGGTGGTGGGCGTCGATGATAGCGAGGGGTGTTCCGGACGAGGACGTACTCCGCGGTGCGTTCGATGACCTCCAGGACGGTCGCGGTCCAGCCCTGGCGCCGTCGGTCGGTGACGATGATGCGGCGGCCGGTCAGGGTGGCGGGTAGCACATCAGGGGCGTCGTGGCGAGCGCTCCAGGTGTCGTCGGGGAGCTTGGCGGGACGCCACCAGGGGATTGCGGGGAGGTCGGCCGGAGAGGACGGCGCGCGTCCGGTGCTGTCTGCTTCATCCATGATGACGAGATTCCGGGTGACAGGCCGTGAGCGCCAAGGCCGTTCCAACCGCGGTAAGCATGGGCAGGCTCATATCTGGCCGGCTTCCCGCGCACGCCAGTACGGGCGCTCGCGGGGGAGGTAGTGCGGCTTGAGATAGACGCGGGTGGCGGACCGGGCGTTGGCCCCGTCATAGGGGAGGACGATGGCCTGACAGTTCTCGAGGAGGGAGAAGGTGCGGGGGTGGAAGAGCGGCTCCCGCTGCTCGCGGTAGGACTTCGAGGTCCCCAGCGTGCCTTTCGCGCCGCCGGCGCGGGCGGTGATGACCGAGAAGCCGGGCTTGGCCGATTCCGTGAAGGAGTAGGACGGGGAGAGCCGCAAGACCTTGCCGCACATGTTGGAGGCGAGTTCGGCGCTGCTGTCGTCGCTCAGGGAGAGGAATATCTTGGTCCGCAGCGTCTGCAGGAGCGTGCGCCAGGCGTCCTGCCCGGGGAGCACGGACTTGAGGGAACTGATGGACTGGGTGGCGACGATGGGGATGACGCGGCACTGGCGGGTGAGCGCGAAGGCCTTTTCGTCGCCGGAGGGGTCGTCCTCGCCGACGGAGGCGAAGGACTGGTATTCGTCGCAGAGGAAGACGGCGGGCCGGAAGTAGCGGTTGGGATGGATCTTGATCTGCGACGGGCGGGTGAGCAGGGTCTGGAGCCAGGCGTTCTTGAGCATGACGCCGATGGTGCGGGCGAGCGCCGGATTGGCGCCGGCCGGCATGTTGAGGGCGATCACCTTGCCGGACTCGATGAGTTGATGGAGCGGCGGGAGGGGTCGGAGGAGGCCGGTGGCGACGGGGGAAGACGCGCCGGGCGGCGGCGGCAGGTCGTCGGGAATAGGCGCCGCCCGCCGCGGCGCGGGCGGGCAGAAGACGCGGGCCACGTCCGGGAGGTCGAACATGGAGAGGAAGACACTGACGCCCTCCACGATGGAGGTCCGGAGCTTGGGGTCCAGTTGGAGCCAGTCGTACTGGTACCAACGCTCGATGGCGGCGACCCGCTGGGCGTGCTCGCTCGGCGGCCGGCGATCCTCTTCGATAGTGGCCGCGATGCCGCGTGCGGTGAGGGTGGCGAGCAGGTCCTTGTCATAGGTGGTGCGAACCCGCTCGCCGTCATGGCCGGCCGGCTGCCACTGGTAGTCGAGCAGGCCGTCGCCGCGGTGGCGGTAGACGCCGTGCCGCGAAGCGACGATGTAGTAGGAGGGTGGCGGGCCGTCGAGCGTGCGGGCCTGCTCGATCTTCTGGCCGATGCGGTCGGGGTCGATCGCGCAGTGGTAGAGGTCCTGGAACGTCACCCACCCCTCGGGGAGCGCGCGGTGGAGTTCGATCAGCCAGCGGATGAGGTTGGTGTATGCCTGTTGCCAGAAGGGCTCCTTGCCCTTGCCGAAGAGCTGGTTGAGCAGGGTGGCGACGGTGTAGGCGAGCGAGTAGCTGTCCATGGCGGACGCGAGGGGGTTCCACTGCCAGCGGCCTCCGAGCCCGAGTTCGATGTAGTCGTCGCCCCGGCCGGCGTCTTCGAGGTCCGCCCGGATGTCGTGGCAGAAGTCACCCTTGACTTCGAGGACGAGGGCAGCGGCCCGCCTCCGCGGGTCCGCGGACTGCCACGAGAGCAGTTGCCGGGCGAAGGGGCGCATGCAGGCGGAGGTCTTGCCGGTGCCGACGGCTCCGAAGATGGCGACCCCGGTATACAGGCCCCGCTCGGGGAGCGTGAGCCAGGAGGGACGGGTGATCTCCCGCGGCTCGGTGGGATGGTGGAGTTCCCCGACCACGAGCGAGGGGGAGTCGTCGCCGGATGACGTGGGCCAGCGCGGCAGGGTGCCGCGGCCAAAGCGGCGGCCCCGCGTGCGGGAGCCGAACCAGAGGCGGTAGGAGCTGGTGAGGACCATGACGCCGGTGAAGGCCGTGACGGACGGCATCACGAGATGCCAGACGCGGATCACCCAGTAGAAGCCGGGATCCTCGAACGCGATGAGGTCGAGGATGGGAACGTCGCCGGGCGCGGGGAAGGGACGCGTTGCGGCGGACCACGCGAGCATGAGAGCGGCGAGCAGGAAGGCGGCGATGACCCGCCAGCTGAGCAGGCGGTCAACCGTCTCGGCTACTCCGCCAAGAGAGTTCGCGGCAAAGGCGGTGGTCCGGCCGGCGGCGCTCCGGAGCGGCTTGGCGTAGCGGGGCACGAGTCAGCCGAGAGCGAGGGTGACGCAGGCCGGCGCCGGGAAGTACCGGCCCCGGAGCGCCTTGTGGGCGAGAGGGTCTTCGAGCGCGATGAGGTGGAGGATCGGAACGTCGCCCGGCCCGGGGAACGCGCCGTAGCGGAGCGTGAGGTAGAACACGGCGAGCGTCGCGTTGATCGGGATGAGGAGCGTGGTCCAGGTCGTCAAGGTGCTCCCCGAGGACCCGGACGCGGATGGTGTCGTCAGCATGGAATGGCCTTCCCGCAGGGATCAGTCGCGCCGGAGGCGCGGGCTTGGAGCGACCCCGAACCCCGCAGGTAAGTACGCAGGGAAGTACGGACGGCGGGGCTGCTTTTCCGGAGGAAAAGGGGGGGTCGCTCCAAGCCCCGCTCTCCGCCCGGAGTCGGAGAGCGGGATTCGGGGGCGTGCCGCCGAATCGCAACGGGGCCAACGGTTCTCGTGAACGGCCCGGACGGGACCGGGGGCAGGTAAGTACGCAGATAAGGGGGGTCTGAGCATGTGCCGTCCAGATTCGGCGCTGAGGGCGACCCCGCCGAGGGCAGGTTACCCACGGGACCCGGAGGGGCTTGTCCGGGGGCGCAGATCACGGAAAAGGCCGGCCGGCGGATCACGCGGCGAGCACGTCGGGAGTGAGGCGCTCGGCGACGTGGGTGGAGTAGGCGTCGATGTACTTGGCGGGTCCGCGTGCCGCTTTCTCCTGGTCCAGGATGCGGCGGGCGGCGCGGGCGGCCTGGATCGCGCCGCCGTACTTCGCGTCAAGAGGTCGGAGGTCGCCGGTGGAGTCGGCGAGTTCGATGGCGTCCATCAGTTGCTGGTCGGCCTCCGAGCGCGGAGCGGCGGGCGCGGGTGGCCCGCGCCACGTTTCGAGGATCGCCGCCTTCGCAGCGGCTTCGGCGGCGGTGCGGGTGACGGTGACGACGTGAACGGTCCAGCGGCGGTTCCGGAGGGCCTCCCACAGAGCGGAGTGCGCGATCACCCAGGTGCGGAGCCGGTCGGCCTGGAGGCGAGGTCCCTCAACCGGGTCGGCATGGACGAAGGTGGTCGTGGTGCCGCTGCTGGCGATGGGGAGCTTGAAGACGAAGTAGCGGCGGGTCGCCCGGTCGGTGAAGGCACCGTGATAGACCCGTTGGGGAACGGCGGTGGGGGAGATGCCGAGGCGCTGGAAGTAGGCCAGCTTCTCGGGCTCGGTGGGTAGCCAGCCGCACTCGGGGTGTTCGAGGACGTAGTCGAGGGAGAGCAGCCGGCGCATGACGAGTTCCCGGGACGCGTTCCGGCGATGGCGGTTGTCCTCGATCCCGAGGGCGCGGTAGACCGTTCGGCCATGGACGTGGCAGATGCTGGTGGGGCGGTAGCCGCGCCGGTCGAGGCTCCCGGCCTCACGCAAGACGCCGGCACGGGTGAGGGAGCCGATGAAACGGGCGGTAGGCCCGTCGGTCACGTTGTAGCGGGCCTGGTACTGGGAACGGATGAAGACGCCGGAGTGGAGGCAGACGAGGGTGAGCCAGTCTGCCTGGCGGTCGGTCCAGCCGAGGGCGCGGAGGGCCGCAGCGCGCTCGCCGAAGGTGGGTGGAGTGGTGGCAGTGGCTTCGATGCCGGCGCAGTAGGAGGTCAGCGCAGATGGCCGTGGGATCCGGTGCATCGGGCGGAGCAGTATAGCACTCTAAGTCATTGAGAATATATCGTGTTAAATGGTCACTCCTGGGAAGCTATGGGACCAAATGGCACACCGAACCGAAACCGATACTGAAGACACGGCGGAGGCTGGCGGCAGCGAGGCGATCCAGCTCCGCGCTCCGCTGGCCGGGATTGCAGAGGGTCGCGACCTGTTCTCCGAGGGCAGGAGGCTCGCCGGGTGCGGGCTATACGGTCCCCGTGCGGAAAGAGCCGGAAGAGGCTGCCACCAACGGTCGGTCGAGAGGAAGCTCCGATAGTCGTCTGGCCGGCGAGCCGCGTTGCCGGGCTCCGGGTGAAAGTCCCTCACCTAGTGCCGGTGGTCTCGAGGAGACCCGGCGTGGGGCGGAAGCGCTCGGCTCCAACGCCGAACAGGCCGAAAACGTATCGGAGGCGTGCTACGCTCGGGTTGTGAGTGACCATTCGGACCTAATCGCACAGTTCTTGATCGGCCCACCAGATGAAGTCCCTCGGTTCTTCATCTGGGTTGCACAGCAGGAACCCGGCGATGACCCAAGGGGGGACTTCATCAAAGATACGAGAGCCGTTCTGCAAGCCGGTGGAGATCCAGCCAGTGCGGTTCAGGCTCGAGGTCTACCGCACACCGTAGAGCCGTTTGGAGAGCTGCTAGCCGAATGGCGGGCAGCGGGGAGCAAGTGATGAGTGTCACCTGGAAAGGGTTGCCCGAACTGCGGACGAGAAGGCCACCACGCGCTGAAATGCTCCGTCTGCGGGCAATTCGGCCGCACCCGTCCCTGTGCCGGAGGTCGAGTCATCAAGTGCCGGATGTGCGGGAAGGGGACGATGCTCCCGCTCTACCTTGGACCGACTGATAGAATCGGAGCCCTCATACAAGTAAGGCGGCTAGCGGCGGTAGCCGCTAGCCGCCAGAATCTCCGCCCGGCTGAACCAACGCGGAGGTTCGCCACTAGGGCGGGTGAACCTTGCCACACGAGTCTAGCGGGGCGTAACCTCAAGGGGGGCACGCCATGAGATACAAGCTGGATCTCGCCGCCGAGATGCGGCACGCATTCGTGGCCGATAGCAAGCCGAAGCAGTGGGAGAAGAAGGCCTCCTTAGCGGACCCTGTAGCGGTCGCGATCGCTGGCCATCTTCGACTGGAAAGCTTGCGTCGAGACGCTGTCGCCATGAACGCGGCATTCGCGGAGGGAAGGCGGCGTGCCGAAAAGGCGCTGGCCGGATGGCAGCGAATGGCGGCGGCTAACAGGCAACGGTTAGAGGAAGCGCAGGTCTCATGGAAAAACTTGGTCGCTGATACAGAGCGGCAGCGGCGAGTCGCTGCACGGCTCACCGTCATCAATCATCCTCCGTTTTCGAGCTGATACGCGACCAGCATCTCTCCGCCTAGGCTGCTCCAAACTTCTGGCGACGCCCGACCCGTGCGCGTCATCATCCCGGTCGCAATGGCACCGGCCGCGCTCGACCTCAAGACAGTCGCGGTTTCCCCGCGTTCTGACTGTCCCGATCTTCGACCTCATCACGCTCAAGGATCCTCGCGCCCCGGGGCCCCCCTCGGTCCAGGAAAGTGGCCCATTGCTCCATAAGCGCCCGTCGCCGCTCGAAGAGGTCCGTCCGCCGGTAGGCCGCCTCGATGCGGTTCGTGTTCACGTGGGCCAGCGCCAACTCGCACACTTCGCGCGGCGCGTCCGTGCACTCCGCCGCCCAGTCCCGGAAGCTCGACCGGAACCCGTGCGGCACCGCACCGATCCCGAGCTCCCGGACCATCTTCGAGATCGCCATCTCGGAAAGCCGGCCACCTCGCGCCGACGGGAACACAACGCCCGAGCCGTTCCCCAGACCACGGGCCGCGCGGAGCACCGCGAGTGCTCTCGCGGAGAGCGGAACCCGGTGCTCCCGGCCCGTCTTCATCCGCTCGGCCGGAATGCGCCACTCCCGCGCCTCAAGGTCCATCTCCTTCCACCGCGCCCCGCGCACCTCCCCGCTCCGGCACGCCGTCAGCACCAGGAACTCGAACGCCAGCACCGTCGCGGGATACGCCCCGGAACCACGCACCTGCTCCAGAGCTCCGGCGACCTCCGCGTACGGCAGCGCCGGAAGATGCCGCGGCCGGAACCCGTTCTTGGGGAGCGCCGCGCCGATGGCCTCGCCCGCCGGGTTGTCCTCCCGGTAGCCCTGCGCGACCGCCCAGCGCATCACCGCCGAGATCCGATGCCGAACCCGACGCGCCGTCACTCGCTTCTCGTTCCAGATTGGGAGCAGAACCTGCATCACGTCCGACGTGGTGATCCGGTTCACCGGCCTCCCGCCGAGTCTCGGCACCGCATAGTCCCGGAGGGTCGTCCGCCAGTCCTTCTCGGACTTGCTGCCGTCCTTCCAGCCGGCCCGGTGTACCGCGATCACCTTCTCCAGCGCCTCCTCGAAGGTGGGGACGGCCCGCTTCCGGCCGGTCACGAGCTCCCCCCGGCGCCGGGCGGCGAGGTTCAGGGCGCACTTCTCGCGCGCCTCGGCGAGGCTGACGTGGGGCCAGGACCCGATCCCGAGGTTGCGCTGGCGGCCGTCCAGCCTGATGCGCTGCGCCCAGGACTTGGCCAGGTGGCCACGGGCCGTGTGCTTGACGAGGAGTGAGAGGCCACCGGAGCCGCGCCCGTCGCCGTAGCGTCCGGGCCGCTCAATGGTGGCGACGAAGCGAGCGGAGAGGCGGTAAGGTCTTTCCATCATGTGCTCTTCGTTCCTGAGGGGGATTCTGAGTTCCTACGGCTACCGATTGGATATCACAAAAACGGCGGGAACGAGCGGGCTGCGCTGGCTCCCGGACGGACAGTATAGCACGATAAGGCATTGATACAGCGCTCTCTAATGGCACAGTATGGTATCTCCCGGAACCCCATGGAACGTTGGGATTGCCGACCTCCGGTCGGCAAGCGCGGCGCCCCGCACCACGCATGTCGGAACGCCAGACCGCTCTCAACGGACGTCCGGCTCGGAACGGGAGACCGCAGCCGGTGACGTACACCGCAGCCGGCGTTCAGCGAGAGCACGCGAAGCAGCTCGTACTCGGGGGTCGTCAACTTTCGGACTCCGAGGCCGCAGATCGTTCGACCGAATGGGGGTCGCTCCCAGGCCCACTCTATGCCCAGAAGCGGAGAGTGGGATTGGGAGGTGTGCGACCGAAACGCGACGGAGCCAACGGGTTTCGAGAACGGTCGCGAGTGAGGGGTGCGCACGAAAGTACGCACTCAAGGGTGGTCTGCCTTATGTTCGTGCGGACGTGGCCCCGAGAGTAGCCCCGACTGGGTTGTCCGGAAGGTCGGATAGAGGGAAGTCCGAACTCTTGTTCGCCCTTTTGTTCGGGCTGCCCGGCGCATGTTGCGTTCCGGGTCCGGCCTCAAGAATCCGGAACCATCGTTGAGCCACACCCACCCGTGGTCATCCTCATCGTCAACCCAGATGTCCCGGTACCCGTCACGGTCGACGTCCTGAAGCCGCAGCCAGGTGAACCAGCTACCCTCCGGATCGGCGCCACCTTCGATACGGATGGCTGTTTCATCGGCGAAAGTCCTGCCGCCGAGCGAGGCCACTATCTGGATGAAATACCCCTCGTAGAACGGGTCGTCACTCGTCCGGTTGAGGACAATTTCCCGGGTCCCGTCGCCATCCAGGTCCTCGGCGTCAATGTCCACCACAACGCCCTGTCCCGCGACTGCCGGGAGGACGGTCTTGCGGGAATCTTCGTAGGTTCCGGACGGATCTCCCCAGTAGATCGTGGTGGGCCATCCCGTTGCTCCGGGCTCGTCGAACTCGTGACCCGCGAGCAGCAGGTCGGGCCAGAGATCTCCGTCCACATCGAGGATTTCTGCGGTGAAGATCAACTGCCACGTCAGGTCCGGCAGTCTCGACTGGTCGAACGAGAACGCGCCGCTTCCGTCGTTCAACAGCAGGAACGTGCCCGGAGCGAAGTTGTTCGTGACCACGATGTCCAGGTCGCCGTCGTAGTCAACGTCTCCCGACGCAGCCCCGTGATGGAATCCGACCAGGTTTTCGAGTCCCGCGGGAGAGTCCTCCAGCCCGCCCTCCGCGGAGAGGAGCAGCAAGGGACGTTCGCCCGGGAAGGGTGGTTCGTCATACCCGTGGCCGGCGACGAAAACGTCCAGCCTCCCGTCAGCGTTGAAATCGCCGGGAATCGACTTTCGGCCCAGAATGACCGTCGGGACTTCACCGAGGAAAATCTCTGCCGAGGAGCGGAACTCGCCGCCACCCACGTTGAGATACATCTCGACGGGCTTGGGATTGGGGGTATTGAGGGCCGGGGCTGCGAAGACATCCTCGTCACCATCCCCGTCGAAGTCCCCGTAGGCGATGGCATCTGAGCCGTACAGGCCATGGGCGCGGCGTAACTCTCCGTAATCGGTGCCCAACACCGAGTGCTGAAGTTCGTAGGATGTTGATGGCGCCGGCGGAGGCTCGGTCGGGAGTGGAGGTGATGGCGGCTCGGGTGGCGGAGTAGGCGCGACTGAGACCGCGGTGGGCGTGTCGCCACCCGCACCGCAGCCGGTGAAGCCGACCATCGATACCAGCCCCAAGAACAGCGGGAAGGACCAGGTCGGCAGTAGGGCCAGACAGTGTGCACTCCAACCTGCTTCCGTTTTCGTGTCGCTCACGCTAGTTGTGATCTCCCGGTACGAGGCTCATGCGGGCCCGATGCCCGAAGCGAATGGGTGTCCACATCCCTTCAGCTTGGGAGCAACCCGGATGATGCACTGCTCGCAGCCCGTGACACTTCCCTTTTGCCAAACGCTGTTCATGGAGGTCCGCGCCCGCAGTCGAATTCATCCCGGTCGCTGCACGCTTCCTCGACGGGACGGTCGAGATGTACCCGAACGACTGGATCGGCGCGCTTCGCCTTTCGGAAGAGGTCTGCTCCGTGAAGTTACGACGGTCAGTTCGGACAGATCGTGGGCAGGGCTCGGGTTGCCGCAAGATGGTCATTCGCCGAACTCATCCGCATTCCACGTTCGCCGTCCAGACAAGGCTCTGCTCCCACAGCTCGCGGGCGAGCGCGGGATCCTGGGCCTGACGGCTCGGGTTCTTTGCAACCTGCATGTTGAAGTAGCGCCCGCTGCCACTGTCTCCAGCCGGGTCGCGGACCTGGTACATCACTGCCGCTCCGCCGACTTCCGGCTTTTTCAAGAGGCGGGAGAACGGGCGGATCAGCGGGCGGAGGGCACGTGGGGCGACGTTCCAGATGCCAGTCCAGAGTACGCCGGGATGGAGCGCATTGGCGGTGATTCCCCGTCCAGTCCAGCGGCGTCCCGATTCGAAGGTGAACAGGACGTTGGCAAGCTTTGAGTCCGAGTACGCCTGCATCCCTCCTCTCCAGGCCCGGCCCCGGGCGATGTCGTCGAGGCCCGCCCGCCGCAGTGAACCAACCCGGTGTACGCACGAACTGACATTCACAACACGTCCGCGTCCGGCTTCAAGGCGGTCAAGGAGGAGGCGAGTGAGCAGAAAGTGGCTCAAGTAGTTGGTGGCGAAAGTCAGCTCGAACCCGTCAACCGACAGAACGCGCCGCCCTCTGAGGATCCCAGCGTTGTTGACCAAAATGTCGATCGCGGGTAGGCGGGCGGCGATTCGGTCGGCGACCTGGCGAACGTCGTCCTGCCGTGAGAGGTCGGCAAGTTCGAGCGCTACGCGCGGGCCTCCTAACTCGCCCACCCGTCCGCCGCCGGACTTGTTTGCTGTTCCCGTCGCATGCCGAAGCTCCGCTAGCGCCTGCTCCCCGCGTTCCTGGCTGCGGCAGACCATCGTGACGTGGGCTCCCGCTCGGAGGAGCATCTCGGTCGCCGAGCGTCCGACCCCTGAATTAGCTCCCGTTACGACTGCGACCTGCCCTAGCAGTGAGTTGCTCATCGCTCGTTCCGCAGTCCGCCGTGCTCGCGGGGCGATCCTCCCTCCCGGTTGGTCTTCGCTCCGCCGGTTGCGGTCGAGGTCGCCGGCCGAACGACGCCCTTTTTCGGATCCAGGCTCGACGGATCGGCGGAGTGCGCTACGGCGTTATGGTGCATTGCGCCCAACCGTCACTCACCCGCAATGCGGGCGTAGGCGTCCCTCACGACCGCCTCGGCGAGCTTCCCGCGGATGGCGAGACTGCGCCTACCGAGCCAGGTCTCCGCCCACATCGCGTCCGTCGCGATCCAGTTGTCCCAGAAGAAGGCGCCGTTCACGATGCCGGGATAACGGTCAGAAGCATTGAAGAAGGCTTGGAAGATGTTTGCCTGGGTCTCTTCGCCGTCATCCAGGCCGTTCCCGTTGGCGTCCACCAGGATCTTCGTTTCCGAGTGGCGCGCTCCCAACGAGGGGTCCGCCGGGGCCTCCACGACATCCATCGACCCGTACTCGGTGAACACCAGAGCCCGACCCGGATTCCGGCCAGCGAGGGGAACCAGGAGATCCCGGAGGATGGATTCGTAACTGGCCTGCAGCTCCGGAACGGCGAGCACGGTCGTCGGAGGGGTTGCAGTAAGTGGGAACCACCCACTGATCCCCACGACGTCGAGGTCGAGGTCCTCCCACAGATGGCGGGCGCCCGACCCGATGCCGTGGTAGTTCCCATAGATAAGAGCGTTGGCATGCATGTCGTAGGTCAGTGGGCCGGAAAAGACCGCGCGCACCCGATTCACCATTTCCCGGAGTTCGTCCCCGAAGTCGTTGTGCATGTAGCCGGACTCCGGCCGCACCGGGTCGTCGGGATCGGGCCGCGAGCGGAAAAGTCGATCCGTTTCGGTGCCCAGGGAGAACAGCGCAACTCCTTCGTCCTCGGCAATGCCAGCGAAGTGAACGGCCTGTTCGGTGTAGGTCGCCCAGAACTCGGCGGTGAATCGATGATGGTCCGGGTGGTCGGGGCGCCACGGCCAGTTTTCCGGTGTGATCCGCCCCCGCCAGCCTTCGTCCGGCGGAGCACCACCGGTGTGCGGAGGAGCCGGGTCCCCGAGCAGGTGTCGGCTGACGGGACGGACCGCAGCTTCCGCCTCGTGCGCCTCAAACGCCAGGGTGACGTACACGTCGAAGCCGTGCTCCCGCAACTCACGGATGACCTGCCGGAGCGAGTCGTCCCGCCACGTCGGGACGTTGCGGTCCCGGCTGGTCTCCCGTGACACCGTGCTGTCCATGCTGTCGTCGTAGTGGAGTCCCACGGAGATCAGAATCCAGTTGGCGTGCATTCCACGGAGCCAGGACAAGAACTCCTCCGGGATGAGAGGGCCGGCGCCGCCCGCATCCTCCCAGGGTTGGACGACTCTCCGGTTGGTTCCCCAGTAACCTGAAAGGGACAGGGCACGGAAGGGGAAGTCGAAGATGTCCGTCCCCGGGCCGGATTCTGGTGCCGGCGGTGGCTCGGGCTCCGGCTCCGGCACGGGAGTCCGCGCGTCGACCGGTATCGGGGCTGACGGGACATCCTCGCAACCTGCCAGCGTCAGAGTTGCCGCGGCGAGAAGGATGGCGGTCAGTTGCTTCATCGAGTGTCTCCTGCCCGGTTCGCCGATCGCCTCGACTGGACCGGGCCACCCTGCGAGCTCGCCATCCCTTGGTGGCCGTAACTCAACTGGTAGCGCTTTGGATTTCGCCCGCCGAAACGTTGCGCATTCGAGTCCAGTCGGCGCTTCCTTGGGGAGACCGGGACGGGGTGCCCTGGCTAGAGCACGACTGGGCGCCTAGGGGCAAACCGCCCTTCTGCCTTATCGCCTCTCCGCGGTGACGGTCCAGAAGCAGGGTTCAACCCAACAGTCAAACATATGGACCGTGACTGTGAAGATCCCGCTCCGGGGCGGTGTAACGACGATCACCGGCACCTTATCTGGAAGGACATCTGCCTCCGATACGCCCGGACCTTCCACGGCCAGGTCCACGTCGCGACAGTCCGCGTCGCATTCACCCTCGAAGCGGTACGTCTCACCCGACCAGAGGAAGATCTCCATCGAGTGCTCGTCGCCCTCGTCAATGGCTCCCGAGGCCGTAAATCGCCCCATGGACAGCATCCTCTCCGGGTTCTTCTGCGCTGCCGTCGCTGTCCCCACGAGCGCCGTTACAGCGACCCCGAGAGCGATGGGCGCGAGGCGCTGCTTCGGGTGAGTCGCGCTGAGGATCCATGTAAGCAATGGCCCTGCGCTGGTGACCGCATACGCGCGAGCCAAAAGGTCTGTCAGGAACTGAGGCATGTCCGTTCCTCCCGGGTGTCTGTTGCAATCTGAGTCGCTCTTCGGTCCCCATCCATCAAAAGGGACACATCATGAGTTAGTTGCACCGATGCTACGCCGTCGCAGGTGATGATTGTGGGTAGAAGGCGGATGGAAATGGTGAAAAGCACGTGAAATAGTGACCAAGTTGGGGCGAATCCGGGGTCCGCAAAGATCGGTCAACGCCGCGCCGACCATTGTCCAGCGAAACAGAACCTCGCCATAGAGGTCCTTGACGCGGTTGCCGCCGATGCACCCGCCTACTCCATGAGAAAAGAGTCCAGGACTCCATGAGCGCTCGGCGCCGCCCGAACAGGTTTGTGCACCGGCAGGCCACCTCGATGGTGTTGTTCCTCATGTGGGCGAGCGCCAGCTCGCGCACCTCACCCGGCGAGTCGGAGCGCCCCTCCGCCCAGTCCTGCGGGCTCGAACGGAACGCGTGCGGCACCGCCCCGATCCCGAGCTCCCGCCCCAGCTTCGAGATCGGCGCCTCCGCTTTCGCTCTCTCGGTACACGTGGAATTCGGCGTCCGAACCGTGACGATGTCCTTTGCGTGACTTCACGAAGAGAAGGGAGCCTTGGAGGCGTGGCTCCGGGCAACGGAAGGAACGTCCGGGCAAGGAACTCCACCCACAGGGCGTGCGACGGGTATCGGAGCTTGGGCGACGTTAGGCGGAAGCACGTCCCGGTTGGATCCGCACGCAATGTCGGCCAAGTTTCCGCCGCTCGAGCGCCGGTCGACGGCGTCAGCTGGACCCGCGTGTTCTCCTCGGCAAGGGAGCGGATCGAGGATCTCCTTGAGCGTTACGGAGATCCGCGCGCTGTTGACGCCGTCACCAGAACGACGCGGAGAGCGCCCAACACGGTCGCCCCTCCGGTTTTTCGGGAGGCCGGCTTTCTGACGCCGGCGACGACCTCCCGCCCCTCTCTATCCGTCGCCCGGCTTGGGCATCCGATAACCCACTCCGCGCTCGGTCATGATGTAGGTCGGACTATCCGGATCGTCGCCCAGCTTCCGCCGGAGCCTCTTGACGAAGCTTCGCACCAGGCGTACGTCACCGCGGTCCCGGCGGTTCCACACCCGGCGCAGTAGCGCTCCGTAGGTCTCGACCCGCCCCGCGTTCATGGACAGCACGCGGAGCAACTCGTACTCCGTCGCGGTCAGCTGAATCGGGCTGCCGGCGAAAGTAACGCGGCGTTCCTCATAGTGAATCGTTAGATCTCTCAGGCGGAAGGGTTCGGGGTCCATCGATCGACGAAGGGCCGCGCGCACCCTCGCCACGAGTTCCGTCGGGGAGAAGGGCTTCACAATGTAGTCGCTAGCGCCACGCTCGAGCGCCCGCGCAATCGTTTCGTCCCTGCCGTAGGCCGAGATGAAGATGACGGGCACATCGGCCAGGTCCGGAATGTCCTCCATGAGTGCGATGCCATCGGTCCCGGGCAACACCAGGTCGAGCAGCACCAGCTTCGGCTTCTTCTTCTGCAGCAGGTGGGGCACCTCCCGCGGATCGCTCGTCACGACCGGGGAATAGCGCGCCGCCGCCAGGGCGTCCCGAACGTAGCGCAGCGTCTGGGTGTCGTCGTCCACCACGAGGATTCGGGTGCCCTCCGGAGCGCCGACCGACGGCCCCGCGGGCCGTCCGGGCAGGACGGCGGGCACTTCCGCTACCGGAACGGTGAAGGTGAACCGGGAGCCGTGGCCCGGTCCGTCGCTCTCGGCCCAGATCCGACCGCCATGGGCCTCGACGAGACCCCGACAAATGGACAAGCCAAGACCAGTCGCCCGGATGTTGGACGGCTCTTCCTCTCCCCGGGTGAGGCTGTACTTTCGGAACAGGTGCGGCATCAGCTCCGGGGAGATCCCGCGACCCCGGTCCGAGACTTCAATCGCGATGTGAACCCCATCCTGTCGCGCCCGCACGCGGATGGGTGACGACTCGGCTGAGTGTCTCGCCGCGTTGGCGAACAGATTGTTCAGCACCTGCACGATCCGCGGCCCGTCAGCCAGCACTGGCGTCAGTTCCGGCGGGAGGTCCACCTGGATGGTGTGCCGCCCTCCGCCGCTCAGGAACAGGGTACGTGCCTGTTCTACGACATCGAGCACTTCGACCGGCTCCGGGACAACCGATAGCGTGCCCGTCTCGATGCGACCCGCGTCCAGCAGGTCCCCAATCAGGCCGTGCATGGAGTCGGCCTGCTGGTTGATGAGCCGGAAGAACTGAAACATCTCGGCCGCTCCGGGGACCGGCGTTGCGCCCAGGACGGTGGCCGCCGAACCCTTGATGGACGAGAGCGGGGCTCGCAGTTCATGCCCCACCAAGCCGAGGAACTCGGTGCGGAGTCTCTCCAGTTCCTCCAGTGGCGCCAGATCCTGCATCGTCACCACCACCGATTCGACGGAGCCGTCCTGTCCCCGGATCGGCGTGCCATTCACAAGCGTGGTAACGCTCCGGCCGTCCGGGACCGAGAGCACCATCTCCTCGGCCCGCACGAACTCGGTTTCCCCGCTGGCGCACGCGATCCAGAAGTCCTCGAAGGCGACCTCGCGCCCGTCCCCCCGTCGATACCGCACCTCCTCCAGCAGACGCTCGGTGGACTGGTCGGGCGCAGCCAGCGCGGCCCCGATCCGCTTCGCTTCCCGATTCAGCGAGACCAGTCGACGCTTTCGGGCGTCGAAGACTGCGACTCCAACCGGTGATGTGTCGATCAGGGCCTGCAGGTCGGCCCGAGCCCGCTGCTCGTCCCGGAACGTCCGCGCGTTGGCGATCGCCGCCGCTGCCTGCGACGCGAAGAGCACCAGCGCCGCTTCATCGTCGGCCGTGAACTCGCCGCCGTCCTCCTTGCCCGCCAAGAAGAAATGGCCGATGTACACCCCCCGGTGGCGCATCGGGGTCCCCTGGTAGGCCTCCGTTGGCAACAGCGCCGGCGAGAAACCGAGCGACGAGACGTAGCCCGGGAGGTCGCTCACTCTCACAACGTCGGACACGCTACGGAGCCGCTCACACAGCGCTGGCGCGTCGGGCCACCCCGCCCAGCTTTGGCGCTGGTCCGCGCTCAGTCCGGAGGTGACGAAGAGCGGTTCGGGATCCCCCTCGGGACCGACCGTCGCGATCACGCCGTAGCGGGCCTGGGTGAGCTCCCGCGCACCGTCCACGACCTCCTGCAAAACGGTGCGCAGATCCAGGCTCCCGCCGACCCGCAGAATCGCCGCCGTCAGCGTGGTCAGTCGATGGCGAAGGGCCTCGTTCTCCGCCCTCAGTTCCTCCGCGTTCATCGCGCTGAACTCGAACCAGAGGTTCGAAGAAACGTGTTCACCACCTGACCATATCAACTCCAAGACATGGAAAGTCACGTAAATACCACTGAATAACGGTGGTCCAGGACCCTAATGAACATACGCAATCCACTAACGTAAGCGACTCGCGCACATCGGTCACGGCGTTGCGGGCGGAGGGTCGTGCCTCAGTTTGAAAACCGGCTGTTTCGCCCCGAGCCGTACACACATGAAGACGAGACGCAATGACCGCGGCGCCCGGAACCGTGGGCGCTCCCACGTCGGGCGAGGACTCTCACGTTCCCCGAACTGAGCCATCACCTCCTTTGCGTATGACGGGCTGTGCTGTCGTCCTGTTAGTCGCCGCGTTCATCGCGGGATTACTTGGAGGAGCCCGACTGGCGATCTTCCTCGGGGTCCTCCTGACCCTCGGAGGGCTGGCCGCCGCCGGTGGAGTGTTCCGCCGGTTCGACCTCTGAGACCAGGAACGGTGCCGTCCCCAATGCGAGCGCCCGGATTGGCCCTGATGGCCCTCTGGATCACCACCGGA
>VYAQ01000297.1 GCA_009844885.1 Gemmatimonadota bacterium
CCCCCCGCCCCGATCTCCACCATCTCGATCACCGGAATCCGCACGGGCAGCCCGCTGCCCTGCTTGAAGCGGTAGCTGCGCGCCACCTCGAAGGTCCGCGAGTGGAGCGGCTCGCCCCCGTCGATCACGCAGAGCTTGGCGGTCGTACCTCCCATGTCGAACGAGAGGACGTCGCCCAGCTCCAGTTCCCGCGCCAGATGGCTGGCCAGGATCGCGCCCCCGGCGGGACCGGACTCCACCAGGCGAACCGGCGCCGCCACCGCCGTTTCCAGCGTCGTCAGGCCGCCACCCGAGGTCATGAGCAGGAAGGGGCACTCAATCCCCGATTCGCGCAGCGACTCCGCCAGGCCCTGGAGATAGCGGGACATCAGGGGCTGGACGTACGCGTTCGTGCAGGCCGTCGAGAGGCGCTCGTACTCCCTGACCTCCGGACAGACGTCCGAGGCCAGCGTGATGAAGAGGCCGGGGCGCTCTTCGGCGATAATCGCCCGAATCCGCTGTTCGTGCGCGGGGTTGGCGTATCCGTGGATCAGCCCCACCGCGAGAGACTCGATCCCGTGTTCGTCGAGGAGGGGCACGAGAGCCCGGACGGTGTCTTCGTCCAGGGGAATCAACACGCGTCCGTGCCGGTCGACACGCTCGCGTACCGGCAGCCGCAACCGCCGCGGCACCAGCGGGGGCGGCCTGTCGACCCCAATGTCGTATTGCTCGAAGCGGTTCTCGTGGGCCATCTCGATGGCGTCGCGATGCCCCTCGCTGACGATAAGCGCGGTCTGCGCGCCCTTGCGCTCGATGACGGCGTTGGTGGCCAGGGTCGTGCCGTGAATGACCAGCCGCACGGCCGAGGGAGGCACTGCGGCAATGCCGAGCACCTTGTGAATGCCTTCCAGCACGCCGTCCTGGGGCGCGGCGTGGGTCGTGAGCACCTTGGTGGTCACGAGGCGGTCCCCCGTCTCCAGCGCGACGTCGGTGAAGGTCCCCCCGATGTCGATAGCCAGTCTCGCGGCAGGCCGGCCCGCGCCGCCGCTCACGCCGTCTCCCCGTCCTCGCGAACCGGCACGGTGTAGTTGAGGGACAGCCGGCCGCCGTCCGGATAGATCGTCTCGCCGGTCAGATAGGAAGCGTAGTCGGAGGCCAGGAAGACCGCGACGCTGGCGACCTCGGCAGGATCGCCGATCCTGCCCATGGGGGTGCGCGACAGGATCGTGCGCCGGGCTTCGTCGTTCGCGATCACGACCTTGAGCATGTCGGTGAGAATCGTGCCCGGCCCGATCGCGTTGACCCGGATGTCGTGCGGGGCCAGTGCCATCGCCATCGCCTTCGTCATCTGCGCGACGCCGCCCTTCGAGGCAGCGTATGCCATCTGGTCGGGGATGGTGACGACGGCGTTGGTCGAGGACATGTTGATGATGACGCCCTTCGTGCCGCGCTCCGCCATGTGGCGCGCGACCTGCCGGCTGACAAGGAAGGTGCCGCGGAGGTTGACCGCGATGACGCGGTCGAAGTTCTCGACCGTGGCGTCGAGAATGGAGCCCGGGACGATGATCCCGGCATTGTTGAGCAGGATGTCACAGCCGCCGAAGTGGTCCACGCACGCCTCGAGCAGCGCCGCACAGTCCCCCTCGTCGCTTACATCTGTGCGGACGGCGAGAGTGGCCGCCCCGGTGTCGGCGGCAATCCGCCGGGCGGTTTCGGCGCACTGTTCGGCGAGAACGTCGGACAGCACCACGGATGCGCCGTGTTCGGCGAAGGCCCGGGCGCACGCGGCCCCGATCCCCCTGGCCGCGCCTGTAACGACGGCGATCTTTCCCTCGAGCGAAATCACGGGCTGAGCGAAGTCACGGGCTGCGGGCTCCGAGGCGCCGGGATCAGCCGTACGGCATCGGCGACACCTTGCCGAGGAGCCGCGCGTAGACCGTAAGCGCTCCCCGGTGGTGGGCCGTGTGATCCACGATGGCATTGACGATCGCGGCCCGCGGCGCACCCCCCATGATGCGCTCGTCGGCGATCGGCGCAAGCAGGACCTCGTCGGGCGCGGCCTCGATCGCGGCGATGGCCGCGGCGTAGGCGCGGTCCAGCCACGCGTTCGCATCGTCCAGGGACGTGACGCCCCTGGCGGCCGCGATGAGCCCCTCGAAGTTCATGTTCCAGCCCTCGCCGAAAGCCCCCTCCACGAACCAGTCGACCGAGTCGGCGGCGTGGGCGATATGGCCCGCCACCGTGTACAGTTCCGGCTGGGGCGCGAAACCCGAGTCACCTTCGTCGAAGGCCGATACCGTGGTCTTCATGTACTTGAGTGACGTCTGAAGCTGGGCGACGAGGGGAGCGGCAGCCGACATGTTCAATGGTCCTGTGCGATCGCGACGGTTGCGGGAACGGGCGGCTCTGGTTGTCGCCCGGGGTTGCCAAGTCTAGCTTGCCGACTTGCAGACGCCAATCCCCTCAGCCCGTCCGGTTCCATGAAGCGCATGCCCTTGCCCTCCAGGGCGCTCCCGGTGACCTCGTACCTGTTCCTCGCGACGCTCGCCGCGCTCGCCCCGACCGCTGGTGTCGCCCAGGAACTGCCGAGGATCGCTCCCGAAGACGCGAGCTTCGCCCCGGACCGTCTTGCGTTGATCGAGCAGGTGCTGAAGGACTATGTGATGGAGGGCGAACTTCCCGGCGCGGTCGTGGCCGTCCTCCGCAACGGGGCCGTCGTCTACGAGAAGGCGGTCGGATACAGCGACATCGAAACGGGCGCGCCGCTCACGCCCGACGCCGTTTTCCGCATCGCGTCGCAGACGAAAGCCGTCGTCAGCGTCGCCGTGATGATGCTTCAGGACGAGGGCGCGCTCCTGATCTCCGACCCGGTCGGCAAGCACCTCCCCGCATTCGCGCAGACCAAGGTTGCCGTGCCCGAAGACGACGGCGCGTACGAGGTGGTGCCGGCGGACCGGCCAATCACGATCCGCGACCTCCTGACCCATACGGCCGGCATATCCTACGGCTACGGACCGGGCGGCGACCGCTGGCAGGAGGCGGACATCACCGGATGGTACTTCGCCCATCGCGACGAACCCGTGCGCAAGACCGTGGACCGCATGGCGGCCCTGCCGTTTCAGGCCCAGCCGGGGGACGGGTTCGTGTACGGATACGCCACCGACATTCTCGGCGCCCTGGTGGAAGAGGTCTCGGGCCTCGCGCTGGACAGGTTCCTCGCGACGCGCCTCTTCGAGCCCCTCGACATGCGCGACACCCACTTCTACCTGCCGCCCGGCAAGGTGGACCGGCTGGCCGCCGTGCACGGCCACGACGCCGCCGGCAAGCTGATTCGCTCGCCCGAGGGCCCGGGGATGAACACCCAGGGGCAGTACGTGAACGGGCCCCGCGTGAGCTACTCGGGTGGCGCGGGCCTGCTCTCCACCGCCCGCGACTACGCCCGCTTCCTCCAGATGATGCTGAACGGCGGCTCGCTCGGCGACGCGCGCGTTCTGTCCCCCGCGAGCGTGGCGCTGATGACCGCCAACCACGTCGGCGACCTGCTCGGCCCCGGCAGAGGCTTCGGCCTGGGCTTCGAGGTCCGCCTCGACCTGGGTGCCGCCGGCGAGCCCGGCTCCGTCGGCGACTACGGGTGGGGCGGCGCCTATCACACGACGTATTGGGTCGATCCCGCCGAGCAACTGGTCGTCGTGTACTTCACGCAACTCCGCAGCGTCCGGCAACCGGACGACCACGCCAAGCTGCGTGCGCTCGTGTACGGCGCGCTGTCAAGATAAGTTGTCTGCGTAAGGTTCCACCTTGACTTCGGGCAGGGAGAACAGGTCAGGATGATTCTCATTGACCGGCATACACGCACCGGCAAGGGTCCGTTCCAGGCCACGCTGCGGATCAAGCCGGCGTCACGGGTGCAGCTCATCGACGTCCGGGGCAGGTTGCGAGAGGAATTCGGAGACGAATTCACCCGCTTCACCAAGTCCTTCTACATCTCGAACCACACGACCGCCGGGTACCTGGATCAGCGACTCGCTGAGCTCCTGGAACACGACGGCCAGGGGATCGAGGGCTACCTGCAGCTCTTTCAGCACCTCTTCCCGCCCGGCGCGGACTATGTGCACGACACGATGCACCTGCGGACCGAGCTGACGGAGGAACAGCGGGCCAACGAGCCGCTCAACGCGGATTCGCATCTGACTTTCATAGGGGCGGGTCTCCGGAACTCGGCTTCCTACGAGCTCGACGGACCCGAGCCCGTCTGGTTCGTGGAGCTCGACGGCGTTCATGTGGGCGGCACCCGCCACCGGCGCACAACGGTGGTGGCCTACGACGGGGAGGACGAGGTCGTCCGCCTCACCGTACCCGTCAAGTCATCGCCGCACCCGATCGACGCACAGAATCTGCGCGACCCCGAGCTGGGCTTCATCGGCGAGCTGGAAGCACTGGTCGAGAAGCACGGGATCTCGTTCGGACGCTTCGATGTCCTGCTGCCCGACGAGGAGCAGGACGCGGGCCTGACCGTCAACGAATACGAAACCCTGCTCATGAACCACGACCTGCGCGAAGCCCTGAAGAACCCCTTCCGCTTCATGGCCCGGACCGGCAGGGACGTGACCGGCGCGCTCCGCGACCCGCGCACCCTGCCCGCCAAGGCCCTGAACTTCGCCCAGTTCGACGCCCTGCAGGTCCTCAACAAGCTGATGGACACCACCCGCCTGCGGGAGTCGATGGTGGAACGCGTGGTCAACCGGGCGCTGGCGCTGCCGGTGTCGCACTTCCTGCGCATGAAGCGCGGATTCAGCCTGCCCGTGCTGGACCGGACGGGCGACGGGACGGGCGAGATCGGCTGGGGGACCTATCAGAGCCCGATCCTCGTCCAGTGGAAGGCGCCGCCGCGGCCGATCCGGGAGCTGGAGGTCAGGCTGGTCAGGTTCGTGTAGCGGCGCTCAACCCTCGCCGGGAAGACGCAACTCGTGCATCACAACCGTCTCGATCCCGAGATCGCTGGCCGACACGCCGAGCGCGTAGTCGGCTCCCAACTCCCAGACCGAGAATCCGGCCGCCTCGCCGGGGCGCTCGAGGTGGCATAGGAACTCGCCATCGCGGGAGAAGGCCATGGCGCGAGTCGGGCCGGCGCCCGGCCGCCGGTACGGCCAGACCCAGAGACGCCCGTCGCGGCTGACCTGCAGGTTTGAGATCGCCGGCATCACGTCGGCCACGGGTCGCGCGGGGCTGATCATCGGACCGTCGTAGTCGTCGTCCCAGATGTTGGCGCCGGTGCTGCGCCGCCTTACGAACTCCTCGCGCCAGATACGGACATCGTCGGGGGTCACCTCCTGATCGGGGACGCGCCAGCGAACGATGGAGCGGAGGTTGAACGCCTCGTCCAGCAGCCGCACCTCGGGGGTCGCAGTGTGCGCGAGCGCAATGGTCCGCTCCCTGGCGTCCACACGGGCTACGGGATCGAACAGTACACCGATGTAGTAGTTGTACGCCTCGGTGTCCGGAGCCGGTCCGAGCCTCCGCGTCGGGAGCCGCGAGAGAACCCCGACCCGGTTGCCGTCCCGGTCGTGAACCTCAACGACCGACGTGTCGGGTTTCGTGAAATCCCGGCCGCGCGGCCGCCGTTCGATCGAGTTCACCGACACGCCGTTGTCGAGCACTCCGCCGCCCCGTGACGGGTTCGGGTAGATCGGATCGAGCATCACATTGCGGACCCACTCGCCCTCGGCGGTGAAGACCACGAAGCGGTAGGGCCGGTAGTCTCCCACCCAGATCGTGTCCCCCGGCAGCACCCAGAGCACGAAGGGATCCTGGAATTCGCCGGGCCCCTCGCCGTGCCGGCCCATCGAACGGAGGTGGCGCCCGTCGGGACCGAAGATTCGCACCTCGGCGCTCGTCCGATCGGCGACAGCCACCGAGCCGTCCGAAAGCCGGCCCACGCCCCGAACGCTCGAGAACCACTGCATGTCGTCGCTCTCATCGTCGCCGACACTGAAGATCGGCGCCTCGCTCAGTGTGCACGCCGCGGTGAACGTGGCCGGGTCGCTTGTCACGATCCGCACCCCCGCGCTGTCGATCGCGATCATGGGGACCGGCGGCTCCCCTGCCTCGCAGGCAACGACGGTCAGGGCAGCGAGGAGGAAGACCGGGGCGCGGGGCGGAAGGGCCGGGTCCCGGGGACCACACGACGTCCGCTGTTGTCTGGCCGTCTTCCCCATGGTGCGCCTCCTTCGGGTCCCGGGCATGGTCGTGGCTTGCGCCGGCATCGCCCGACCGCAAATTACGTCGCGCGTGACCATGCCGCATCCGAATCCGGAGTCGTGATGGCCCAGTCCCAGAACTACGCGAACCACGCCAGGCGGCCTCCACTGCTGTTCCTCGCGGGGTGCTACCTCTCAACGGCCGCTACGTTAGGCATCGGCTACCTGCTCGTCGTGGATTTCAGCGCAGGGACCCTGGCCCTGTTCGTGGTCGCCGCCTGTACGGCGATCGCCCTTCTCTATGCGCGGCGCTTCTCAACCCGCGTCCAGGACCGGGTGATCCGCCTGGAGGAGCGCCTCCGTCTTGAGAGGATTCTGCCGGACGACCTGAAGGGCGAAATCGGGCAACTGACGACGGACCAGTTGATCGCGCTGCGCTTCGCTTCCGACGCGGAAGTGACCGGATTGGTCCGCCGGATCCTCGCAGGCGAACTGACGGACCCGAAGTCCATAAAGCAGGCCGTCGAACACTGGCGCGCGGACCACCAGCGGGTCTGAGCGGCGCTATCCCCGCTTCTTGTCCGCGAGCCGCTCGATCTCGCCGACGACCCGTTCCAATTCGTCCACAAGCTCCGTCGGGCCTGACGGGAGGAGTGCGTTCGCCAGCTCCCTGTAGTACCAAAGCGTACCTTCCCTGCCGCCGCCCTTAAAGCGCTCCCACACCTTCTCGCCCACATTCCGGTAGTCGCTGAGGATGCAGCGGGCGTTGTGGAGCTTGTCCGCGGCGCAAACGAGCTGGACCGACGGCGGTTTTTCGCTGATCCCTGCGATGAACGCTTCCTTCCTTGCTCTCCACGGGGGTTTCGGATCGGCCTGGGAATCGGTGCAGCCTTCGACGATTCGGGTCACGCGCTCCCCGAAACGGCGCAGAATTCTGTCCCGCGTCGGTGGACCGCCCTGGTCCTCTATGGCATCGTGGAGCAGCGCCGCTATGGCCTGGTCCTCGTCTCCGCCGTGCTCGATGACGAGCGACGAGACGGCGAGCAGATGGGACACATAGGGAACGTTCGAGCCCTTCCTGCACTGCTCCCGGTGGAGTTGCGCGGCGAACACAAGGGCGTCCTCAAAGCGGCTCGTCAATCGTAGACCCATTTTACAATTCCCGGTGGAGCGCTTCCGAGGACGATCCTGGCACCATCCTCACACCAGCGACCGCCCCTGCGCCCCGTCCACCGCGACACACGCCCCCGTAATCAGGCTCGCGCGCTCCGACGCCAGGAACGCCACCACATCGCCCACCTCCTCGCCCTTCCCGAAGCGCCCCAGCGGCAGGTTCGCCCGCACGAACGCACGCATGCCGTCCGGGTCGGCCTTCACGCGCTTGTCCCAGCTGCCGCCCGGGAACTGGATCGACCCGGGCGCCACGCAGTTCACGCGGATCCCGTCCTTCGCCAGCTCGAGGGCCATGATTCCGGCCGCCGAGATCAGCGCCGTCTTGGTGGTGTTGTAGATCGACAGCCCCGGGCCACCCTTCTCCCGCCCGAACACCGACGACACGAACACAATCGACCCGCCGCCCCCATCTCGCATCAGCGGAATCGCGAGCCGCGCGGTTCGGAAGCCCGACAGCACGTTGAGCTGGATGATGTCCAGCCAGTCCTGGTCGCTCGTCTCCTCGAAGCGGCCGCGCCGGTTGCCGCCGACGTTGTTGACCAGGACGTCGAGGGCGCCGTAGCGCTCCCGCACGGCATCGACCAGCTCGGCCGCACCGCCTTCCTCGGCCACGTCGCACCGCACCGTCAACACCTCGGCGCCACCCTCCCACAACGTCTCCGCCGCCGCCGCCAGCCCCTCCTCACCACGCGCACAGATCGCCAGCCGCGCGCCCTCCGCCGCCAGCGCCCGGGCACTGTAGAAGCCGAGGCCGCGGCTGCCACCCGTGACAGCCGCGACCTTGCCCGCCAGTCCGAGATCCATGCAGTCAGCGCTCCGACGCGTCGTCCGAGATGTTCGCGCGCAACAGCCGCTCCAGCCGGCGCACGTGCTCCTCGAGCGCCGTGTTCAGCTGGTCGTACCGCACGATCGCGTCCTGGCCGGGCTCCTGGTCGGCGCGGGTGAGGTTGCCGTACAGGTACTGCAGCTGGTCGACCAGCATGGGACGCGAGTAGCGGACCGGTGCCGTGACCAGCTCCCGCTCGATCGCCTCGACTTCGGCCGCGAGGTTGCCGCCGCCCCGCTCCCGCGCCTGGTTGATGCGGTGCACCGCCAGCCGGCCCTCGCTCAGCGCGTCACGGGCCTGCAGCGCCAACTCGACCTGACGCATCACCACATCCTCGCCGATCCCCTCGGCCACCACGCGCGGGTCGAGCATGACCTCGAAGGTGCGGCTCGCGCTCCAGTCTCCGGCCGACAGGCGCGCGGTATACGTCCCCGGCGGCACCATCGGGCCTCCGCGGCCCGACCGCATGGCGTTCGCGTCCCACGGGCCCGGGTAGGTCAGGTCCCACGTGAAGCGATGGGTCCCGGCCCCCGAAGGCAGCCTCGGGGTCCCGAAGCGCTCCAGACGCCACTCGCGCATCCCCGGCTCGGCGGGGACGGTGTACTCGCCGGGGCCTTCGCTCGAGAAGGACCGCACGACCTCGCCGCTCGAGGCCACGATGTCGAGCGTGACCGGGCCCCGGGGCGACTCGGCCAGCATGTAGTCGATCTGTGCACCCGCCTGCGGGTACTCGGGCTCATGGGGGCTGCGCGGCCGGAAGCCGCCGAAGCCACCGCCGTAACGCAACCGGTAGGCGTCCCGTATACCGAAAAGGTGCGCGTCAGCGCCGGCTACACGGTCGCTGAGTTCGTGCAGCGGCGTGAGGTTGTCCACGATCCAGAAGCCCCGGCCCATCGTCGACAAAACCAGGTCGTCGTGCACCACCTTCATGTCCGTGATGGGCGTGGCCGGAAGGTTCAGCTGGAAGGGCTGCCACGAACCGCCATCGTCGAACGAGATGAACATCCCGAACTCCGTGCCCAGGTAGAGCAGGCCCTCGCGGTCGGGATCCTCGCGCACGACGCGCACGGGATGGTTGTCCGGCACGCCGTTGTCGCCGGTCGTGATCCGCGTCCAGGTCGCGCCGTAGTCGTCGGTGCGGTAGGTGTGCGGGGTGAAGTCGCCCATCATGTAGCGGAGGATCGCCACGTAGGCCTTGGCGGGGTCGTGGTGGGAGACCTCGATCGTCTGCACGCGGCCGTAGGGGCCGATTCCGGGCGGCGTCACGTCGGTCCAGTTGCGGCCATTGTCGCGCGTGACGTGCACGGGCCCGTCGTTGGCGCCCGCCCAGATCACGCCCGGCTCCAGCACCGACTCCTGGATGTCGTAGAGGACCGAGAAATGCTCCTCGCCGGTGACGTCGATCGTGATCGGGGTGCCCGAGACGACCTGGGTTTCGGGGGTGAAGGCGGTGAGATCGGGCGAGATCGTCTCCCAGAGCTGCCCGCCGTTGGTGGTCACGTGCACGTACTGCGACCCGTGGTAGACCTTGTTCGGGTCGTGCGGCGACACGTGGATGGGCACCACGCGCTGGAAACGGAAGTCCAGGTCGCGGGGGTTGTGCCCGTAGAGGTTCCCGAAGCCGACGTAGTACTGCGCCTCCTGTCCCGTCCGGCGGTTGTAGAGGCCGAAACGGCCCTTGCAGTTGGCGTAGACGATGTCGGGATCACCGGGCTTGGGCACCACCGGCCCGGTTTCGCAGCCCCCGTGGGCCTCCCATGCCGACTGGGAACCTCCGGGCTCCGAGCGCTCGGGCAGCCCGGGGACGGAGATCGTCGAGTTGTCCTGCTGGCCCGCGTAGAGCCGGTAGGGGAAGTCGTCCGAAACATCCACCTGGTAGAGTTCGGCGGTGGGCTGGTTGAGCTGGGTGGACCACGTCATGCCGCCGTCGAGCGACACGTTGGCGCCGCCGTCGTTGGACTGGATCAGAATGTTCGGGTTCTCCGGGTTGATCCACATGTCGTGGTTGTCGCCGTGCGGAGTGCGTTCGGATTGCCAGCTCACGCCCCCGTCGACGGACTTCCAGTGGCCCTCGGCCATCCCCCAGAGGATGTCGGGATCGGTCGGATGACCCTCCAGGTTGTTGTAGTAGAACGGCCGGTTGCGGATCGGCTGGAAGTCGCTGACCTGACGCCAGGTGGCGCCCCGGTCGTCGGAGCGGTAGACTCCGCCCGCGTCGGCCGGCGCCTCGATGAGCACGTACACGCGGTCGGGATCGGCCGCGCTGACCGCGAGGTCGGACTTGCCGCGGAGGCCGGTAGGCAGCCCGTCGGTGGCGCGGTCCCAGCTGTCGCCGCCGTCGCGCGAAATGAAGACGCCGCCCTGCATGCCGCCGGAGATGATCGTCCAGGGCTTGCGCTCGGCCTGCCACATGCTCGCGTAGATCGTGTTCGGGTCGTCGGGCGCGAACTCCAGGTCGACCGCACCGGTGCTGTCCGACACGAAGAGGATGTTCTCCCAGCTCGCACCTCCGTCGCCGCTGCGGTACACCCCCCGCTCGTCATTCGGCGCGAAGGGGTTGCCGATGGCGGCCACGTAGACCAGGTCGGGGTTGTCGGGGTGGATGAGGATGGCCCCACTGTTCCCGGTGGCATCCAGCCCGACATGCCGCCATGTGGTCCCGGCGTCGGTGGATTTGTAGACCCCGTCGCCGATGATCACGTTGCTGCGCAGCCCGTCCGATCCCGTCGACACGTAGACGACGTCCGGGTCGGAGTCGGCCACGCGAATCGCGCCGATCGAGCCGGTGCCGAAGTACCCGTCCGAGATGTTGTGCCAGCTGTGGCCGTTGTCGGTCGTCTTCCACACGCCGCCCCCGGTGGCACCCATGTAGAAGGTGGTCGGGTGGGCGACGTGCCCGGCGACCGCGGTGACGCGTCCCCCGCGCGAGGGCCCGACATAGCGGTAGTCGAGGCTGCCGAAGAGGTCCTCGCTGAAGGCGGAGGCACCGTTTTGCGCGGCGGCGGTGGCCGGGGGAAGGAGGGCGGCGCTGGCGGCCGCGGCGGCGAAGAGGGTCGTGATGCCCAGAAGCCTTCTCATGCGGGATCTCTTTCGGGTTGGGGCGTCGGGATGGTGATTCCTGGCTCTCGCATTCGAGGGCTGCTGCCCGGAGCCAGCCGGTTGAAGGTATCGCGCCGGGTGGCGCTGGTACAGCCGGTGAAGCGCAACAGGCCGGACCCGGCGCCCGCCGGATCCGCGCCGCCCAGAGTCGCCGGATCCCGCCCGCTCAGCGCCGCCCGATAGGAATCCCGCGCAGCGCCACCCGCAGCACCGCGAGTTCCGCGTTTTCGCGCACACGCCACACGCCATCCTCCATCACCAGCGTGGTCGTCGGCGCGGCCTCGATGATCGTGCCCATGTGGTCGGTGGTCTCCCGGTACACAACGTGGCGGATCGTGTCGCCCTCCGGCACCGTCCCCAGGACGCGGAAATCGGTCATGACCTGCGACTCCATCAGGCCGCGCGCGTACTGCGTGAGCCCCGCCATCGAGCGCTCGAAGACCTCCCGGCTCGACCAGCCCGCCCACTCCTCGTGCGAAGCGTCGTAGAGCTGGATCAGGATGCTGTCTCCCCGCAGGCTCTCGACGAGCTGCCGCGAGATGAGGTGGAACTCGTCGAGGGCGGCGGTGTGCAGCTCCGCGGAGACTCGCTCCCAGCGCAGCCGGCTGAGCGCGTCGAAGAAGCGTTGGGCGGTCTCCTCGGGCGTGTTCTGGGCGGTCGCCGCGGCAATGGTCTGGGCGGCGGCGGGCCAAGGGAGTGGAGCCAGCGGCAAGGACGCGGCCAGGGCCAGGGACGTAGCCAGGGCGAGGGACACGACGCGGTTGCAGGTCATGGCCAGAGCGGCGCGTGGACTAGTCACATCCCGTGGCAATCGAGAGGGCGCGGCAGACCTCTGCCATCCTGGCCTTGCCAAGTGACCCCACATGGTGCGTAAGGAGTCGCTGCTCGACGGTCTGAACCCAATCCAGATTCACCACGGAGCTGTGCTTCAGGCCCTCGTCCACCCCTACCGGCACTTCACTTGGCAACCCGCAGATGTTGGAGGTCACCGGTGCTACCATCGCGGTGCGCAGGAGCGGGAGCACCGATTGCCGAGTCAGTATCACCACCGGGCGTCGCTTGTCCGGCGGCTTGAAGGTGTACAGCCAGACTTCTCCCCTTTGTGGACGTCCGCTCATTCCTCGGGCCACACTGCCTGGGCCGCCCACTCCCCCAGCTCGCGGTCGAGTCCGCAGGCATCCGCGTATCCCTCGCGGTACTTCCGATCGATCTCCTCGGCTTCCTTCCGCTTCAGGAAAGCCGAGGCAGCCTCGCGCAGGACCGCGGATCGACTGCGCTCGCGAACCAGCGCGTGTCGATCGAGTCTGGCGAGGAGCGCCTCGTCAAAGGTGACCTGAATCGCCTTCATGGATCATCTCCATCATAAAATCTCGACAGAATTATGTATATAATAATGCTTTATCGCACATATGGGCAGAGCGGCCGGTTGCGCCAGGGCTGAAGGGCCTCGGCGACCGCGTGAGCGGGCGATTCGGCCAGGTAGAGGACCGGAGAACAGGCGACCGGTAGGTCGAAACGGCCGCGGCCGGTGGTCGGGGGGATCCAGGAAGGAGAAAAGCGGGATCCCTCACGTACATCGGCGTCCCAGGGGATGACGCGCCAGAAGAGAGCCATGTGGGACGCGGGCGTGGCACCATCGAGGTGGGCGTTCGCGCCCGTGAGCCATTCCTCAACGATGTCGGGCTCCAGCCAGCGAAGCAGCATCTCGACGACCAGCGCCAGTCCGGCCAGCCGGTCGGCGTTGCGCTCGTCCGGGTGAGTCCTACCGCAGCGTCGGCTTGTCCAGCGAGTCCCAGCCGTAGGCGCGCTGTATGCGCTCCATGACTTCGCGGAAGACCTGGCCGCCGCCCGACGCGTTGGTCATGACGGCGGCGCCGTAGCCCTTCGCCTTGTGGGCGATCAGGAAGCAGGTGAAGCCCCAGTTTCCGCCCGAGTGGCTGAAGTACCAGCCCTCGCCCTGGCGCATGATGTTGAAGCCCACCGCGAAGTCGCCCACGCCTATCGGGCTGAGCATCTCGGCCGCCGATGCGGCGGTGATCACGCGGTCCGGGTCGCCGCGCGCAGCCTTCTGCACCTCGATGGCGAAGCGCGCCAGGTCGCGGGCGTTGGTCCACAGTCCCGCCGCCGCCATTGCGGAGTACTCGTGCCACTTGGCGTCGCCCAGGGCCTGGCCGCCCGCGTGGGCGCGGGCCGCGTTGGCGTCGCGGTCGGGGGGCAGCGGCTGGGCGAAGGTGCTGGTCGTCATCCCGACGGGCTCGAGAACCGTCTTCCGCATGAGCTCCGGGAAGGATTCGCCGAAGACGTCGGTGAGGGCGAGCTGCATGATCGTGGTGCCGCCGCCCGAGTAGTGCATGGCCGTGAGCGGGGGGCGCACCATGGTCACGGCCTCCACGTTGGAGGGGTCGTCGCCGTCGAGGATCTGCACGGCGGTCGGGCGCGGCACGCCGGGGTCGTAGCCGGGAAAGCCGTGGCCATCGCCGAGCCCCGCGGTGTGGCTGAAGAGCAGGCGCGGCGTGACCGGCCGCCCGTCCGTGAAGCCGGCCCCGTCCAGCTGCCACGACGTGAGGACTTCGTTGATGTCGTCGTCGAGCGAGAAGCGGCCGTCCTGCACGGCGACCATGGCCGCCATCGCGGTCACGGGCTTGCTGATCGACGCCGCCTGGAAGAGCGTCTCGACGTCGACCGGTGCACCGGTCTCCACGTCCGCGATCCCGTAGCCCTTGGCCCAGTGGACCTCGAAGTCGTGGATGACGGCCACGCTGATCCCGGGCACGCCGAACCGCTCCATGACCTCTTCGAGCGTCAGCACGTCCAGGCCCTGGCGGTTCGGCGCCTGGACGCCCTCTATGATGGCCTGCATCTCGGCGGGGGTCGCGACCTGGGTGGCTGGCACGACCGCGGGGACGGGCGCGACGGGCGCGACCGGGGCAGCCTCGCGAACGCGCTGCTGGGAAGCCACCGGCGCTGGCACGGTCACCGAGGCCAGCACGGTAGCCGCGATGGCCAGGAGTGTCAGCACCGTACGGCCGACCTTGCCGGCAAGTCTTATCATCCTGCTAACCCTCCTTTGTGCCGCCTGGCCTCACCGCCTGAATCGTACCGCCGTGGATCGACTCCACGAAGCTGTGGACCTCGGCCGCAAGCGCAGGGTCGCGGCGGATCACCTCCTGCACCCGCGGATCCGACAGGATGTGCTCCGACGGGTAGCGCTGGCGCTTTTCGACGCCGATGGCCGTGAATCCCGCGGCGGCCAGGTCGGCCTGGTACTCGGCGATCCCGACCGGCAGGCAGCCGACCAGCGACTCCTGCGAGTTGGCCACGAAGTCGGGCATGGGCCGGTCCGACACCAGGTCCGAGATCATGACGCGCCCGCTGGGCCTGAGCACGCGCATCGCCTCGGCCAGCACGCGCGGACGGTCGGCCGAGAGGTTGAGGACGCAGTTGGAGATGATCGCATCGACGCTGGCGTCGGCCACGGGCAGGGCCTCGATCTCACCCAGCCGGAACTCGACGTTGGCGAAGCCGCCGCTGAGCGCGTTGGCGCGGGCCTTTTCCAGCATCTCGGGCGTCATGTCCACGCCGACGACCCGGCCGGTCGGCCCGACCCGCTCCGCGGCCAGGAAGCAGTCGAATCCGGCGCCCGAACCGAGGTCCAGCACGGTCTCGCCGGGCGCCAGCGACGCCAGTGCCACGGGGTTCCCGCACCCCAGACCCAGGTTGGCTCCCTCGGGGACGCGGCTCAACTCGTCCTGGTCGTAGCCGACAGCGCAGCTGATTTCGTCGGCGGTGGTGGTGGGGCTTGCGGGTGCCGCGGTTGCGGTGGCGGCGGTCGGGTCCGGGCCGTTCGAGGGTGCGCCGCAATCCGAAGGCCCGCAACAGCCGTCGCCCGTCGTCGCGGCCCTCGCGTAGCGTTCGCGCACGGCGGTGCGCCGTTCAGTGGCGTTGATGGTCATGTAGTCGCTCCTTGAGCGGCGGGGGCTTTGGGGTCTTTCACCCGGAGCAGCAGAAGCAGCCCGATCAGGAAGAAGGCCGTCAACAAGAGGAATCCCGGCCGCTGGTTACCCCCGGCCCAGACGGTCACCAGGCCGAAGAGGAACGGACCGAGGACGGAGGACGACCTTCCGCAGAGGGCGTAGAACCCGAACATCTGGGCCTCCCTTCCGTCGGGAATCAGGGACGCCATGAACGCACGGCTGGCCGACTGGACCGTCCCCAGACCGACTCCGGCTACTACAGCCAGCACGTAGAACGCAGTCTGGCCCTGGATGAAGTACGCCGCGACGCCCGCAGCCACCCACATCGCCAACACCCAGGTCAGCACCTTCTTCGGCCCCAGACGATCCGTGGGCCTCGCCATCGCCAGAGCCCCGGCCATCGCCGAGAACTGCACGATGAGGAACAGAACGATGACGCCCACCATCGAGAACCCGAAGGTGACGCCTGCGATCACGCCCGCCATCGCGATGATGGTCAGCACGCCGTCAATGTAGAAGAAATACGCGAACAGGAACTTCCGCAGGTTCGGAATCCGCCATACCTCGGCCGCGATGGACCTGACGTTCCCTAAGCCCAGGACTGCCGCTTGGCCGATCCCCATCTCGGCTTGACCGTCCCGCGGCAGTCTCCGGAACGCAGGGATCGAGAACAGGAAAAAGAAGGCGACCACGGTTAGCCAGATGAACTGGTATCCCTGCTCTTCCGTGACGCCCAGCAGTTCGCGCCCCTGCTCCAGGCCGAACGGAAGCACCAGCAGCAGGCCGAGCGCCGAGCCGAGGTATCCCCAGCCGAAACCCCTGCCCGATACCTCCCCGAGCCGCTCGGGCGAAGCAATGTCCGGAAGGTAGGCGTTGTAGAACACGGCCGCGCTCTCGAAGCCCACGTTGGCGATCACGAAAAAGACGAAGCCCGCGACGATCATTCCGGGCTCCAGCGTCGTCATGAGTGCCACGCCGACGAGGCACACCGCTACGTAGGAGGCGAAGAACTTCTTGCGCACACCGCTGCGGTCGGCGATGGCGCCCAGCACGGGAGATGTGAACGCCACCACCAGCGCGGAAAGCGACACCGCCCTGGTCCACCAGAGATCTCCCAGACCCCCCTCTTCGGCCACGATGACGTCCACGTAGAACAGCGGAAACACCGCCGTCGTCATCACCGCCGGGAAGATCGAATTCGCGAAGTCGTACAGCACCCATGACCTGACGGTACGCTTGTCGTAGTTCAAGGGGTCGCTCTCAGACCGGTTGCGGGATGCTGGTGGAAGTCCGCACGGGGTCGTGGCCGACTATTCCCCCCGTGCCTTCTTGATGCCGAACCCCACACCGGATCCCACGCCCAACCCGATGAGGGCGGCCGTGCCCCATCCCAGGCCCACGAAGGGAACCAGGCCCACCAATGGCGTGGCGACGATTGCCGTCGCCGCACCCGCGGCCAGCCCCATCCCGCTCGCCGACTTCTCCGCAACCTTCGTGTAACGCAGCTTGCGACGCACGAATTCCTTGCACTTCACGTGGCCCAAGGCCCCCACCGTTCCCCCCACAAGCGTCTCGATGATCATTTTCTCGTTCCTTTCCCGGGGCTCAACCCCGTTTTCTCCTCAATTACGGTCCCGGCAACCGCAACGTTTCCTGTTTCTCCTATTCCCGGCCACACACGGTCAAGAGGGCTTTCCCATCTCGGCGAACACCCTGCTGACGTGCGTCGACACGTCCTGCAGTGCGAAGATCGAGGCGGCGTCGAGCTTTCTGGCGATCTCTCGACCCACAAGCCTCCGCAGGAAGCGCAGCGGCTCGTCGAAATCAGCGTCGAAAAGCGGGTCCGAGCCTCGATTCAGGTTTTCGAGGATGCGCAGGGCCAGGTAGGTGTCGTCCAGAAGCCCTGCCATGCCCTGGGTCATCTCAGGGATCAGGTCGACGGGATTGACGAAGTAGCGCGCCGCGTGGTCCAGCAGCGGCATGACCACCACTCGGAGGCCACGCTGGTCCGCGGCCTGGGCGGCCCTCGCCAGCAGCACCGGAACGGTTTCCACGACCTCGATCGCGACCGCGGCCGCCTCCGTGACCTCCTGTTCGGTGGCGTTCGGCGCGGTGCTGCGGATGAAGTCCTCCAGCATCCCGTTGTCCCGGACCTTTGCGCTGTCGATGACGGCTTGAACGTCTCTGAGGTCCATCCGACTCCTATCGTCTGCGGTAGACCGTGATTCCGCCGCCCACGCCGCCCGCTACCAGATCACGGTCCCCGTCGCCGTCGATGTCGACGAAGACGGGTGCGGTGAATGTGGGGACTGCAGGCGCAAAAGGCACGGTCTCGACGAAAACGGGCTCGCGGGGGGACCCCTCGTTCAGGTAGAACAGGAGCCCGGAGGCCTCCGTTCCCACCGCAAGATCCAGGTCGCCGTCGCCATCCAGATCGAGGATGGTGGGAACGCTCCTGCGGCCGATGTCGATGTCCTGGAATTCGTCCGAGACGAGCACGAAGTCCGGCGAACCCGGACCGCCGTCGTTGCGGTAGTAGTTCAGCATGCCGGACGATTCGCCGACGATGAGGTCGAGGTCGCCGTCGGCGTCCAGGTCGCCCAGGGCGGGCGTGGTGTTGCGTCCGCGCGTGAGTGTGGCCGCCGCCGAGTCGACGAGGGTCCAGCGCGGCAGCAGGTCGTCCGAACCGCGGCGACCCTCACGGCCGCGGCGGCCGCCGTCGTTGCGGTAGTACGCGACCCGGTCGCGCCATTCGCCCAGCAGCATGTCGTCGTCGCCGTCGCCGTCGAGGTCTCCGAAGGCGGGGGCATAGTGGTACGCCTCCGGGAGCCCCGGTACGGCGCCCCGCGCGGTGAAGGCGGGGGCGGTCGGCGTGCCGGTGTTCTCGAACACGAAGAGCCGGCCGCTGCGGGTGTCCCCCGGCTCGATCTTGTTGGAGACGAGGAGGTCCAGGTCGCCGTCGCCGTCGAGGTCGGTGAACGCGGGGATCGACTCGCTGCCGACGTCGAGGCTGCGAACAAGCCGCGTGGTGGTCTCGGTGAACCCGCCGTCCGCGTCCTGTTCGAACTGGTGGAGGTTCTCGACGGTGGTGAGGTTCGGGTTGAAGGCACCGCCGAGCACGCCCATGGTCAGATCCATGTCGCCGTCCTGGTCGATGTCCCCGAGCGCGGGGGCATTGTAGCCCGACGTGCTCACCGGGTCGCGCAGCGGAAACGGCCTCGGCACGCCCCTGAGAACGGGACGGCGACAGCTGCCGGTGTTCTCGATGAAGAGGAGTCCGGGCTCGAAGAAATCGCCCCAGAAGAGGTCGTGGTCGCCGTCGTCGTCGATGTCCCCGAGCGCCATGGTGTTGGCGCCGTGCAGACTTCCCTGGAAGGCGCCGATGATCTCGATGTCCTCGAACGAATCCGTGACGTGACGGAAGCGCGGCACCCCGTCATCGTCGATGGACTCGGCCTCGTAGCGCGTGATGGTGCCGGTGAGGCGGCCGATCAGGAGATCGAGCATCCCGTCGCAGTCGATGTCCGCCGCGTTGGGGATGTTCTGGCGGTCGGAGAAGACGGGTTCGCCCGTGACGTCCTTGATCGTATCGGTCGCCAGCACATAGGCGGCCGGCCCCGCTCCGCCGTCGTTCCGGTAGTAGCGGATGTAGCTGAACGGTTCCTCCGCGAGAAGGTCGAGGTCGCCGTCGAGATCCACGTCCACGAACCGGAACCATTCGCCCACGGCCAGGTCTTCGAAAGCGTCGGTGACCCAGCGGTAGGCGGGCGGGCCACCCTCCGACTCGTTGCGGAAGAACATCACCTGGTTCGAGTGCTCCTGAATGAAGAGGTCCAGATCGCCGTCGCCGTCGGCATCGGCGAGCTGGGGACGGGGGAGGTTGAAGCCACCCAGGAAGGGGTGGTCGATGGGGTCGCCCGCTTCGTCCGTGACCGCAATGCCGTATACGACGCGCTCCCAGTCCGAAGCCGGGGCGGAGGAGACCGGAGCCGGGGGCGGCGTGGCTGGCGCGGGCGCACACACGCCGACGGACCCCGAAAGGAAAAGGACGACGGCGACGGTGCGGCCGGAGGTCACCGGACGGTGGGTCCCTGCCGCGAACCGGTCGGGCTCGACGTGCTCACCACCCCCAGCGAGATCCCCGCCGGGTACGTCCCGACCTCGATCGTCTGCACGACTTCCAGCGTCCTCGTGTCGATCTTCACCACCGTGCCCACGTCGGCGTTGTTCTCCACCGGGCCCGTGGGCGCGTAGGTGCCCTTCAGGTTCCGGTTCGAAACGAAGAGGTAGCGGCCGTCGGCGGTGACCGCGCTGCCGTGCGGTTCCACGATTCCCGGCGCGGTGATCCGCGTCACGACGGACCATCCCTCCGTCTCGACCACCACGACCGCGTCATCGTCCTTGGCGCCGAAATACACCCGGTCGCCGCTCGGCGAGAAGACCGGATGCCAGGGCTGGGTCCCCACGTCGACCTCGGCCACGACGGCGAGCTCGGGTGTGGTGGCGTCGAAGACGAGGAGCTTTCCGGTCAGCTGCGTCGTGGCGACGAGATGGCGCCCGTCGGGCGATAGCGCGAACTGCACGAGGGTGTGAGGCGGGCCGTCGATGTCCACCAGTTCCAGCGCCTCGGTGCCGCCTTCCACCACCGCGAAGCGGTTCTCGACAAGCGAAGCCGTGAAGATGCGGTTCGTGGCGGGGTCGATGGTCAGGGCGTGAGGCCGCGGGAAGAACACGTCCAGCTCCTCTACGGTCATGTCGTCGCGGTCGATCTCGCCGATGCGCTGCGGCGGATTGACCGCCATCATGGAGCGGCCCACGTATAACCGGTCGCTGGACGGGTCGATGGTCAGCAGGCCGGGCGTCTCGAACGGCGCGCGGCTCACCAGTTCATTGTCCGCGTTGAAGCGCAGGACATTGCCGCCACCGATCAGCGAGACGTACCAGTGTCTGCCGTCCGGATCCACCGCGGTGTGGTGGGGGCGACTGTTGGGGTCGAAGCCGAGTTGCGTGAGGTCGATGGTCTCGACGACCGTCCCGGACGCCGCGTCGATGACGGAGACGCTGGCGGCCGCCTGATTGGCCACGTACACGCGCTCGGTTGTCCCGGCCTGGCCGTGCGCGAAATCAACGGCGCCATTCAGTGCCGCAGCCGTGCAGGCAAGCAGGACGGCGACGGCAATCGGGCGCGCACGGCGCGCTGCCGGACGGGGGTTGTGCGGCAAACTCATCACTGCGCCTTTCGGTCGAAAGAACACTCTCGGATCAGGAGACGGGCGTGCGGCTCCGCTTCTTGACCAGGAACAGCCCCTGTGACCCGGAAGTTACGACGATGACCCCGGATGCGAAGAACGGATAGTTGCTCCAGGAGCCGTCCATCGAGGGGGAGTCCGCGCCAGGCACGGTGTCGAAGAACGCGACTTCGAGCGGGTTCACCGCGTCGGTGATGTCCAGAACACGCAGTCCGCTGTTGTAGTTGGACTGGTACATCAGGTTGCCGACGATGTAGAGGTTGTGATCGCTGGCCGTGTTTTCCGAAATATGCTCCTTGACCATGATCGGCTCGTCCAGGTCGCTGACGTCCCAGATGAGGGTCCGCGTTCCCTGCGTGAGCCCGCGTACCTCGTCCAGCTCGTCATTCATATAGAAGTAGGCCTGATCCTCGGTGAGCCAGCCCTGATGCGTGTAGGCGACGTTGGGGTAATCGCCCATCGCGAGGGCGATCGGATTGTCCTTGTCGGTGACGTCGGCGATGCTCAGGGCCGTCTCGTTCGATCCGAAGCAGATCTCCTTGCCGGCATGCTCCCGGTCCGGTCCGTCGTAGATGACGCACTGGGCGTCGTGGGAGTAGCCGGTGCCCGACCTGCCGGTGGTGGGGTCGGCGAAGCAACCCGCGAAGACCGGGTTCTTCGGCTCCTGGATGTTGATCATGTGGAACCCGCCACCACAGGTGTCGCCGCCCCCGCTGCTGCCGACGGCGTACGCGAAGCCGGTCTCTTCGTTGATCACGATGTTGTGAACGCTGTTGATCCGGTCGTAGTGCGTGTCCATGTCGAAGGTGAGCATCTCGCCCGAGAACTCGCGCAGCCGTGTGAGGTCGAAAACCTGCATCCCGTGGTCGGCCGCCATGTCCGCGACGATGAACACATGATCCGCGTACACCTTCATGTCCCTCCAGATGCTTCCCGGCGCCCACGCCGGCTTGGGCAGGTTGCCGACGACGACCGGGTTGACCGGGTCGGTCACATCCACGAAGGACGTGCCGTCCATTCGTCCGACGATGGCGTAGTCGCGCTGGGACTCGGGATCGGTCCATCCCCAGACGTCGTTGACGCGCACGCCGCGGCTGCCGCCGAGTTCCTCGACCGGTATGAAGGAGACGAGGTCCACATCGCTGCACCCGAACGCGGACGCGCTGCCCTCGGCGCAGTCGACCTGACCTCCGACCACGGATTCCATCCCATCGATGTCCGTGAAGACGGAGTAGCCCTCGGTCCAGCCGTCCCCCTCCCGCTCGAGGATCAGCACCGTGCCCGCCCCGTAGTCGTCCCGGGGCATGCCTGAAACCAGAACCCCGTTGCCGTAGGCCACCCGCGTACCCATCCAGGCACCGGGCTCGGGCGCGGCCTCGGTCAGCTTCATCGCGGAGGTCCAGCCACCCGCGCCGTCGCCGGCGAACTCGTAGATGCCGCCCCGGCGGGTGTCCACGCCCGGCGCGCCCACCCACAGCATGGGTCCGTCCGACGCCATTGTGGTCCCGAACTGGTCCCCGGGAGATCCGTCGAAGGCGCCGAGTCGGCCCACCTCGGCCCATTCACCGTCGTTGCGCGCGAAAACGTACACCGACCCCGGGTCGTTCAGGGGATGTCCGCCGCCCACGAGGATGCGGTCTTCCATGATGAGCGCGGCGGTGCCCAGGTAGGATCCGCCGCTGCCGTCCGTTGCGAGTTCGGCGGTCATGGCCCACCCGTCGGGCCCGGGCTCGTAGACGAACGCCGTACCCATGGCGGAATTGGCAATGGGAGCGCCCACCACGAGCACGTCGTCGGCGAGCGCGATCGCTCCACCGAACCCGATCCTCTCCCCCGGCCGGGGGGACTCCAGCTCGGCCTCCTGGATCCAGGAGCCGTCAACGAGCCGGAATAGCAGGACGGACCCGTCACCGCTCATCGAGGCCGTAGCTACTGCCGCACGGTCGCCACTCAGCGCGGCGAGGCCCATCATCGTACCTTCGGCAAGCGCGGCAACGAGCATCCCGTCATGGGTCCACCCTGCCCCCGTCCGAACATACGAATGGATGCCGCCGCCCTGGGGAGAGCGCGGGTTCAGGGCCGTCACGAGCATGCGGTCTCCCGAAACCGCGATCCCATACCCGAATCCGTCGCCAGCGGCGGGTTCCGGGCCGGCCAGCCTGCCGGCCTCGACCCAGCGGCCTCCTTCCCGCACGTAGGTGTAGATCCCCCCGCCGCCGGAGCCGCCTACGTCGGGATCTGCCACCAGTACCTCATTCCCCCAAACCGCCACGCTTCCTCCGAACCCCTGCGCGAACACAGAACCGGGGAGCAGCACAACGGCCACCAGGCCTGTCCGAACCAACCTCAACACTCTTCTCATTTTCCCTTCCTGATCGTCATCGGTCACAGAGCGACAAGATAGTAAGGCTGGCACCAAAGGAGCATGTGGACAAGACTACATTCAGCCCTCGGCGAGGAGACCCGACATGCATGTTACCTACTTCATCCCCGGCCCACTCTCGCGCGGTCCTCTCGGGTTCGGAGAACTGGAGCGGCGGCGGGCGTATCTGGAACGCCACGCGGCTCCGGGCACGACCGTGGCGGTGCAGGACAGCGAGGAGGGACCGGCGTCGATCGAAAGCTCGGCCGAGGAGGCCCTGAGCGTGCCGGCGCTGCTCGCGGCGGCTCCGCGGCTCGAATCCGACGGCACCAATGCCATCATCGTCGGCTGCTTCGGCGATCCCGGACTGTGCGCCGCTCGCGAGGTTACCCGCATCCCGGTGGTCGGCCCTGGCCAGGCAAGCGGCCACCTTGCGGCCCAGCTCGGCGACCGTTTCGCGGTCCTGACGGTCGTGGACGAGGTGGTCCCTTCCGTGTACAGACAAATGCGCGGTCACGGGCTGGAGGGATTCGTTTCAGAGGTGCGGGCCGTGGACGTGCCGGTCCTGGAGCTGCGCAGCCGGCGTGAACAGGTGCTGGTCACGCTGGAGGACGAAGGGCGCGCGGCCATGGCGAACGGCGCCGACACCATCGTGCTCGGATGCATGACGATGGGCTTTCTGGACCTGACTCGGGACCTGCAAGAGCGCCTGGGTGTGCCGGTCGTCAATCCTGTCGTCGCTGCGCTGAAGGCTGCAGAGGGAATGGTCGCGGCCGGTTTGGCCCCGTCGGCGCAAGCCTACCCCGCGCCGCGCAAACAGCTTGCCGAGGTCAGTGTCGGATCAGCCGACGGACAGATGGGGGACGAGGGGCGCGGCCAACCGCTTGAGCAGCCATGACGCCTCGGTGAAGCCGGCAACGACCTGGTTGGACCGGCGCCGCAGCTCCGTCACGACGAACGGAAACATCTCCGGATCCTCTTCCCGCATTGCTGCGAGGTCCGGCACCCTGGCCAGCCTGGGAATGGGAACGCGGGGCGTCGCCGGATCGTGCTCGAACCGGGGCCCCTCGGCGTACCCGATGGGAACCAGGATCCGTCCCAGTCTGAGCAGCACCTCGTTTGCCGCGTCCGGGTCGATATCGCCCTCTTCGATCGATTCGTAGAAGGCGGTCAGCCGCTCCACCAGTTCATCGTAGGCCTGTCTGACAGGCACCAGGTTGAACACCTTGCCCAGGTCCTTGTCGATCGCGCCTTCGTACGCTTCGAGAGCCTCCCCCAACTCGGCCGCGGTCTCGCGGAAGTCCAGGGGCAGGACTTCGTCCTCCAGGAATCTGGCGATGGCCGTCAGATAGACCCGGAGGTCGCGCTCCAGGTTGGCGCGGTCCGCAACCTCGATCCGGTCCCTCTCCGTATGCCACGCGATGTTGCCCCCACAACCGCCCACGGGATAGAAGCCGAGCCGGTCCCGCTCCTCCTCGGGAATGTTGGAGAGCAGCATGAAGAAGGAGGTGAGCCCGATCTGGTCGAACGAATAGTCCCCGGCCCGGAGGGGCCGCTGGCGAGTCGGCTCGACACCCGCCACGGACACGATCGAGGAGCGGCAGACCTCGCCGGCCTCTGCCATCCACGGCACGGCGTCGTATTCGGTCGCCCCCCAGCAGCCGGGCGAGTCGATGTTGACGGCGGCCACGCATCGCTGCGACAACTCGAGCGCGAACTGGTCGGCGAACCAGGTCGATCCGCCGTAGCGGCCCGTCGAGTGCGCCGGCCACCAGGCCACCCTCAGCGACCGCCTCAGGTCCTCCCGGTGTTCGTGAAAGATCTGCGCCAACTCGAGCAGCGTGGCATCGCCCACCGCATTGTCGCCGATGCCGACGTCCCACGAGTCATAGTGCCCGTGCGCGAGGACGAAATCTTCCTCCTGGCCGTCGATGCGCGCGACCGGAAGCTGGCAGGGGTACCACCCTTCCTCCAGATCGGTGTGGAGGGTGATCTTGTCCAGCCCATCCGCGATGGCTGCCACCAGCTTGTCGCCGTCCCAGCGGTCGATGGCCGCAACCGGCGTGGTGGGACGCTGCCCGAGTTGGGACTCGCCCGGCGTGCCCCACACGGTCGTGCAGATTCCCCAGTGCACGCGGCTTCCCGGATTGATGTACACCTGGCCGACCGCGCCCGCCGCTTCGAAACGCGCCACCGACACGGGCATCGGCATTCCCTCGGTCACCACGATCTTGCCCGCGATGTCGTCGGGGAGCGAACCATGCGCCGACTTGAACAGATCGGCGGTGTCGGTGGACGGGTTCGCCGGGACGTGGATCGGAGCCGCCGACACCCCCCTCTTCGGGGTCGAAGCCGCAAACGACGGCGGCTTGCCGGCAAAGTCCTCGCCCGCAAAGGCGACCGAGGCACCCTTCGGGATGGAGAGATAGAGGTCGGGCTCGTAGACGTCGTGAGGGACTCCCGCGTTCTCAAGGCGCGACACGATGAAATGCGCGGCCGCACGCTCGTCCGTCGACCCGGACTCGCGCACGAGTACCGCAAACCGCTCGATCAGGCTCCAGCCTTCCGAACGCTCTGCGAATGACACCCTTGACAGGAGGGATTCGACCAGACTCGTGGTACCTCGGGACATGAATTCCACAGGTTGGAGGCGCCGTGTTCCGGCAGTACAATAACCCACCCCGCAACCCTGAAGACCCGCGAGCGCTCGCCCGTGTTGGCGTGGCGGTGCTCGGGATCGTGTCGCCGCGCGATCGAATTCCGCGGCCGCTGAAGCGGACGAGCGCCGTCCTACCAGTCCATCGCATCCGGCTCCGGCTGGTAGATCTCGAACCCCCTGCGGGTGAGCAGGAATGAGGCCGTCAGAATCAGGGCCGAGCCGACCACGGCGCTGCCAATGGCGATCGCCAGGGTGTAGTCGCTGGTCATCACGGCCTGGATCAGCGGCAACGGACCTCCGAAGAGCCGATCAACGAGGTAGAACCCACCGAACGGCACCCCGAATAGGGCAATCGCGCTATAGGCGGCTAACAACTTGGTCTTGAAGCGCAGCACTACCGCCGTCAATGCCGCCGACAGGGACGATAGCAGGACCCAAGCTGCCAGAAATGCACCGATGATGATGCGAACCCGACTCGTGTCTTCCAGAAACACAGGGCCCACGATGCCACCAGCGACACCCGGCAGCACTGCACCCAGCGCCGCACCAAGAGCGACGGCCGTGAGCCGAGCGCCTGTTAGCGTCGTGGCGCCCACGGGAAGTGTGGTGAGTACCTCCAGGCTGCCAGTCAGTTTGTCGTGGATCGCGTCAAAAGGCATCTGAACGCCAATCGCCAAACCAACCACGGTCAGTCCGAAGCTCAGCACCGACATCGTAGACTCCGCCATGAGCGCGAAGACCACAATTGCCACGAGGACGACTCCAATTCGCACCAGGCTCCGACGGGTGCGTCGGAACTCCAGTCCCACCAGAGTCCAGAAGGCTTGATTAGTCATCGGACTCCAACGCTGAAATGAGGATTTGGGAAAGAGGTGCACCGGGATCGCGTGCCCGAAGCTCCTCCGCGGTAACGTCTTCGAGGATCCGTCCGTGCCTCATCAGGACCACCCGCTCGGCAATGAAATCCACATCTTCGAGGATGTGGCTTGAAAAGAGAACGAGGCGGTCGCCGCCCCGGGGTGCGCAATCACCAATGATCCTCAGCAGCTCTCGGCGCATGACGGGATCGATGGCCGTGGTGGGCTCGTCGAGGATGAGGACCGGTGGCCGGTGCGCCTCGGCCGTTACCAGCGACAGCTTGACCGACATCCCCCTGGAAAGCGTGCCCACCTTCGAAGCGCCCCGAAGATCCAGGCGAGTCAGGAGCTCTTGCTCGTACTCGCGGTCCCAGGTGGGGTAGAAGGTGGAGAGGAACCGTAGATGCTCATCGATGGTCATCCAACCGAATCCGAGCAGCTTTTCGGGAAGAAACCCAACACGCGTCCTGATCTCCGGCAACTGGGGTCGGATGTCGTCTCCGCAGAGTTCCACCCTGCCCTCGTAGTCCCGCAGCCGACCCGCAATCGCCTTGAGCGTCGTGCTCTTCCCGGCCCCGTTCGCTCCAACCAACGCAATGCGTTCTCCCGGATCGACGGTCAGATCCATCGGCTCCAGGAAGAAGTTGGAGTACCGGACGCTGAATCCCCGCAGCCTCACTCCCGCCATTTGCCCCCCTCCCCCCCCCCCCCCCCCCC
>VYAQ01000039.1 GCA_009844885.1 Gemmatimonadota bacterium
AACCGCCGACACCGCGATTTTCAGTCGCGTGCTCTACCAACTGAGCTACCTGGCCGAAGCCCGACATCGCTCCGACAAAAACCGACCGGGCCCCTGCCGGCGGGTTCGCATTGAACCACCGGTCGGCCTGGCCGATCCAAGTCCCGGTACCCCGGGTCGCTACGCCAGAAACGCCGCGCTGAGGCGGCGTTCCCGGAGACACTCCGTCGCTTTATAGCGGGGGCGGGATTCGAACCCGCGACCTTCGGGTTATGAGCCCGACGAGCTACCAGACTGCTCCACCCCGCAGTGAGATCTTTAAGTTACGGAATCTCGGAATAGGGGTCAACAGCCCTGGGAGCCCGCGGATTCATCCACGGACTCCTACGCTCCTCGGGTCTCCAGCCGTCTGCAGTACCACTCGATCCACCCGTTCGAGAAGCCCCACACCTTGGCCCGGCGGGTAATGGTCTCGACTTCGCGGCGCGTCATCTTGGTCTCGCGCTTCAGCACCTTCGGGTTGGCGCGGCTGATGGCGAGGGTGCGCACCGCAAAGAGCAGCGGGAGCAGGCAGAAGAGCCGCACCCGGTGATTCGGGCGGGGGATCAGGCGGATGTACGCGCGGGCCGCCGCCAAGTGGCGATCCGCCTTGCGCACGAGCCGGTCCAGGACCGCCATGGCGGCCTTCCGGTTGGCCGGATCGAAGAGCTCGCCGGGACGAATGCGGGGATCCGGCAGGAAGGCGGCCGGAACGTACACCCACCCCCGGTCCCGGTCCTCGTGCAGGCCCCGGATGACGTTGACCGTCTGGAGAGCGAGGCCGAACTCCCGCCCGAGTTCCATCATGCGCGCCCGCTCGCCCCGGAGCCGGAGCCGGAGCGCGAAGAGCTCGGTCAGCAGGTATCCGACCCTGCCTGCCACCTCGTGCATGTAGTCGTCGAGATCCGCCTCGTCCCGGAAGACCGATCCCCTCTCGGTCCAGCGGGCCATCCCCGCGCTCGACTCCCGAACCCGTCTCACGAGGACGTCGCGCGCCTGGGGCGCCAGGCGGTCCAGTCCGTCGAGCACCGTGGCCGCGTGCCGCGCGACAAGAGCGTCGGGTGTTTCCTCGCGGGCTTCTTCGAGTCGTGCGGCGAGGGCAGCCCGGTCGCCACGTCCCTCGAGTACGGCTCGCCATGCCTTCAGCAGGTCGACCTTCTCGTCGTCCTCCAGTTCCCGGTTGTCCTCCAGGTAGTCGGAAACACGGAGGAGCAGGTAGGCGACGGTGATTTCTTCCCGAAGCGGCGCGGGAAGCAGGTCGATGCCCACCGCGAAGGTGCGGCTCGACTGTACCAGAAGCTCTTGGAGGGTGGCCACGCAAACAAATGTATCCCGCATCGTGCACCGGTCCAACCATGGCGTTAGCTTAGTAGTCGAAGTGGGACAACGGTTGGGTCGTCCAGAAGGCCGTGAATCACCCGTGGGGACCGATGCCAGACAAGCTTGCCCCGAGCCAGATCGAGGAATGGATCGCCGCGCATTCCAGGTGGAAGTTCAGGGACAACGGGATACGCAAGCACTACATGTTCCCCTCGTTCCGCAGCGCCATCGTGTTCGTCAACCGGGTCGCGACGATCGCCGACGAGGAGGGTCACCACCCGGACATCCAGATCCGGTACGACCGGGTGTCTCTCCATCTCTGGTCGCATGATGCCGGAGGCGTGACGGAGCGGGATCTCAAGCTGGCGGAGCGAATCGACTTCGCAACTTCGGCCCGCTAAGGGCGAGCCCCTTGGCTGACTCGGGGTCGCGCGGCGGCCACGTGACGAGCGCCGGCGGTCCGATAGGCTTCATGGCGAGGAATGGCGTCGCCGCCAATGTCCTCATGCTGTTTCTGCTGCTGGCCGGACTCGGGGCCGCGAGCAATCTGGTGCAGGAGGTGCTGCCCGACTTCTCCCTGGAACGGGTTCAGATCGTGGTGCCCTACCCGGGGGCCGCTCCGCAGGAGGTGGAAGAGTCCATCGTGCGGCGGATCGAAGAGGAGATTCGTGCGGTGGACGGGCTGCAGCGCATCGAATCGACGGCCGCCGAAGGGCTCGGGACCGTCGTCGTGGAGTTCCGGTCGGGAACCGACATCAATCGCGCCCTGAACGACGTCAAGGCGCAGGTCGACCGCATCCCGAGCTTTCCGGCCGGCGCCGAGCGGCCCGAGGTGCGCGAAATCACGAGTCGCCAGAGCGTCATCCGGCTGCTCGTCCACGGCGACGTCCCCGAACGCACGCTCAAGGAGTTGGCGTACGGCATCGAAGAGGGAATCTCCTCTCTCCCTGAAGTCTCCCTGGCCGAGACCAGCGGCGCGAGAATGTACGAGATCTCCATCGAGGTGCCGCTCAGGCACCTGAGAGCCCTTGGACTGACGCTGGACGATGTCGCGTTCGCCGTGAGGCAGGGGTCTCTCGAGCTGTCCGCGGGCATGGTGTCGACGGCCAACGAGGAAGTGCTCGTCAGGACGCTGGGACAGAACTACGACCAGGCGGATTTCGAGGACATCGTCGTCCTGACGCGGCCGGACGGCACGGCGGTTCGGCTGGGCGAGATCGCAACCGTGCGGGACGGATTCGCGGATTCCGATCTCAGCGTGCGCTACAACGGACAGCCGGCGGTGCGGGTGGACGTGTTTCGCACCTCGGAAGAACAGGTGCTGGATATCGCGCGGGTGGTGAACGACTACCTGGAGGCGGAGGTCGTGCCGAGTCTCCCGGAGGGCACCGGAATCGCGATCTGGAAGGACGACTCCGAGGAGGTCGGGGGACGGCTGGGGCTCATGATCGAGAACGCGCTGCTGGGTCTGGCGCTCGTGTTCCTGTGCCTGGCGCTGTTCCTGGAGATCCGGCTGGCCGTCTGGGTTGCCGTGGGTCTGGCGGTCGCGTTCACCGGGACGTTTCTGGTGATGGGGCTGCTGGGCATCTCGATCAACATGTTCTCCCTGATGGCGCTCGTCCTTGCGCTGGGCATCGTCGTGGACGACGCAATCGTGGTGGGCGAGAGCGTCTTCACCGAGCGGGAACGCGGCGCGCGGGGCGTCACGGCGGCAATCAGGGGTGCGCGCCTCGTCAGCGGCCCGGTCATCTTCTCGGTTCTCACCACGGTCACGGCGTTCGCGGCGCTGCTGCCGGCGCCGGGGCCCCAGGGGAAGCTCGGCCGGAGCATTCCCATTGTGGTCATCGTCGTCCTTTTCCTCTCGCTGGTCGAGTCGCTGCTCGTCCTGCCGAACCACCTGTCGCACCTGAAGGACGCGACCGAAAACGCCCGCAACCGGCTGACCCGGCTTCTCCGCCGGGTTCAGCGGACCACCGACGCGCTCCTCAAGCGGATTACCGACGGCCCATTGGACAGAGGCCTGCGGTTCGCGGTCGATCAGCCGCTTGTCGTAGTGGCTTCCTCGACGGCACTGCTCGTCCTGTCCGGAGCCGTCGTGGCGTCGGGAATCGTGCCCAACCAGTTTCTCACGCCCATCGAGGGAGAAGTCGTCTCCGCAAACGTGGAGATGCCCGCGGGTACGCCCGGCGAACGGACGGCGGAGGTGCTCGGGGAGCTCGAAGCCGCGGGGCGGCGGGCGGTCGGACGGCTGGAGGAATACCAGGCCCGCGACGGGGGACCCCTGCTATTCGATGTCGCGGTCACCGTGGGCGAGCCGGCCACGCTCTACGACCCGCTGGCCGGTGACGAAACCCGGGCGCCGCGCGGTCACGTGGGGGCCGTGCAGTTCAAGCTGACCGGTTGGGAGGAACACGATATCGCCGCTTCGACCTTCGAGAGGGTGTGGCGCGAAGAAGCGGGCACATTCCCCGGGGCCGAGTCGGTGTCGATTTCGTCGAACCTGCTTGGGCTGGGGCTGCCGGTCCACTTCGAGCTTTCGCATCCGGACCCCGAGCGGCTGGCTGTGGCGGCCGACGCGTTCACCACCGAGGTTGCCGCCCTGGACGGCGTCTTCGATGTTCGGAACAATCTCGACGAGGGATACCGGGAGCTTCAGCTCGAACTGGAGCCCGGGGCACGCACGCTGAACCTGACCCTGGACAGCTTTGCGGGGCAGGTGCGCTCCGCAGTCTTCGGATCGGAAGCGCTGAGGGTGCAGAGGGGTCGGGAAGACATGCGGGTGTACGTCCGGCTTCCGGAGGACGAGCGCAACTCGCCGGCCGACATCGAACACTACCTCGTGCGCACTCCGGGCGGCGAGCTGCCGCTGGCCCAGGTGGCGTCCGCCCGGTTCGCGAGGTCGGCCGCCACCGTGCATCGGGTCGACGGCCGCCGGGCCGTTACGGTGACCGCCGATATCGACCCTCGACTCACGTCCGCCGCGCAGGCCAACCGCAGTGTGGATGTCGACCTGCTCCCGCGGCTCATGGACGAGCACCCCGGACTGGAACACACCATCGGGGGCCTGCGAAAGGACCAGGAGCACGCGTATACCGTCCTGAGCCGATCACTCTTCCTGGCGCTGCTCCTGATGTACGCGCTGATGGCGATTCCCTTCGGTTCCTACTCGCAGCCGCTCATCGTCATGGCCGCCGTGCCGCTGGGAGCGGTCGGGGCCCTGGCCGGACACATGCTGCTGGGTCTCAGTTGGGGACTCTGGTCGCTCTACGGACTGATCGGCGTTTTCGGGGTCGTCGTGAACGACTCACTGATCATGATCAAGTCCATCAACGATCTGCGGGACTCGGGCATGTCACCTCGCGATGCGATCGTCGCCGGCGGCAAGGGCCGCTTTCGCCCCATCCTGCTGACCTCGCTGACCACGTTTCTGGGCGTGTCTCCGATCGTCTTCGAGAGCAGCACCTACGCGCAGCACCTGGTGCCCCTGGCGACTTCGGTCGGCTTCGGCGTACTGATCGCGACGTTCCTCCTGATGCTGGTCGTCCCGGCGCTCGCGATGCTGAACTACAGTGTCACGGGGTGGATCGGCGAGCGGAGGGCGAGGGCCGCGCTGCCGCGATAGGCCCTCGTGGGCGGCTCGTGACGCCCGTGTGCCGGCGCTCTACCTGGTTGCCCCGGTCGTGATCGCGGACACCAGCACCTCAAGCCCCGCTTCGAGTTTCCCCTCGCTGATCGTGGCGGGCGGTGTCAGCTCGACGACGTCGCCGCGGGCGCCTGCAGGCAACACGATCAGTCCACGGTCGAGCGCGCCCTTCGCGACCGCCGCGGCCGGACCCATGCGCGCGGTCCCCGGCCCACGCAGCTCCACGCCGAGCATCAGCCCCCTTCCCCGCACCTCCCGCACTTCCTCGCGGCCCGCCAGCTTCGCCGTCAGGTAGTCGGCCGCGAAGGCCCCGAGCCGGCGCGCGCGCCCGACCAGACCTTCCGCTTCCAGCGCCGCCAGGAACCCCAGCCCCGCGGCGCAACCGAGGGGATGGCCCTGGAACGTGCTCGTGTGCACGGCCTCGCCCGATGACGCCGGCCATGCGTCCATCACCCCACGGGGTCCGCAGCAGGCGGACAGCGGCATGCCTCCGCCGAGGGCCTTTCCCAGGCACACCAGGTCGGGCACGACGCGGTCATGGTCGCAGGCCAGGAACTCGCCCGTCCGTCCCATCCCGGTGAAGATCTCGTCCGCGATGAACAGGGCGCCTGCCGCACGCGCCTTCTCCACCAGCTGCGCCAGAAACTCCGGAGGCGGGATGCGCACGCCCGCCCGGCCCTGGATCGGCTCCACGAGCACGGCCCCGACCGGGACCCCCGCGTCGCCGGAGAGCAGGGCGTCGATTTCGGCCAGCACGTCCTCCGCCGCGTCCGCTGACGAAGGGAATCGCACGAAGTGCACGTGACGCGCCAAGCGGTCCGTGAACGGGCGGCGAAAGTGCTCCCGGTGGGTCGTCGCCAGCGCTCCGAGGGTGAGCCCGTGGTAGGAGCCCTCGAAGGCGATGATCCCGTGACGGCCCGTGGCGAGCTGGGCAGTCTTGAGCGCGGCCTCCACGGCATCCGATCCGCTGAGGCCCAGTATGGCTCGCGTGTCGGGCCAGGGCATCAGCACGGCCAGCGCCTCGAGGAACTCCACCTTCACCGCCGGTGGGTGAATGTCGCCCATGCCGTGGATCAGCCGGCCGGCCTGGGCCGCGATCCGCTCGGCGACCAGCGGATGTCGGTGCCCGGCCAGGGCGACTCCAAAGGCGCCCGTGAAGTCGAGGTACGTGTTTCCGGCAGCGTCCCGGACGGTTGCGCCCTCGGCGTCGGTCCAGAACGGCGGCGGGGGCCGCAGGAAGGTGACGTTTCTGGACTCGACCCCGCTCAGGCGCTCCGCCAGGTCCCGATGGGCCGAGTCAGTGGGCAAGGCCGATCCAGACCATGCACCCGCCGTAGGCCACGAGGAGCAGGAGTCCCTCTGAGCGCCGTACCATGCGGGCGCTGGCCGCCACGGGCCACACCAGCAGCGACAACAGGAGCACCGCGGGAAGCTCCGTGGTGAGGACAGTGCCCTCGATCTCGAAGCCCTGGACCAGTGCGGAGCCCCCCATGACCGCCGTCAGATTGAAGATGTTCGACCCGATGATGTTCCCCACCGCGACGTCCGCGTGCTTTCGGGCAGCTGCCACCAGCGAAGTCACCAGCTCCGGCAGCGAGGTCCCGATGGCAATCACGGTGGCGCCGATCACCATCTCGCTGGCGCCCAACGAGTCGACCAGGTAGGT
>VYAQ01000141.1 GCA_009844885.1 Gemmatimonadota bacterium
GCGAAAACTGCCTCCCTGTCGCAGCTGGCGCGGTGGGGGTGGGATTGGCCTCCGGGGCGGCTCCGCCGCTCCTCACAACGGAGGGGGTGGGATTCGAACCCACGTGTCCTTGCGGACGCCGGTTTTCAAGACCGGTGCATTGAACCGCTCTGCCACCCCTCCGGGCCCGCGAAAGATGGGTGCGCGCAGTGCGGCATTCAAGCGTGGAGCCGGCGAGCCGCTCCCGCCTGCTAGTGGCGGAACAGCCTCCGCCCGGTGAAAACCATGGCGATGCCGTGTTCGTCTGCGGCCGCGACCACCTCGTCGTCGCGGATCGATCCCCCCGGCTGGACGATCGCCCGGGCGCCTGCGTCGGCCGCCGCATCGACGCCGTCACGAAACGGGAAGAACGCGTCGGAGGCGAGGACGCAACCGTCCAGCTCCGCCTCGAGCCGAGCCTCGCGGGCCTTGCGCACCGCCAGTCTGGACGAATCGACGCGGCTGGTCTGTCCCGCGCCGATCCCCACGGTCGCGCCGTTCTTCGCCAGCAGGATCGCGTTCGACTTGACGCCCGCGACCGCCGCCCAGGCGAACGAGAGGTCCGCCCGCTCAGCCGCCGTGGGATGACGCGCCGTCACGACCTTCCAGCCCGGGTCGCCGCGGCCGTGCAGCGGAGGATCGGGCAGCGACTGAAAGAGGACGCCGCCATACACGGAGCGAAACGAGATCGCGCCCTCGTGGCCCGCCGCCCGCGCCAGGAACCGGGATTTCGCTGCCTCGTCCGCTTCGGCACCGCCACCGCCCGCGCTGCTCCGCCCCCCTGATCCGGCCGGCCGGGCATCGGGCAATTCCAGCAGACGAATGTTCTTCTTGTCCACAAGCTCCGCGAGCGCGCCGGACGTGAACCTGGGCGCCACCACGCACTCCACGAACATGGAGCTGATGCCCTTGGCCGTGTCACGGTCGAGGGGCCGGTTGACCGCGATCACCGAGCCGAAGGCCGACACGGGATCCGTGCGCCGCGCCCGGGCGAACGCGTCGGCCAGCGTCGAGCTCACCGCCAGGCCGCACGGCGTCGTGTGCTTGACGATGCACACGGCGGGATCGGGCGAGAACGCGAACGGAGCCAGGCTCAGCAGGGCGCCGTCAAGGTCGAGTATGTTGTTGTAGGAAAGAGATTTGCCGTGTATTTGGTCAAGTTTTGCTATACCGTGATCGCCCGTCGCCGCTGCGTAGAAAGCGGCCCCTTGCCCCGGGTTTTCGCCGTAGCGGAGCTCCTCCCTTCTCTCCAGCGTCAGCGTCACCCGGCCCGCCATCGGTTCGTCCCGTCCCGTGTCCGCCCGGCCGCTCTCCAGCCCCTCCAGATACCCCGCAATCGCCTCGTCGTAGGCCGAGATGTGGCGGAAGACCTTGGCCGCGAGCCTCCGGCGCAGCACGGTCAACTCCGCGGACAGAGCCGAGGCCGACGCCGTGGCATCGCCGCGGTCCACGGCAGCAACCGCCTCCAGCACCGCATCGTAGTCGGCGGGATCCACCACGACCCAGACGTCGCCGTGGTTCTTTGCGGCGGCGCGGATCAGCGTGGGGCCACCGATATCGACGTTCTCCATCGCGTCCGTGAGGGTCACGCCGGACGCGGCGATCGTCTCACGGAACGGGTACAGGTTGACCGCGACCAGGTCGATGGTGCGGTATCCCTGCTCCCAGAGCGCGGCCATGTCGCCGGCCAGCGATCGCCGCGCGAGCAGCCCCGCGTGGATGGCCGGGTGGAGCGTCTTGACCCGCCCGTCCATCATCTCCGGGTGCCCCGTCACCGCCGAGACGTCGGTCACGTCCAGGCCTGCTTCCCGCAGCGACCGCGCGGTGCCCCCGGTCGAGAGCACCTCCCAGCCCTGCTCCGCCAGCGCCCTCGCGAATGCGACCACGCCCGTCTTGTCCGACACGCTCAGCAACGCTCTACGCCTGGCCACCGACACCTCCAAAGGCTCTCCCGATCGACTCTCTCAGCCCGGACCCGGACGCCGCGAACCCCTCGCCCGGCCAGGAGAAACGTGGAACCCGCCCGGCCTCCAGCCCCTTCGCAAGCGCCTCGGCGGCCGCCGGATACAGGACGTGTTCGACCTCGAGGACCCGCGCCCCCAGACTCGCGGCCGTGTCGCCGGGCAGCACCGGCACCGGCCACTGCGCCAGGATCCGCCCCTCGTCGTAGCGCTCGTTGACAAAGTGGATGGTGGGACCCGACAGACTCGCGCCCGACCGCAGGACCGCTTCGTGAACCCGCCCGCCGTACATCCCCTTGCCGCCGAAGGACGGCAGCAGCGCGGGATGAATGTTCAGGATCCGCCCCTCGAAGTCGCGGCATACGCTCGCCGGCAGGAGCCTCAGAAAGCCGGCCAGCAGAATCGCCCGGGCACTGTGTTTCTGGAGGAGGGCGAGGACCGTCGCTCCGGGCATGTCCCCGGCGCCTGCATCGCCGGTTGCGGCACCGCCGCGCCTGCGGGAACCACCCCGGTCGCCCGTCGGAGTCGTCCGCGCGCCGAAGTCGACCCTGTACACGGCCCGGCCGCACTTCCGCGCCCTCTGTTCCGCCTCGCACGGGCGGTCCACGATGAGGAGTTCGATCCGGTAGGCCGCCCCGCGCGCCTCGTGGTCGAGCAGTGCCTGCATGTTGGTCCCGGAACCCGAGGCGAGCACCGCAAAAGGAACGCTCACGCGACCTCGGGCAGTGGCCGGGCGCAGGGAATGCGGCTGAGGCCGGTTGCGATCCGGGTCACGCGAATTCGCCGCCGTAGACGGGCACGAGGAAGGGATTCGTCCCGCGCTCGCGGCCGACGGTGGTCTCGGGTCCGTGCCCCGTGTGCAGGCGCGTTTCGTCGGGCAGGGTGAGCACCTGCCTGTGGATCGACTCCATGAGCGTGTCGAAGTCGGCCAGCGGGAGGTCCGTGCGGCCGATCGACCCGGCGAAGATGACGTCGCCGACGATCGCCACGGGCTCGGACGTCGACACGAACATCACGTGGCCGGGCGCGTGGCCCGGCGTGAAGACGACCTCGAATCCGGAACCTCCGAAGGTGAGGGTCGTGCCGGGCACGAGGTCGACGTCGGGGGGTGGCTGCGGCGCGCACTCGACCCCGAAGAACGACCCGTATTGCACGACGTTGTCGTAGATGACGCGGTCCAGGGGGTGGAGGTGGATCGGGGCGCCTGTCTCCTCCCTGGCCAGGCGGACGCCCTCGATGTGGTCGAAGTGCGCATGCGTCAGCAGGATCGCGGCGATGTGCAGGTCGCGGGCGCGTGCCTCGGCGAGGGCCTCGGCCGTCATGGCCCCGGGGTCGACCAGGAGGCCGGTCCGGCCGTCCGCGCAGACCACCAACAGCGTGTTCTGCCCAAACGGCCCGCCGGCGAAGGTCAGGATTTCCACGGGGTCGGGACGTCTCGGGCCGCGGGCGCACGGTGCCGCCATGGCTGGCAGCGCCCGGCTGGACGGCCGGCCGGCGAGGGGAGCACCTGTGGACTACACCGTGAACGAACTGCCGCAGCCACACCCACCCGTGGCCTGCGGGTTCTTGAAGGTGAATCCGGAACCCATCAGCGACGTCATATAGTCGATCTCGATCCCCTCCAGGTACTGCGCGCTGAATGGATCGACAAAGACACGGATGCCGTCGAGCATGAGGATCTCGTCGTCTCCCTCGGGGGCGTCGTCGATGTCGACGCCGTACTGAAACCCCGAGCAGCCGCCGGGGAGAACCGCAACGCGGAGTCCGGCCTCGTCGGTTTCGCCGTGCTCTTTCAGGAACCCCCGCACCATCCTGACCGCGTTGGGCGTAAGGGTAAGGTCCATCGCTATTTCCTACTCCGTTTGCTTCCTTGGCGCCATCACCGGCTCAGGTCGCGCGCGCAACACCGCAAGACGCCGGTCTCAAAAGCTACCCAATGCTGCAAGAGGGGGTCAACGACCCGCCCCCAGACCCCCGTGCCCACCGCCGCTTTCCGCTTCCATGCGCTCCACGAGCCCAGCCGCCGACAGGAGGTCGTCGGTAACGCGAAACTCCGGGCCCAGCGATGCCTGCTCCACCGCCCCGTGTCCCGTGCGCACGAGAATCCCGGTGCCGCCCAGCACCCGCGCGGGGAGTACGTCGCTCCGCTTGTCCCCCACGAAATAGGAGCCTGTCGTCGCCAGTCCGAGGTCGGAGGCGGCGCGTTCGTGCATGATCGTGCTCGGCTTGCGGCACGTCGTTTCGGGATCCCCGCCGGGCGCGTCGGGGCAGAAGTAGGTCCCGTCCATGACGACGCCGGCGGCGAGGAGCTGCCGGTCCACCTCGGCTGCCACGCGGCGATAGTCGCCCAGTGTGTAGTAGCCCCGCCCGATGCCCGACTGGTTGGTGACGGTCACGAGAGCGAAGCCCAGTGCGCGCAGGCGCTGCAGCGCTTCGATCGCCCCCGGGAGGAGCGTGACGTCGGCGGGGTCCGCCACATACTGGTGGTCCTCGATGATCGTGCCGTCGCGGTCCGCGAAGACGGCCCGCCGCCTGCCCGCAGCGTCCCTTCCACCTGGACCGGGCGCCGTCATTCGCCGCCCCGCGTGTCCACGTCCAGATGCAACAGCGCGGCCGCCAGGATGGAGTCGCCGCCGGTCCGGAGGGTGCGAAAATCGAACAGGATCCGGCCCTGCCGGCTGCGCGCGACGATCGGGGGCACGTTCGTGCGAAGCGCCGCCATCCATCGGTCGGTCGCGGCCCCGGCCTCGAGGGTGAGGACCGCGGTCGGCAGGCGCGCGTCCGGGAAGGTGCCCCCGCCGACCAGTGACTGTCCCCGCACGGCCTCAAGCCGCAGCGGTTCGGCTCCCCGCTCCGCGCGCAAACGGGTCACCGTCCTCGCCACGCTGCGCGCATTTCTCTCCAGGTCCTGCACGCGCGCGGTGATCATCTTGAGCACCGGCACCCGCTCCATCGCCCGGTCCGGATCGCGGTACAGCGTGAGGGTGGCCTCGAGCCCCGCCAGCGTGACCTTGTCGCAGCGGAGTGCGCGGCACAGCGGGTGCGCCCTGGCCTGCGCCACGCCCGCCTTCTTCCCGGCCAGTATCCCGGCCTGCGGCCCGCCCAGCAGCTTGTCCCCCGAGAAGGCGACCAGGTCCACCCCCGCCGCCACGCTCATGGCCGGCGTGGGCTCGTACGGCAACCCCAGCCGGTCGCTGTCGACCATTAGACCCGACCCCAGGTCGTGGATCACGGGAACCCCGCTCTCCGCTCCCAGGCGAACCAGCTCGGTCAGCGAGGTCTCCTCCGTGAAGCCCGACATGGAGAAGTTCGAGCGGTGGACCTTGAGGATCGCGCCCACCCCCCCGGCGGCCACCGCGCGGGCGTAGTCGTCGAGGCGCGTGCGGTTCGTGGTCCCCACGGTCACGAGGCGTGCTCCCGCCGCTTCCACCACCTCGGGGATGCGGAAGCCGCCCCCGATCTCCACGAGCTCGCCGTGTGAAACCGCGACGCCCCTCCCCGCCGCGTGAGCCGCCAGGGCGACCGCGACCGCAGCTGCCCCGTTGTTGACGACCAGCGCGTCCTCGGCGCCCAACAACTCGGTCACGAGGCCCGCGCAGTGGGTGTACCGCGATCCCCTCTCTCCGGTTTCGAGGTCGAACTCGACGTTGACGTACCCGGCTGCCGAACTCATCGCTCTGCTTGCCTCGTCGGCGAGGCGGGCACGGCCCAGGTTCGTGTGCAGGATGACTCCGGTGGCATTCACAACACCGCGCAGCGACAACGTCCCGGCCCGGGCGACCTCCATCTCCACCAGCTGTTCGTAGTCGTCCACCGCGTCGGGCAGCGGAATCTCGCCGGAGCGCACGCCGTTCAGTACTGCGCGGACCCGGTCGGCGATCCAGACACGGCCCCATGTTGCGATCAGGAGCTCGCACCACGGCCGTGCCAGGAGCCGGTCGACGCCCGGGATCGCACGGCGGGGATCGCCCCTGGCAATCACGGCCGCTTCCGGCCGCGGATCGGCACGGTGTCAGGGACGGTCACAGTATCGGGGATCGGCACGGTGTCAGGGACTGCCACCGTATCGGGATCTGTCACGGTGTCGGGGACTGATACGGTGTCGGGCAGTTGCAGCGTGTCGGGCAACTGAAGGCTGTCCCCTGCCTGGACGGTGTCCGCGACCTGACCCGTGTCGGGCATCACCACGCCCGTGTCGACGGCAGCGGCCGGATCCGCGATTTCGATCGTGTCGGCCGGTTCGCCCATGTCCTCCAACTCTTCCGGCTCCTCCGGCGGCAGTTCGAGGACAACGATGGTGGTCCCCTGTCCCCTCCCCGTCCCGGCGATGTTCATGACCCGCGATATCGACGCCTCGTACGGGATCCCGGCCCTGAGTGGCTCGAAGAGCACGCCTACCAGGGTCTGGTCCGGCAGCGGGAGCCCGGAGAGGGTGACGCGGCCGGGCTCGGGTTCGGCCTCTTCCGACGATTCCTCCGCCTCCCCGGTTTCGGGGTCACCCGCCGCCCCCGCCTCGGCCGCCGCAGCCGCAGCCACCTGGGCCACCGAGTCCGCGGCCGCCCGGGCCGCGGAGTCCGCCCGCTCGGCGACCAACGCCTCGTATTCGCGCTCCGTGAGAATCCGGACCCGCACCGTGTCGCCCGGCTCGGGTAGCGGCAGGGTGTCGACAACCGGCGCCACAGCCGCCGAGTCGCCGGCTTCGATATCGCCTGGCGTTTCGCCGGGCGGGGTCGGATCACCCGCCTGGACCGTGTCAGCCGCCTGGGCCGGCAGCGTCGTGTCCGCAGGCTCGGTCACTCCGAGCGAATCCGCCGCGGCTTCCACCTCCGTGGTGTCGCTGATCTCGGCTACGACCAGATGCGCGGCGATCAGCGCCCCCGGGATCTCCGGATCCAGGTAGTCGTCGAACTCGAAGCGGAGCGTCACCGAGTCCTCCACCGTTACGCTCGCAAGCCGTGCCGGGGTGGTGTCTGGCTCGATCAGCGACAGCACCGTGAAGCTCGTGTCCGGCGTCAGGTCCAGTTGTCCGGGGACAAAGCGCGTTTGCGGCTCGGATTCGCCGACTTCGCGGTCGCGGTTGCGGTCGAGCCAGGCCCGCACCTCGAAGGGGCCGTCGGGTACGTAGCGCAGCGAGAAAACACCGTCCTGATCGGTGAGGTTCCAGTGGGTGATCGTGTCGGCGTCAACCTGGAAGCGCGCCTCGACGCGCACCTCCGGCACCGATTCGCCCGTCACGCGATCCTCGACCATGCCCGCCAGGACGTTGGGCACGAATTCGTCGCCCGTCGAGACGACCAGGTCGAAGGGGTCGCGCAACCGGTTCTGGAACATGTCGTTGATCACCGGGAGCACCGTCACCCGGTACAGCCTCCCGGCCTCGAACCCCTCCTGCATCTCCACGGTGATCCCGTCCCGGCGGTGGCGAACCCGCACCAGGCCGGTCGACGGGGACACGACCACGGCGTCGTTCAGGTTGCCGGTCGCGGGCCGTTCGCTGATACGCTCGCTGAAGCGGAAGTGGACCTCGTTGATGCCGGGTTCGACGACCGCAAAGGTATCGGGGGTCGTCTCGATCACATACGGCGGAAAGAGGTCCTCCGGTCCCCCCGGCGGAGCCTCCGGCCGCGCGCATGCACCTGCAGACAGGAGCGCCAGGCAGGCCAGTCCCCGGTTCACGGCCGTTGGCCACCCAAAGATGTCAACTTTGCTTTCCATTTGGTCAACTGTAGTTGACATGACTCCAGCTTCTGGCGCTCGCGCTCGACCACGAGTTCCGGTGCGCGTCCGACGAAATTCGGGTTGGCCAGCTTGCTCTCGACGCCCTTGAGCTGCCCCGTCAGGCGTGCGATTTCCCGCCGCGCGCGCTCCTGCTCGCGTTCAAGGTCGATCACCCCGGCGAGAGGCAGAAACAGCTCGGTACCGTCCCGCAGCACCTCGCCGGCGCACACCGCGCCCTCCGGCGGAACCGAACGCGCCACGCTTCCGATCCGGGCCAGCCTGCGAAGAAGCTCCGCGCGCCCCTCCAGCAGATGCCCGCGCTCTCCGCCGACCGCGTGCACCGCAACTTCACGGCCCTCGCCGACGCGGTACTCCTTCCGCATGGCGCGAACCCGCTGGATGAACTCGCGCAGCCAGTCGAAGTCGCGTTCGGCCCGGGAGTCGACGAATTCCTGGGCGACGCGAGGCCAGTGCGCGACGATCAGCGGCCCGGCACGCTCACCGGGGACCGGAAGCAGGCCCCACAACTCCTCGGTAACGAACGGGACCAGAGGATGCAGCAGGCGGCAGATTCCATCCAGGATGTGGGCCAGTACCGCGCGCGCGGCATCCCGGCCCGTGCCACCCGCGGGCAACCGATGCTTGACCGCCTCGAGATACCAGTCGGCGAACTCGCCGCGAAGGAAGTCGCGCATGGTCTCGGCGGCCCCCTGCATGCGGAACGCCTCCAGCTCCTCGTCCATGCGCCGTACGGCCTCCTGCCGCCGCGACAGGATCCAGCGGTCCTCCAGCGCGAGATCGTCCTGCACGTCGGCGAGGGACGGGATCGGGTCTTCGCCCAGGCTCATGAGGGCGAAACGGCCCACGTTCCACAGCTTGTTGACGAAGTTGCGCCCTGGGGCGAAGGCCGACTCGAGGTTCTCGTGATCAAGGCGAATGTCGGCTCCGACGCCCGCGCTCGCGAGCACGGTGAAACGCAGCGCATCGGCTCCGTACAGCTGCACGACCTCGAGCGGATCGACCCCGTTGCCGAGTGACTTCGACATCTTGCGGCCCTGGATGTCGCGCACCGTGCCGTGCAGGTAGACCCGCCGGAACGGCGTCTCCCCCATGGCGTGATACCCGGACATGATCATGCGCGCGACCCAGAAGAAGAGGATCTCGGGCGCAGTGGAGAGGGTGTGCCCGGGGTAGAACGCCCTCAGGTCGCGCGTGTCCTCGGGCCACCCGAAGACCGAGAACGGCCACAGCCAGGAAGAAAACCAGGTGTCGAGCACGTCGGGGTCCTGCTCCAGCGAAGTGCCGCCGCAATCGCCGCACGCGTCCGGATCCTCCCGCGCGCAGATCACCGCCTCGCAATCGCCGCAGTACCAGACGGGGATTCGATGGCCCCACCACAGCTGCCGCGAGATGCACCAGTCGCGGATGTTCTCCATCCACTGCTCGTACACCCGCGTCCAGCGCCCCGGGGAGAAGGTGACGGTGCCGCTGCGGGACGCCTCCAGCGCGGGTGCGGCGAGCGGCTTCATGCGCACGAACCACTGCTCGCTGAGGCGGGGCTCGACCACGGTGTCGCAGCGGTAGCAGCGGGGGACGGCGTGGTCGTGGCCGTCGCGGCCGGCCATGAGCCCCTGTTCGTCCAGCGCCGCGACCACCGCCTTGCGGGCGTCGAAGCGGTCGAGGCCGCGGAAGGCCCGGGGCGCGTTCTCGTTCATGACCGCCCGCTCGGTCATCACATTGAGGACGGCGAGGCCGGTACGCTCCGCGATCAGGAAGTCGTTGGGATCGTGCGCGGGCGTGACCTTGACCATGCCCGTCCCGAAATCCGCGGCGACGTGCGCGTCGGCCACGATGGGGATGGCGCGGCCGGTCAGCGGCAGTTCCACGGCCGCGCCCACGAGCGAGCCATAACGGGGATCGCCCGGGCTGACGGCCACGCCGGTGTCGCCGAGCATCGTTTCGGGCCGGGTGGTGGAGACGGTCAGATACCAGCGCCCGTCGGACAGGCGCCCGATCGCGTCCGCACCCCGCGCCCGCGCCTCGGCAGCGGCATCCTCGTGCCCCGCTGCCAGCGGGTACCGCAGGTGCCAGAGAGATCCCCGGGCCTCCGAGCCCTCGGCTTCCTCGTTCGAAAGCGCCGTCAGACACCGCGGGCACCAGTTGATGATGTACTCGCCGCGGTAGATGAGACCGTCCTCGTAGAGGCTTACGAAGATCTCCCTCACCGCGCGTGACAGGCCCTCGTCCAGTGTGAAGCGGGCCCGCGCCCAGTCACAGCTGCACCCGATCGCCTTGAGTTGCCCGAGAATGCGGTCCCCGGTCAGCTCGACGTGCTCCCACACCTTTCGCACGAACGCCTCGCGGCCCAGGTCGTGCCGGGTCTTGCCCTCGGCCCCCAGGCGCCGTTCGACCACGTTCTGGGTCGCGATGCCGGCGTGGTCTGTGCCCGGAACCCACAGCGTGGCACGACCCTGCATGCGGCGCCAGCGGATGAGCACGTCCTGGATCGTGTTGTTGAGCCCGTGGCCCATGTGAAGAACCGCGGTGACGTTGGGCGGCGGGATCACGATCACGTAGGGGTCGCCGCCCTCCTCCACGGCATTCGCGGACGCGCCGAAATAGCCGCCCTCCTCCCACATGCGCAGAATCCGGGCTTCGACCGCCCGGGGGTCGAACGTCTTGGCAAGCACGGGGGCTTTCAACCTATCGGCGCCTCGTGCCACCGGACGTAGTGTCGGGCCTGACCGCCGCCTTGGCCCTCTCCTCCTCCTGCCGGGCGCGCTGCTCCTCCCGCCGGCGCTGCATGCTCTCCAACCGCTCCCGCCAGCTCTGTCGCGCCGCCAGACTTCCGAACGCCCGCTCGATGTCGGCCATGCGAAACGCCCACTCGGCCTGGTCGCCGTTGTAGTCGGGCGGCGGTCCGAAACCGAAGTTGCCAAGGGGTATCTCGACATCGCCAAGGTGAACCCGGCCCGGGGAGACACCCCACCGCTTTCCGTCGGCGTCGGTGTACGTCCAGTCCATGGCCTCGGCCAGCCGTTCGGCCTCCGCGGCGGCCGAGTCGTTCGACGACTCGACCGCGGCAAGAATGCGAAGCGCGAGCAATTGCTGCGGAGTCGGCTCCACCAGCGCAGGATCCAGCGGCGCCCACAGCCGCGGGTCCCCCTCGCCCCGACGCAGCCGCTCGGCCGCGCTGCGGTAGCGTTCCGGCAGCGGGATGGTCTGATCTTCGAAGCCCGGCGCCTCAGGCGCGATCTCCGGTTCGACGGGATCCTCGATCTCGGTGGGATCGAGCGGATCTTCGACCACCGGTCCGGTGAGCTCCACGATGTCCAGCACGCGCATCCCGGGTGCCTGCGGCGGGTCGGGAAGCAGGGGAAACACCCCGAACTCCGGTTGCACCGCCGAAAAGAACGGATAGAGAACGATCACGACGACGTGGGCGAGGGCGGAGAGCAGCAGACCGGCCAGAATCGGACGGCGTCCGGCCCGGCGGCGCACTGCGGCGCGCGACGGCAGGGGTCGCTTGTCTCCGGCCTCTCTGGTCATGTGCTGCTAGTCCGGTCCCTCGTGGACGGTTTCGGGCGCCAACGACGCTCCCCCGACGACGGGATTGCGCACCGCGGTGCCGCACGACAGGGCAACCTCGACGACATCGCCCGGCGAGAGCGGTCCGACCCCTTCCGGCGTACCGGTCGCGATCAGATCCCCGGCCTCCAGGGTCATGACGTGCGAGATATAGCTCACCAATCGTGGGATGGAGAACACCATATCGGCGGTTGTCCCATGCTGGCGGACCTCTCCGTTCACCCGCGTGGTGACCGCAATGTTCTCGTGATCGACGGATCCGGTCCCAACCACGTTGCCCAGCGGACAGAACGTGTCCAGCCCCTTGGCGCGGGTCCACTGGCTGTCGCTCCTCTGCAGGGCCCGGGCGGTCACGTCGTTCACCGCGACCACGCCGCCGACGCAGTCCCAGGCCGACTCCGCCGAAACGCGCCGGCAGCGGCGGCCCACGACCAGCCCGATTTCGCCCTCGTAATCCACCCGTCCGACGTCCGGCGGCACATGAACCGGGTCACCGTCCGCGATCACGGCCGATGGCGGCTTGAGGAAGATGAGGGGTTCGGTCGGCACGGTACTCCCCAGTTCGGCGGCGTGGTCCGCGTAGTTGCGCCCCACGCACACGATCTTGCCGGGCTTCACGGTCATGGGTCGCTAGTCGGCCCGGCGGGAATGGATGGCCGTCCCCACGAGCGCGCCGAGCGCGGCGATCGTCAGGAAACTGGCAATCACCGTCCACCAGAAACCGACATCCGAGTCACCTCCTCCCCAGCCTATCGACGCGGTGCGGGCCGCACCGGCGGCGAGGGTCAGGAGGAACAATCCGGCAACGAATCCAAGAACCTTCTTCATTTGCACATGCACCAGGGTTGGGGAATCCGGTCACATCGGGGCGCGCGAACGCCGCGCGGCACCGCCCCGCCACACCTGAATCTACCGGGGAGCGTAGAAGTCCGCTACGCGCCCCTTCACTTCGTCCCACGGTCCCTTGACGAGCGGCATCGGCGGAAGGGCTTCGAGCAGCGAGCGCCCATAGCGCCTGGTAAGCAGCCGATCGTCGAGAATGAATACGGCGCCGCGGTCGGTGCGCGTGCGAATCAGCCGCCCGACTCCCTGCTTCAACCGCATCGCCGCATCGGGGACCATGAGGTTCCAGAACGAGTTCTCGCCGCGCTCCTCCATGGCTTCGATCCGGGCCTCGGTCATGGGCTCGGTAGGAACGCGGAAGGGCAGCTTGTGAATCACCAGGGCTCTCAGCGGCCACCCGGGCACGTCCACGCCCTCCCAGAAGGACGCCGTGCCGAGAAGAATGGCCTCGCCGGACCGGGCAAACTTCCGGAGCATCGCGGTGCGGTCGCCTTCGCCCTGTACCAGGAGCGGCCAGCGTCCCTCGGCGCCGCCCGCGCGCAGATGCCCCGCCACCGCGTTCAGCGCGGCGTACGAGGTGAACAGCACGAAGAGCCCTCCACCGGTGATCGAAGCAACATCGCGGACGACATTCGACGTGGCCTCGTGATGCGCCGCCGCGCCGTCACGGCCCGTGCGCCCGGGAAGGTCCGTGGGAATGGCGAGCAGGCTCTGCGCGGCATGGTCGAAGGGGGACGCAAGCACCGTCTCGGCCACCTCGGTATCCACGGGGAGGGAGTCGGAGAGGGCCTGCGGCGCGTAGCCGGTCAGGCCCAGGCGTTGCTTGAGGTACCCGAAATCGCCGGCTGCCGCCATCGTCGCTGACGTGAGCACCGCGGTCTCGGCCCTGTCGAACAGGTGTTCGGCCAGAAGCGGTCCGAGTTCGACCGGTGCCGCCGAAAAGCAGACGTTGCGAACGTTCCGGATGCCGGAGCGCCGCACTTCGAGCCAGCGCACCATGTTGCCGCTGTCGGTGGAGGGCAGAAGGCACAGCCGCAACGCGCGGTCGATGTTTCCGAGGCGGGTCCGTGAGCCGCCAAGGTCGAGAACGCGCCCTCCCAGCGCGTCCCGGAGTTCATCGTGTCCATCGAGGTGGCCGATCAGCGCGTCGAGTTCGCGGTCGAGGTCGCCCAGTGCGATCAGGGTCCGCTCAAGCGCCTCGCCGATCACGGGATCCTCCGCCGGCTCGGGTCCCGCGGCCTCGCCGGGTCCGCTGGGTCTCCCAAGGCGGAAGCTTCCCCGGTCCGCGCGCGCCTCGGCCCAGGGTTCGATAACGCGGAAGAAGGCGTTGAAGGCGGCGCGCGCAGCGCGCACACGGGGACTCGTGCGCTCACGGATGCGCGTGCCCAGGTGCCGCGCGGGAATCGAGGCGGGTGCCGCCGCGAGGGCCGTGACGATCGAGGCGAGGACTCCCTTGCCCCGCCGCTCGAGGCGGGACAGTGCCCGGTACATGCCCGTCCGCGTGGTCTCGACGCCGAGACGCGCGGTCGCAGCGTCCTCCAGGTGATGCGCTTCGTCGAAGATCACGCGCCGGTACGACGGGAGCACGGCCGCGTCGCGGAAGTTGTCGGTGGCGATGCGCACCGCCAGATCCGAGAAGAAGAGTGCGTGGTTGACGACGACCAGGTCCGCACTCGCCCCCGCCCGGCGGGCTCGCTGATAGTGGCACTGCTGGAAATGCGGGCACTTGGCCCGCAGGCATGCGTCCGTTTCGCTCTTCACCTCGTCCCACAGGTCCGGGCTGGGAGAGAACGGCAGGTCGCTGCGGGATCCGTCCTGCGTCTGGTCGACCCATTCCAGGAGCGCCTGGAGCTCGGCGGCCCGGTCGTCCGGAAAGAGGCTGGGCGCGGACTCGGCCGCGAGGTGTGCGCGCCGGATCGAGATGTAGTTGCCCCTGCCCTTCACCAGCGCCCACCTGACCTCTTCGCCCAGCACACCGCCCACGATGTCGAGGTCCTTGCCGACCAGCTGCTCCTGCAGGTTGATCGTGTTGGTGGACACGATCGTCCGCTCACCGTTGCGCGTCGCCCAGCGCACGGCGGGCACCAGGTAGGCAAGCGACTTTCCCGTACCCGTTCCGGCTTCGACCAGCGCGGTTCCTCCCTCGTTGAAGCGCTTGGCCACGAAGCGCAGCATGTCGCGCTGGGCGCGCCGGTCCTCGTAGCCGGGAAGCGCCGACAGAGGACCGGCCGGAGCCAGCAGTTCCGCGAGTTCGTCCGCCCCCAGAGGCACGATGCGCCGGGGCTCGGGCGGTTCGACGACCACGTAGATGCGGTCGGCCTCGTTGCTGACGATCGCCGTGCCCAGTCCCTGGTCATGAATCCGCGCGGCCACCGCGAGGTCGGCGTCGGAGGGCTCGAGCACGCCGGACGGATGATTGTGGATCATCACGCCGCCCTCCGGCGCATCGCGGGCCACCGCCAGCACCGCCGAACGATTGCCGCGGGCAACGCCCCGGGGATTGGCAACCACGCGCTCGCGCGTCACCTCGGCAAGGAAGGTCACCTCCCGCCCTCCGGCCCTGGCCACCTCGTCGCGGATTACCCGGGCGGCCTCCGGCGAGAGCCGAAGGGGGAGGGACGTCACGTCTTGAGCTTCTTCTTCTTCGCCGCGGGGAACAGGACGTTGTTGAGGATCAGCCGGTAGCCCGGCGAGTTCGGGTGGAGCGAGAGATCGGTGGGAGGATCGCCGATCTGGTGCTCCGGGTCCTCCGGATCGTGACCGCCGTAGTAGGTCCAGGTCCCCTCACCCAGATTGCCATGGATGTACTTGGCCCAGACCCCCTCGACGGCCAGTTGCACCACACCCGGCTTCAGGCGATCGATGGCGAACGACGTGGTCAGACCGTAGAAGTCGCGGAGCACGGATTCGTGACTCTGCGTCAGCATTGCCGGTACCGGGTCGAACTTGGCGGAGAAGTCGAACAGGGTGAAGGCGCCGAGCTCCTTCTTCCACGGGGTGTTGACCTGATGGCCGTCGATGTCGGAGAAGGCGTTGACCGACGGAGCCACCTGGATCAGGGCATCGTGGAAGGCCATGGCCCGCGCCCAGTCGACGTTCGCGCTGGCGTTGGGATCGGGCGGCGTCCCGTCCGAATAGGCCGCAGCGATGTCCACCGAGGTTGAGGCCAGGGCCAGTTCCAGGGTCTCCGGAGCGGAGCACATGGCGAAGAGAAAGCCGCCCCCTTCGACATAGTCGCGGATGGCGCGGCTGACGGCCTTCTTCAGCGCCGGGACGTTGGGGAAGCCGAGCGTGCTCGCGGCCTCCTCGTTGCGCATGACCTCGTCCTCGAGCCACGGAGCCCCCGCGTAGGTGATGTAGAACTTCGAGTACTGCCCCGTGAAGTCCTCGTGGTGGAGGTGGAGCCACTCATAGTCCTCCAGGCCATCCTGAATGACTTCGTAGTCCCAGACCTTGTCGTAGGGGATCTCGGCATAGTCGAGGGCCATGGTCACCGCGTCGTCCCACGGGGCGCTGTTCGGCGGCGTGTAGATGGCGATTTTGGTGGCCTTCTCCAGGACGACCGACTCCATGTTCGAGTTGGCGACGATACCGCGGATCCGCGCCTCCTCCGCGACGCCGACCGGCTGGATGGTCACCCCCATGAGCGCGGCGCGCCGACGGACCGCTTCGGTGTCGGGCAACAGGAAGGAGCCGCCCTGGAAGTTGAGGAGCCACTCCGCCCGGCCGTCGCGTTCCAGTACCGAGTACGCGAGGCCATAGGCCTTGAGATGGTCGGCCTGTCCCCTGTCCATGGGGACCAGGAGCATCTGGGCCGAGAGCGTGCCGAGCGTGGCGGCGGCCATCGTCGCCACGGTGGCGATGCACAGGGCAAGGCGCCATGGGACGGGCACCGGGGGCCCCGTCCGGCGCGCGGCGCGCCCATGTCCCGGCATCCGCGTTCCCATGATCATGACGATCCTCCGTTCTGTATGCGGCGCAGCTCCCGGCGCGCCCCGGGGACGACGGGGCTGTCCGGGCGGCTGACGATCAGGGTCTCCAGAATGCGTACCGCCTCGTCCCGGCCCGCGGAATCCACGGCAAGCGCGCGCGCCAGGCGCACGGCGGCGTCCGGGAACTCGCGCGCGTCGGAGTGTTCCGCAACCAGACGGCGCCGGAAGCTCGTGGCGAGGTCGTCCCTCTCGAACCGGTCGGCGGCGTGCGCCGCCATCGCCAGAATCGCGGGGCGATCCGAGGGCGGCACCGCGTCGATCCCCGCCGCGACGGCCTCCAAACCGTCCGCGGGCCGTCCCCGGTGACCGGAGATCGCCACCTGTGAGGCTAGCGCGGCTCCGACCGGTGTGAGTTCGCTCAGGGCGAGCGACAGCTCGAGCACCTCGGTCGCGCGGACCGGCTCCAGGTCGGGTATCGATGCCTGCAGCGCCACGATGCCCTCGGGCACCGCGCCGCCTTCCAGGAGCAGGAAGGCCCGCTCCAGGGATGCTCCGGGACCGTCGATACCCTCGAGGACCTCAAGCGCCTCGGCGCGCATTCCGCTGCCGAGCAGTCGTGAAGCGAGCGTTGCCGACAGCGCGTCCAACTCGGTGGCGTCGGGGAACTCCTCTCGGAATGCGGCAACACCCTCCATGGCCGCTTCGGTCCGGTTCGCGGCGATCTCCATTCCCAACTGTTCCGTCCAGGCGGCGCGCCGCGCGGACGTCCCGGTTCCCAATGACCGCGTGATCCTGCGCTGCGCCTCGATGGCAGCCGCGGTGTCCCCGGCAGCCAGCGCGGCCCTCGCCATGCGTTCGTCGGTCGCCCGGGCGTCCGCCGCGTCCTCCGCCATGGCGTGGAGCAGCCGATAGGCCCAGAGCGCGCTGGCGGGCCGGTCGAGGTCCTCCGCCTTGCGAGCGAATCCGTTGAGGAAGCCGCGGGCCTCGCGACCTTCAAGCCGCTCGTGCGCGGCGGCCGTGAATTCACGCGCCGCGTCCTCCCGGCCCTCCCTAAGCGCCAGTTCGGCCCCGGCCTCGAGCCGTCCCACGGTCGCGGGCCCGGCCCTGACGGCCGCCACGATCACGGCGACCGCCTCGTCCCGCCCCACCTCCAGGTCGGCCACGCGCCGGAACACATCGCCGTTCCGGGCGCGATCCTGCCCGAGCGCTCGCGCCCACGCCTCGGCCGCTTCGTCGACGCGGCCGGCAGCAACGTGCACGTCACCCAGGTCGAGCAGCAGAACCGGAAGGTCGCCGAGCGCGTCCAGTCCTTCCTCGATCAACGCTGCCGCCCTGCCGGGCCCGTGCAGATCCAGGTACGCAAGCGCGCCTTCCCGGTACGGGTCGGCGGATCCGGGCGCGGCACCGATCCATTCCCACACGGTCTCGTCGACGGCCCGCTCGGCCCCCGTCTCGGCCAGAATGCCCAGTTTGAGTGCCCACACCGTGGCCGCACCGGGCTCGGCCGCGAGAAAGTCGTTCACGACCGGCAGCACCTCTTCGAGCCGATCTCCGTTTCGCAGGATCCGCTCCAGCGCGAACACTCCCGCCGACGACGCGGGGTAGAGGCGCAGCAGTTCTCGAAGCGTCGCCTCGGCCGCGGTCAGTTCTCCCCGCGCTTCCTGCGTGGTCGCGCGCCGCAGCATGCGGTTCTCGGCACGCGGATCGTACCGTGACTGGGCCGCCACAACGTCCGCCGCGGCCGGTACCGATCCAGCGGCGAGGCACAGGATCACAGCCAGGCGCTTCATCGGCGGTTGATCCTCTCGAAGTAACGGATCACCAGCGCCCGCTGGGCGGGAGGCAGGGCCCGCAGCGCCGCCGCGCCGGGCAGCTCGAAGCGCAAGACATCCATGTCGCCCGCGCTCAACGCGCTAACGCCCGCCCGTTCGAACGCCCCGGGCTCCTCTGACTCCCGCTCCTCCGACTCCTCGTCACGTTCGAGCGTCCGGCCGGCGTCAAGCAAACGGTGGAACAGCCGCTCCTGGCGGCGCAGCACCTCGGGGTCCAGGCGGCCCTGGGCCAGCGCCTCGGCAAGCCGTCTGGCCTCTTCGGCAAAGGCGGACAGATCACCGAGCGGGTCGCCCTGCTCGGCGCCCTCCTCGGACATCTCGTCGAGCTCTTCGGCGACTTCCTCCTGTCGGCCCGCCATCTCCTCCACCTGTTCGGCCATGGTCTCCTCGCCGAGGCGCATTGGCGTAAGGGCGGACGCGTCCTGCATGATCTCGCCCTGTTGCTGCGCGAGCTGCTGCATCTGCTGCATCATCTGCTCCGAACCCGACGCCGAGGCCTGCGCCTGGCCCTGCTGCTGGCCCGACGTCATCGCAAGGCGGGCGACCTCGTTGAGGCTGCGCACGACGGACTCGGCCTCCGCCGCGGGCGATGGACCGCGGGCGCGCGGGTTCTCCATGGCTCCGATGGTGCCGTCGAGGTGCTCCATCGCCTGACCGACCGCGGCAAGCAGATCCCGTGCCCCCGGGGCGGCCATCTCGGTCCCTTCGGCGTAGTTCTCGGCAAGGTTGCGGATCCCCTGCGCGATCGCCGCCTCATCGGCTCGCAGCGCGGCAAGCTCGGCGGTGTTCGCGCCCTGCATCCGGCCACGCAGTTCGGACTGCGTCCGTGCCAGCGCCAGGGCGTCGGAGGCCGTCTGGCCCAGTGCGGCGCGAATGGCGTTCATCAGCTCCTGCTGCATCTGCATCTGTGCTTCACCCAACTGCTGGGAGACCTCGGACAGGTCACCCGCCGCCTGGCCCGCCTGCTGGCCGGCTTGCTGCTGCTGTCCCTGGCTCGCCAGTTGCGCCGCCTGCCGCATCTGCTCCCTGGCCTGGCTCAGCTGGTGCCGAGCCTCCTGCACACCCGCGCCCGCACCCTGTTCGCCCGCTTCCTGAAGACGTTGCTGCAGTTCTTCGAGCTGGCGCTGGAGCTCCTCCGCCTCCGCTTCCAGCACCTCCTGCTGGCCAGCCCGCAGCGCCTCCTCGCCGCCCTCCATCATCGCGTCCGCCAGGATCTGCTGCTCCTCGGCCAGCTCCCGGGCTTCGCGCGTGGTGGCACGGAAGTCCTGCTGGATGGCTTCCTCGCGGAATTGGCGCAACGATTCCTCGAGTCTCTCGCGCAACCGTTCCTGGTCGAGCGCCATCTCCTCCAGGGCCGCCTGCAATTCGTCCGGATCCATTTCGGCAAGCTGATCGCGCAGCTCGTCGAACTCCTCCCGATCCTCGGGCGTGGCGCCCTCCAGCAGCTCCTCCAGGTCCTCGAGCCCCTGGTCCAGCTCCGGGTCGGCCAGACCGGCATCCTTCAGGGCCTCGCGCAACTCCGCGAGCTCGCGCTGCAGCGAGTCGACCGCCTGCATCATTTCGTCCTGGCGTTCCAGCGCCTGGGCAATCTCCTCGCGCTCCGCGAAATCGGATTGGCCCTCCCTGCGGCCCCTGGAGGCCTCGGTTTCGCGTTCGTTCCGCTGTTGAAGTTCGCGGGCTTCCTCCTCGGCCAGCCGCGCCTCCTCCGCCAGCTCCTCCACGCCTTCGGCCGTCCTTTCCAGCTCCTCCTGCGCGGCGCGCTCCAACTCCGCAATACCCCCCATCCAGAGGCGGTATTCGGCGCTCTCGCCCGCCTGACGCGACGGATGATTGTCGATCACCCGCGCCCGATACCGAATCGTGTCGCCGGGCGACAGCGTCCAGCCCGAGACGTCCAGCACCGGACGCACGACGGCACCCGCCGAACCACCGAGCTCGACCGCGTGCACCACGGGGTCGTCCGCTTCGCCGAAGGAACTGACTCGCTGCACGACGATCTCCAGCCGCTCGATGCCATGGTCGTCCCGGGTGTGCACGACCAGCGGCTGGCGCAGGTTCACCGGCATGATCGTGTCGTGTCCGGGGAAGACGATCGCGACCTCGGGTGGCCGGTCGGGGATCACCTCCAGCACCAGCGGCTCGGGCGCCGATGCCGCCTCCCCGCCCACCGCATCCGTGAAGTGCCAGGTATAGATGCCCGAGCGCTGCGGGAACCAGCCGGCTTCGAAGCGGGTGCCGCTGACGTCGAGCGTCACCACCGGGCGCTGCTGGTCGTCCATGAGCGTCCCGGAGCCGATGGCCCGGCTGCCCTCGCCCCGCATCCGCAGGTGCGTGCCCGCGGGAACCGAGAGTGGCGGCATTTCGTTCCGGTATTCGCCGGGCGGCAGCGCGGTGTGGGGCGGATAGGTGACCTCGAGCGAGAAGCTGCTCACGAAGAGGGGGTCGACGGGGGTGAGGACATGCACGGCGGTGCGCGCGCCGTCCGGGGCTTCGATCCAGTAGCGGACCTCGGCGTTGACGGGAGGAAGGGAGGCGGTGCCGGTTCCCTCGGCCAGCGCAATCACGCGGGACCGCGTGACCTGCCCCGTCACGTCCCAGCGCAGGGTGACGCTGTCGCGCAGCGGCGCGTGGGCCGTGACCGCGACGACGGCGCCGCGGGCGACGTCGACCGTGCCCGGCTCGAGGTCGACCGGCGGAAGTACGGGCGCCGCCAACACCGCGAGGGGATTCAGAAGACCGTCCCAGGCGCTGAAGGTGCGAGCCGGCGCCGCACCCATGACCAGCAGCGCCGCCGGCAGCGTGACCGCAAACGCGATCGTGCCCCGCCGCACTCGCGCCTTTACCTGCTCCCCGACGCCGCCCGAGAGCGTCTTCGGGTCTCCGGAGAGCTTCCGGCCGACCCTCCGCAGGGCCAGCGCGCGCAGACCGGGCGACGTGCCGGGCGGCGCCTTGCGGGACAGCTCGAGTCCACCCAGGACCGCACCCTCCTCCAGTCCGGCGATCCGGTCCATCGAGCGCGTGATCCGGTGCTCGGCGCACCAGTGCCCGCCGAGCCGGCGCCAGCGCCAGATGCCTGCCGGAATCACGGCCAGCACCAGCAGCGTGAGCACCAGCGGGACCGGGCTGCCGGCGCTCCAGCCTCCGTCCCCGGCCAACGCCGCCGCCAGGATCAGCACCGCCAGCGTCAGGGCGCCACACCACCCCACCACCATGAGCCCCAGCGACCGGGACAGGTATGCACGGACTCCTTCCACCGCCGCCCCGATCCTCACGCCCGCCGCGCGCATCGCACTCCGTTCCCTGGCAGTCATGAAGTCCCGACGCCTTGCGCCATCGCGAAGATGAAGATGTTCACTCCCATGCGCAGGGCGTTCTCCCTGATCTCCGGCGGATCCTCATGAACGTCGGAGTCCTCCCAGCCATCGCCCAGATCGGTTTCGTAGGTGTATATGACGATCAGCCTGCCCTGGTGAAAGATCCCGAAGGCCTGGGGTGGTGCGCCGTCGTGCTCATGAATCTTGGGCAATCCGTCCGGAAAATCGTAGAGGGAATGAAAGACCGGGTGATCCGGGGGCAGTTCGATCAGTTCCTTCTCCGGGAAGATCCGCGCCATCTCACGACGGAAGGACTCGTCCATGCCGTAGTTGTCGTCCGCGTGCAGGAAGCCCCCGGCGAGGAGATAGCGGCGCAGGGCGAGCCGTTCGTCGTCCGAAAAGCGGACATTGCCGTGGCCGGTCATATAGAGGAAGGGGAAGTCGCGCAGCGAAGGATCGGCCGGGCGCACGGCGACCTCGCGTGCGGCCGTGGCGATCCCCGTCCGCTCACGCACCGCGGCCAGCAGGTTCGGCAACGACGACGGATTCGCGTACCAGTCCCCTCCGCCGTCGTACTGAAGGCGCCCGATCGTCACCGGCCCCACGCCCTGTGCGACCGCGCTGCCCACCTGCACCGCCAGCGCCACCGCCACCGCGCCGGCCGCCTTACGCGCACGCATCACGGCTTCGTAGGCGGCACCCCGCGCGACACGTCCACGCGCGGCGACTCTCCGCGCGGCGGCACTCGGGGCCAGCCCGTCCGCCAGGGCGGCCACGGCTAGGGCATCGACCTCGGCCGGGTCCAGCGCGCGGTCTGCAGGCCGCCCCTCGACCACGACGGTCACCTCTCCGCGCGGCGGGTGGTCGCGGTAGTGCAAGACGGCCTCGCCGGGGGTGCCACGGAAGATCTCCTCGTGCACCTTGGTCATCTCGCGGCACACGGCGATCCGGCGCCGGGCGCCGTGCCCGGGTCCGGCCAGATCCTCGAGAAGGCGAACGAGCCGCGCGGGCGATTCGAACAGCACGGTCGTGTCTTCGGCGCCAATGATCCGCTCCAGGGCCCGAGCCCGCTTCCCCGCCTTGCGCGGCAGGAATCCCACAAATGTGAACGGGACACAAGGTAGTCCCGAGGCCACCAGTGCCGCGAGCACCGCCGACGGTCCGGGCACGGGCACCACCGGGTGTCCACCCTCGACGACGGCGCCGAGCAGCCGCTCGCCGGGGTCGGAGAGCAACGGCGTTCCCGCATCCGAGACCAGCGCGACATCGTCGCCGCGCGCCAGCCAGCGCGCCACCCGCGCGATGCGGCTCGCTTCGTTGTGGGCATGGAGGGACACCGGATGCGTGGTCACTCCGATGTGGGCCAACAGCGTCCGTGCCCGCCTCGTATCCTCGGCCAGGATGTGATCGGCTGCGGCCAGCGCGTCGCGTGCCCGCCCCGTCAGGTCGGCGAGGTTGCCGATGGGAGTCGCCACGACGAAGAACCGGCCCGGCACCGAGCGCGGACGCCCCCGGGGTTCGTGCCCCCGGCCTGCCTGCGCTCGGTCCGACACGGGCTGCTAGAGGTGCTCGGTGATCTTTTGCTCCAGCTGGGCCTTCGGCACGGCTCCGACGATGGTGTCGACGTGCTGGCCGTCGCGGAAGAAGAGGATGCTCGGTATCGATCGCACCCCGAAACGCATCGAGGTGGACATGTTCGTGTCTACGTCCAGCTTGCCGACGCGGACCCGGCCGGCGTACTCGTCGGCCAGTTCCCCGACGAACGGCGCGATGATCCTGCAGGGCCCGCACCATTCGGCCCAGAAGTCGACCATCGCGAGTCCTGCGTGAGCTTCGATCTCGTCCGCAAAGTTGTCGTCGGTAATGGTGACGAGGTTGGCGTTGTCTGCCACTTTCGGATCCCTCCGTGAGACGTTGTCCATGGCCGCCGGATCCCGGGTGGCGATCATTGCCCCCCGGAGGACCGGCCGCGCCGCTGTTTTCTCTGCCTTAACTCTAACCGTTTCAGTTCAGGGAGCGGGCAACCCGAAAGCCCACGATCAGGCTCCGGTCGAGGAACGGACTGCGCAACCGGTAGGCCACACGCAGATCCTTGACGCCATGGTACCAGGAACCCCCGCGCAGCACCCGGGCGGAGCAGTCGCCGGATTCCCACGCCCTGCCGTCCCCCGGCGCCCCCGCGTACCCCTCGTTCCAGCAGTCCTGGGTCCACTCCCAGACATTGCCCAGCAGGTCGTACAGACCGAACGCGTTCGGCTTGAAGGACCCCGCCGGCGCCGTGTTCTCGTGCCCGTCCCCGCACGGCAGCGCGGAGTAGTCACCGTTCGCGAACAGGCATGCGTCCGTCACCGTTTCGCCCCAGGGGCGCGCCGTGGACGCTCCCGCACGCGCTGCGTACTCCCACTCCGCCTCGCTGAGCAGCCGGTACCGGTGGCCGGTCACCTCGGACAGCCACTCCACGTACGCCTGGGCGTCGGTCCAGTTCACGTTGATCACGGGACGGTCCGCGCGTCCCCAACCCTCGTCGCCGGGCAGGTGCTCCAGGCACCCGCCGGCCTCCACGCACGCCTCCCACTCGGTGAACGTGACTTCGTGGACTCCGGCCGCAAACGCCGCGACCAGCACCACCCTCTGGGGCCCTTCGTCCTGGTAGCGGCCGGATTCCGACTCGGGGGACCCCATCAGGAAGGCCCCGGCCGGCACCCTCACCATGGCGGGGCACACGGCGCAGTCCCGGAAGACCGCGCCGTCCTCCGGCTCCTCCTGGCGGGCGCCGGCCTCATCCTGTGCGAGGACGGGCCCGGGTGACGCGACGGCCAGCGCCGCCAGACAGACAACACGAACAATCATGTCGAAGAATATGTCGAGACACGGCCCGGAAGCCCATGTGCGGCGTCCCCGCTTGCCCCATTCGGCGGCGCGCGGGCATGATGTCGGCATGGACAGCCGCCTCAACGACCTGCCACTCGACCACGTCGCGGTCGCCGTCCGCTCGTTCACGGACACCCTTCCCGTGCTGGAGCGACTGACCGGCGCGCGCGCCAGTGCTCCCGAGCGGGTACCTGCACAGGGCGTCGAGGTGTGCTTCGTGGGGCGCGTGGAGCTGATTCGGCCGCTGGACGGGAACAACGGGGTCGCGCGGTTCATCGACCGGCGGGGCCCGGGCTTGCACCATGTCGCCTACCGGGTCGAGGATGTCGGCGCGGCCATGACCGCCCTGGAGAGCGAGGGCTACGAGTTCACCTCCGCGCGGCCGATGACGGGCGCCGGGGGACATCGCATCGCGTTCGTGCACCCCAGGTCGACGGGCGGGCTGCTGGTGGAGCTCGTGGAGCGCGGGTAGGCGCCGGGGCGCCCACGGGCACCGCTCTCACCCCACCACTCGATCCAACTCCACCTCCTCGACCAGCCATCCCCCGTCCGTCGTCCGGATCACCACGAACGGAACCTCCACCTGGCCCCGCCCTTCCCGCTCGAGATCCACGCCTACGCGAATCGCGGCCCGACTCCGCCCGGCCACGGCCTCCTCGGACCGCACGCGGTAGGAATCGTGCCGCAGAATCGCGGCGATCACGTCCATGCGCAGCTCGACCTCGCGCGCTTCCAGGCACCGTTCGCCCAGCCGGATCCAGGAGCCGGCCTTGCGGAAGGCGCAGCCGAGGGTGCCGCCGCGATCGCCGATCGGCCCGTCCACGGTTCCGAAGAGGCGGGCCATCGCCGCGTGATCCCTGCGCCCTGCGGCCTCGAGGAACATCTCCACCGCTCGCGCCGGCTCCGCAGCGGGCGCCGGTCCGATCGGCCCGGCCGGGCCGCCGCACCCGGCCACCGCCGCCAGCAGGAGCCGGGGGAGGAGCACCGCATGCACGACCCTTCCGCCCGGCGGGCGGTGTCCGCGGATCCGAGCAGTCATGCCGCCACCTCTTCCGCGCCAGCGAACACGAGGCCGCCGTCCCCACCTCGCTCCAGCCGCACGGCGCTGCCCGGCACCACCTCGCCCTCCAGAATCGCCATCGCCAATGGGTCCTGCACGAGCCGCTGAATCGCCCGCTTGAGCGGCCGCGCCCCGAATGCGGGATCGTACCCTTCGCCGGCGATAACCTCCTTCGCCCCGTCCCCCACCGTCAGCGTCACGTCCTGCTCCCTGGCCAACGCGGCCACGCGGTCAAGCTGGATCTCGACAATATATGTCAAGTCACTTTTTGACAATGGTTTGAATACAACGACATCATCTATTCGATTAAGAAACTCGGGACGGAAATGCTCCCCAAGGCGCCCCTGCACCATTTCCTCCACCTCGCTCCATTCCCCGCGATCCGCGCGCGCCAGGATCGCGGCGCCCGCGATGTTGGAGGTCATGATGATGACCGTGTTGCGGAAATCCACCGTGCGTCCCTGGCCGTCGGTGAGGCGGCCATCGTCGAGAATCTGCAGGAAGGCGTTGAAGACCTTCGGATGCGCCTTCTCGACCTCGTCGAACAGCACCACCGCGTGCGGGCGCCGGCGCACGGCTTCGGTGAGCTGCCCTCCCTCGTCGTACCCGACGTACCCCGGCGGAGCGCCCACCAGACGCGACACGGAGTGCGACTCCATGTATTCCGACATGTCGAGCCGCACCATGGCGCGCTCGTCGTCGAAGAGGAACTCGGCAAGCGCACGTGCGGTCTCGGTCTTGCCCACCCCGGTCGGCCCCAGGAAGAGGAACGACCCGATCGGCCGGTCGGGATCCTGGACGCCCGCCCGGGCCCTCCGCACCGCACGCGACACGGCGCCCAGCGCCCGGTCCTGGCCGACGACCCGCTTCGCCAGAAGCTCCTCCAGGCGGGCCAGCCGCCTGCGCTCCGAGGCCAGGAGCCGGGTCACGGGAATCCCCGTCCACTCGGCCACCACCTCGGCGATGTCGTCCGGAGTCACCTCCTCCTTGAGGAACTTGCCCTGTGCCTGAAGGCCGGCGAGCCGCTCCTCGGCCTTCCCGATGTCCTCCTGCGCCCGGGGAATCTCGGCGTACTGGATCTCGGCCGCCCGCTCCAGTTCGCCCCGCCGGGTCGCCTGTTCGGCCTCCGTGCGCAGCCCGTCCACGCGCTCCTTGAGTTCCTGAATCCGGGCGATCTGGATCTTCTCGGCCTGCCACGCGGCCTTCATCGTCTGGCTGGACTCGCGGAGTTCCGACAGTTCGGCCTCGATGCCGCCCAGCCGCTCCCGCGCGCCCGCGTCGTCTTCCTGGGCCATCGCCTTCCTTTCGATCTCCAGCTGAATGATGCGCCGCTCCACTTCGTCGATCTCCTGGGGGAGGGAATCGATCTCGATGCGCAGCCGGCTCCCCGCTTCATCCATGAGGTCGATGGCCTTGTCCGGAAGAAAGCGGCCGCCCACGTACCGGTCCGACAATCTGGCGGCCGTGATCAGCGCATCATCAGTAATGCGCACTCCGTGGTGCACCTCGTAGCGCTCCTTCAGGCCGCGGAGGATCGCGATCGTGTCCGCAACGGACGGCGGGGCCACGTACACGGGCTGGAAGCGGCGCTCCAGCGCGGGGTCCTTCTCCACGTGCTTGCGGTACTCGCCGAGGGTCGTGGCGCCCACGACGCGCAGGTCCCCCCGGGCCAGCGCGGGCTTGAGCATGTTCCCCGCGTCCACCGC
>VYAQ01000154.1 GCA_009844885.1 Gemmatimonadota bacterium
CACTCGCGGGATGCTGATCCCCATGCTCAGCGCCGCCTGCTGATCGTCGGCGATGGCCCGCATGGCGATCCCGTCGCGTGTGTGCCGGAAAAAGAGCCAGAGCGCGGCGAGAACGGCCAGTGCGATCGGAATCGACAGGAGGCGCCCCGTGGAAAGCGTGACCGGGCCCAGAGCCACGTCTCCCGTCGGCAGGAACGACTCGAACGAGCGCGGCGCCGGACCCCATATCGCGTTGACGGCGGCGCGCAGCACCGATGACAGCCCGATCGTCACCATGATCATCGAGATGATCGGCTCGCCGATCAGCGGGCGCAGCACCAGGCGCTCGATGGCCAGTGCCACGGCAACCGCCAGCAACACCGTGACGAGAATCCCCACGCTCAACGGGAGCCCGGTCTGGGCGATGGCAAAAAAGACCAGGTAGGTGCCGAGCAGCAGAAGGTCACCCTGCGCGAAGTTGATCACATCGCTGGCCTTGTAGATGACCACGAAGCCGGCCGCGGCCAGGGCATAGACCATTCCCGTGCTTAGTCCGGAAACGGTGAGCTGGAGGAAGACGTCCATGCCTTCAGTCCAGCGTCTCGATGCGGAGTTCGTGGGCCACGTCCGCGGTGCGGCCGTCCTGGTAGGTGATCTCGGTCGTCACGGTGACCGAATCGAGGTCTCCCTGCAGCGCACCGATGATGTCGCCGAAGCGGTCGGCGATGTGGCGGCGGCGGACCTTGCGCGTACGCGTCAGTTCTGCGTCGTCGGCGTGCAATTCCTTGTGAAGGAGGAGGAAGCGGCGGATGCGGGCGGCCGTAGGCAGATCCTCGTTGACCTTCGTGACATGGCGGCGGATGAGGCGCTGGATCTCCGCGCGGCGGGCCAGGTCGGTGAAGGTGGTATACGCAATGCGGTGGCGTTCCGCCCATTGCCCCGCGTTCTCCATGTCAATCGCGATCATCGTGGTGACGAACGGGGCACCGCCGCCCCCGAAGACCACCGCCTCGCGAATGTACGGGCTGAACTTGAGCTTGTTCTCGACGTACTGGGGCGAGAAGTTCGTCCCGTCGGGCAGCTTCATCACGTCGGCCAGGCGGTCGATGACGACCAGGTGACCGTCCTCCTCGAAGTAGCCGGCGTCGCCGGAGTGCAGCCACCCGTTCTCGAGCGCCTCGGCGGTTGCCGCGGGATTGCGGAAGTAGCCTTCGAACACGGCCGGACTGCGGCAGAGGATCTCGCCCTCGTCCGAAATCCTGATTTCGGTCTCCGGAAACGGCGTCCCCACCGTGTGGAAGCGGATGTCGCCGTCCCGGTGGACCACCGAGATGCCCGAGACCTCGGTCTGCCCGTAGAGCTGCTTCAGATTCACACCGATGGCGTGGAAGAACCCGAACACGTCGGGACCCAGGGCCGCGCCGCCCGTGTAGGCGCGCCGGACCTTGTCCAGGCCGAGCTGGTCGCGGATGGGGTGAAAGACCGTCCAGTCGGCGACCCGGTGGCGGAGCCGGGCGGCGAAGCCGGGCCGCCCGCCGCGCGCCCTGGCTTCGGCTGCGGCTGACCCTTGCTTCATAGCCCAGCGGTAGACCCAGCGCTTGAGCCGGGTGGTGTCCTCACCCATGACCTGCACGTCCGAGACCATGTTCTCCCAGATCCGGGGCGGCGACATGAGGAAGGCGGGACCGATCTCACGCATGTCCTGGCGGACCGTGGCCGTCTCCTCGGGGAAGTTCACCGTGAAGCCGGCCAACATGGCGCTCGCGACCCCGACCATCTGCTCGCCGATCCATGCCATCGGCAAAAAGGAGACGAATTCGTCGTCCACCTCCATCCGGTCCACTTCCTGAAGCTGCGACGCCATGGCCAGCAGATTGGCGTGCGAGAGCATGGCCAGCTTGGGGATGCTCGTCGTCCCGGACGTCGTGCAGAGCAAAGCGATGTCGCTGGTATCGATTTCGGCCAGTCGGCGGTCAAATTCACCAGGGAATCTGTCAGTAACCCGGTCGCCGAGGGCTTCCACATCCTCGAAGGACATCAGACCGGGCGCTTCGTAGGCGTACATTCCGCGCGGATCGTAGTACACGATGGCCTCCAGGCCGGGCAGCCCGTCACGCACCTCGAGCACCTTGTCGACCTGCTCCTGGTCCTCGGCGACGATGACGCGGACTTCGGCCGCTTCGAGCATCTTCGCCAGCTCGCTCGAGATCGAGTCCTGGTAGAGGCCCAGAGGCAGAGCACCGATCGACTGGGCCGCAAGCTCCGCGATCACCCATTCAGGCCGGTTGTCGCCGACGATCGCGATCCGGTCCCCCTTCTCGACGCCGAGGTCGACCAGTCCCAGCGCGAACGACTCTACCCGGCTCAGGTACTCCGCCCAGGTCGTCTCCTGCCAGATGCCGAACTCCTTCTCGCGCAGGGCGACTTCGTGCGGGTGGTCCGCGGCGTGGCGGGCAAGCAGTCCGGGCAGCGTGTCGCCGCCGTGCCGGCCGTCGCTCGCGGCCCCGTTTGCCGCTGTCACGTCCCGGCTCCCACGGCCGCCTCCCCCTCTCGCGCGTGCCCCAGGTACGCATCGATCACGGCCGGGTCGTTCCGCACCTCGTCCGGCGTCCCCTCCGCGATCTTCCGCCCGAAGTCGAGCACCACGACCCGGTCCGAGATGTCCATGATCACGTCGATGTCGTGGTCGATCACCACGACGGTGACGCCGCGCTCCTCCTTGACGTCGAGGATGAACCGCGCCATCGACTCCTTCTCCTCGGCGTTCATGCCGGCAGTGGGTTCGTCAAGGAGGAGAATCGCCGGATCCAGTGCCAGCGCGCGCGCCATTTCCACGAGGCGCTGGTTGCCGTACGCCAGGTTGCCGACCTCGGCGCTACGCAGCGGTTCGAGGTTCATGAAGTCGATGATCTCCTCGACGGCGCGCCGGTGCTCGATCTCGGCGCGGCGCTGGCGGCCCACGTAGAGGCCCCCGCTGAGCACGCCCCCCCGCATGTGGACATGACGCCCCAACATGAGGTTCTCCAGCACGGTCATGTGCTTGAAGAGCTCGATGTTCTGGAAGGTGCGCGCCACGCCGAGCGCGGCGATCCGGTGCGGAGCGAGGCGGTGCAGCGCGTGGCCGGCGCCGTCACGACCCCGCAGGCCGATCGTCCCTTCCTGCGCCCGGTACAAACCCGAGACGCAGTTCAGCACGCTGGTCTTCCCCGCGCCGTTGGGCCCGATCAGCGCGAGCAGCTCGCCGTCGCGCACCTCCATGCTGAGCCCGGCGAGCGCGGTGACGCCGCCGAAGCGGAGCGAGAGGTCGCGGATCTCAAGGATTGGCATGGAGTCAAGGATAAGCCGGCAGCGCGATGGGAACAGGGGCGCTGCGATCTCTCTCCAGCAACCCGCCTCAGAACCTCCGCGACCCGTCGGTCCGCTCGCCTCCGACCCACACGCCCTCGATCGATCGCGCGTTGGCCACGTTCTCGACCGGGTTGGCGCGCAACAACACGAAGTCCGCCCGGCGCCCCGGCTCCAGCGTGCCGATGTCTTCCCGGTCGAGACAATCGGCCGCCACACCGGTCGCCGAACGCAGGATCTGCGCGGGCGACAGCCCCGCCTCGGCCATGAGCGTCATTTCCATGTGCTCGAAGTAGCCCTGAAAGCGTCCGACGGGCCCCGAGTCGGTGCCGAAGGCGATCGGCACGCCCGCCTCGGCCAGCAGCGCCAGGTTGGACAGAGCGATCTCGAGGGCCCGCCCGTAGGCCTCGGCGGCGCCGGAGGCCCTGATGCGCTCCTGCCGCGCCGGGTCGCTCACCGTCATGACCTGGGCGGAATCCACATCCGACATCAGGAACGGGTCGTCGAAGAAGTCGGGACGTCCCCCGTAGGCGTAGGTCGACACCTCGCGGGTGAGCGTCGGCACGTAGCAGACGCCGGTCTCGTGGAAGAGTCCGATCGTCTCTTCGTCAACCGCCTCGTCGCGGATGCTGTGCGCGACCATTCCGGTTCCGGCCCGCAGCAGGCCCTTCGCGTCCTCGTGGTAGAAAAGGTGCGACGCAACGCGGAGTCCGTGCTCGGCGGCGCGCGCGATCACGGCCCCATACGACTCGGGAGACATCTTCGTGCTCGTACCCAGGTTGTCGTCGACCCGGATCTTGATCCAGTCCGGACCCATCGCCGCAGCCGCGTCCACGCCTGCGGTCACCTCCTCGGGCGAGGCACCGGTCACGACGGGCCCGGCGACGAGGAGGCGGGCGTGGGGCGAGCCGCGCAGCAGGTCGGCACCCTCGGCCGCGCCGGCACCCACCTCGGCGCCAGCCCCCCAGCTCGCGTCCCGGATCGCGAAGACCGGCTCACGGTCGCCACCGAGACTGTTGACCGTCGTGACCCCGAAGCGCGCGTAGCGGGCCAGCTCGGAGACGGCGTAGTCGGGGTAGTCGACGCCGCTTCCCGGGATCCAGGTGCCCCCCACGTGCCCGTGCACGTTGATCAGCCCCGGGATGATGAATTGCCCGGTGGCGTCGATGGCGGGGACCCCGGCCGCTTCGGCGGCAGCCGCAACGTCGGCGTCCCCGGATAGCGGCTCTACCGACAGGATCCTGCCCGCCGCGATCCGCAGCACCGCCGGCTCGCCGAGCTCCGCGCCGGTGCCGTCCCAGACGCGGGCGCCGTAGACCACGAGGTCCTCGGCAGGTTCGGCAGGGGGCGCGGGGGCGCAGGCCGGCAGGGCGGCAAGGGAGAACCCGAGGGCGAGGAGCAACGTCGCGCGGCGTCCCGGCAAGCGAAGCCGCGCCCGCGGCGAGGCCGGGTCTGGCCAGCCGTGGCGGGCCGCATCGCATGCGCCGGCCACGCTCCGCCACCGCCGCCGGGCGGTCACGTGGCACCTCCCGCAGGCGCACCGGACGACTTGCCCGCCGTCACGTACAGCTCTCCTCCGCCGCGCCTGAATTCACGCGCCTTCTCACTCATGCCTTCCTCCATCGCCTCGGCCGTATCCAGCCCGCGCTCGCGCGCGAACCGCCGCACGTCGTCGCTGATCTTCATCGAACAGAACTTCGGGCCGCACATGGAGCAGAAGTGCGCCACCTTCGCCCCCTCCGCGGGGAGCGTTTCGTCGTGGAATTCCTGCGCGGTCACCGGGTCCAGCGACAGGTTGAACTGGTCGCGCCAGCGGAACTCGAAGCGCGCCTTCGAAATCGCGTCGTCCCACTGCTGGGCGGTCGGGTGGCCGCGCGCGAGGTCGGCCGCGTGGGCCGCGATCCTGTATGCGATCACGCCGTCCTTGACGTCGTCGCGGTTGGGGAGGCCCAGATGCTCCTTCGGGGTCACATAGCAGAGCATCGCGGTCCCGTACCACCCGATCATCGCGGCGCCGATCGCGCTCGTGATGTGGTCGTAGCCGGGCGCGATGTCGGTCGTGAGCGGCCCGAGCGTGTAGAACGGCGCCTCGTCGCACCACTCGAGCTGCTTCGTCATGTTCTCCTTGATCAGGTGCATGGGGATGTGCCCCGGCCCCTCGTTCATGACCTGCACGTCGTACTCCCACGCGATCCGGGTCAGCTCGCCCTGCGTCCGCAGCTCCGCGAACTGGGCCTCGTCGTTGGCATCCGCGATCGAACCCGGGCGCAGCCCATCCCCCAGCGAGAACGAGACGTCGTATTCGCGCATGATCTCGCAGAGTTCTCTGAAATGAGTGTAGAGGAAGTTTTCCTTGTGATGCGCCATGCACCACTTGGCCAGGATCGAGCCCCCGCGGGAGACGATGCCCGTGATCCGGTCGACCGTCAGGGGCACGTAGCGCAGAAGTACGCCCGCGTGCACGGTGAAGTAGTCCACGCCCTGCTCGCACTGCTCGACGATCGTGTCCCGGTAGACCTCCCAGGTCAGCTCCTCGGGCACGCCGCCGACCTTCTCCAGCGCCTGGTAGATGGGCACGGTGCCGATCGGCACGGGGGAGTTGCGGATGATCCACTCCCGCGTGGCGTGAATGTTCCTGCCCGTCGACAGGTCCATGACCGTGTCGGCACCCCACAGCGTCGCCCAGCGGAGCTTCTCGACCTCCTCGTCGATCGACGACGTCACCACCGAGTTCCCGATGTTGGCGTTGATCTTCACCTTGAAGCCGCGCCCGATGATCATGGGCTCGAGCTCGGGGTGGTTGATGTTGGCGGGGATGATCGCGCGGCCGCGCGCCACCTCGTCGCGGACGAAACGCGGGTCGAGGCCTTCGCGGATCGCGATGAACTCCATCTCGGGGGTGATCTCGCCGCACCGCGCATAGTACATCTGCGTGACGGGGCCGTTGCCGCGCCGGGTGGTGCGGTGGAGCCCGTTGGGGAGTTCGAGGGCGTCGTCGCGCTTGCCCGGGGTGAGGGTGGCGGCGCGGCCGGTGACGCGGACATCCCGGGCGGTGACCCAGGGTTCGCGGAGCGGGGGCAGGCCTTCGCGGACGTCGAAGCCGGGCGGACCGCTGGTGTCGTAGACGCGGAGCGGAGGCTCGCCGCCTGAAAGAGCGATCTCCCGCACTGGGACGCGGATGCCGCCGGGGCCGTCGACGTGGACGCGGGTGGAGTTGGGGAAGGCGTCGCCGTACGCGACGGGTGGGG
>VYAQ01000089.1 GCA_009844885.1 Gemmatimonadota bacterium
CCACCCCCGCCTGCAGCCGAAAGAGACCTGCACGCGCGATCATCGCTCCGTTGTCCATCGACAGCCGCGGGGACCCGGCAAACAGGCGCCCCCGCCCTCCCAGGCCGTCACGGATGCGGGTCCTCAGCGGGCGGTTTGCAGCGACTCCCCCGCCCAGCAGCACGCGACGGCAGCGCACGGCCGCCGTAGCCGCGAGCGCCTTGCCCGCGAGCACGTCGACGACGGCCGCCTGGAAGGACGCAGCCAGATGCGGTCGTTCCGCGTCGATCGTGCCGGCCTGCTCCACGCGCATCACGGTGCGGGCGACCGCGGTCTTCAGCCCCGAGAAGGAGAAGTCGAAGTCTCCCGGGGCGCCCACGCCGGATCCGCCGCGACGGCCCGCGACCGATTTCAGCATGGGGCGCGGGAACGGGTACCGGCGCGGATCCCCGGATGCGGCGGCGGCGGACACGGCGGGCCCACCCGGGTACGGCAGGCCGAGGAGCTTGCCCACCTTGTCGAATGCCTCACCGGCGGCATCGTCCCGCGTCTCCCCCATGAGGTGGTAGCTGCCCCACTTGGGGACCCAGACCAGCAGCGTGTGCCCGCCCGAGACGAGGAGCGCGACAAAGGGCGGCTTCGCGTCGGGATCTTCCAGCACCGGTCCGAAGATGTGCCCCTCCATGTGGTGGACGGGGATCATGGGAATGCCGAGCGCCAGCGCCGAGGCGCGCGACCAGGTCACCCCGACCAGCAGCGCGCCGATCAGTCCCGGGCCGGCCGCCACCGCGATGGCGCCCAGATCACGCCGCTCGATGCCGGCATCGTTCAGGGCGGCCGCCACGACCGGCTCGATCCGCATGAGGTGGTCCCGCGCGGCAAGTTCCGGAACCACGCCACCGTAGATCCGGTGCACGTCCTGCGAGTGCACCACAAGGCTCCGCATGCTCCCGTCCGAGTCCAGGACGGCCGCCGACGTTTCGTCGCACGTGGTCTCGATCCCCAGAACCGGCCGGCTCACGGCTCCTCCTCTCTGCGCACCAGGACCGAGTCCGAGCCGACGACCCCTTCGACCCACTGCGGGACGCCGCTCAGGGCAATGGGCACCCGAACATCTTCCATCTCTTCCAGTACGCCCAGCAGTTCCTCGGCGGCGGTGACCACGCGCAACCGGAGGGCCGACGAATCCACCCGTTCCAGCACCTCGCCGGCCCCGTACAGCGTGACCGCGACGGTTGCGGGATCCACCACCAGTTCGTCCACACCCCCGGGGACCGACACCTGCAGCTCCACCACCCGGCTCTGCTTCGCGGCCACCTCCACGCTCACCGTGGCGGAGACCGGATTCACCGCCAGTCCTCCAAGGCCCGCGGTGTCGAGCGCAACTTCGAACCGCCCGGAGCCGGTGACCCGGCCCAGGTCGAAGGGATCGAGGAAGACCGTCTCAAGCTCGTCCACGACCGAGGCGGCGCCCCGGACCCTGGTGAACAGGAGGTTGGCGCGGGGTTCGGACACCATTGCCAGCGAATCCGCCAACGAACCGCTCAGGCGGACCGAAACCGGGATCTCTTCCTCCTTGTTCCGCTCGAACAGCAGCCGCACGGAGCTGGGGGCGAAGTTCTCGATCGTGACGCTGCTCCTGTCGACGTTGCTCACCCAGTCGGGGATCAGCGTCAAGACCGAGTCCTCGCTCAGCACGGAGTCCACGCGAATCACCATCGCGGGCTGGGACATGGCGGCGCGAACCAGCTCGCCCTGCGGCCCGCTGACGCTCATCTGTACGGTCGACGGGAGCGGGGCCTCCTTCAGGAACCAGTCACGGTGAACCTGTTCCACCCTGACCTCCACATCGGGTATGGTCAGGCGGCCGACGCTGCCGTCGGTCAGACGCATGGTGACCCAGAGCAGCACGGCAAGCGCCAATGCGGCGATCTTGAGCCGCCAGTTGCGAACGATCACCCCTGATACGGACACGGTTCACCGAGCTCCGGCCAGACGACGAACCAGCGCGATGTTGGAGTCCGAATCCCACGCGGTCGGGCCGGCAACCTTCTTGTAGATGACGCCATCCGCGCCAATCACGAACGACTCCGGCACACCGGACGTCTGGTAGACCTGCTGAATGCTCCCCGACGGATTGAGGAGGATGGGAAACGTCAGCGACAGGTCGCGCGCGAATCCGGCCGGGTCCCCGCCGACGTTGCCCGACGAATCCATGCTTCCCCCCGGTGCATCGACGCTGATGGCCGCGATCTCGAATTCATCACGCGAAAACCGGTCGTAGAGACGTTGCATGGAGGGCATCTCCTCGACGCACGGGCCGCACCACGTGGCCCAGACGTTGAGGAGGACGACCTTGCCGCTGAAGTCGTCGAGGGTGACCGGGGCTCCCGCGATATCGGTCACCACGAAATCGGGGGCCGGATACCCGGAAACCACCGGCTGGATACGGCCGCGCGTCAGCCAGGCGACCAGGACGACTCCGATCACGACGATGCCGGCCAGAAGATACGGCGCGCGGTTGGCTTTGGACGACATGCTGCTACGGCTCCCTGACCATTGCCTGCCCCACCGTCAATCGGACGGCGGTTCCAGCCTCGACTTGCGTGTACGGGACGGGGTGCTGGGCAAATACCCGGTCCACATTCAATATGCTGTACCGCATGTCGAATTCCGACACCACCAGGCCCAGGATGTCCAGAACCGCGATCGCCTCGTCCAGCCACATTCCGGACAGATCGGGGATGGGGAGGGTCGGCGGCCCAAGGCTCACTTCCAGGCGCACCGCTCCGGGCAGCGCCAGCTCCGTGCCCGGCTCCGGTTCGATCAGCAGGACCCGGCCGGCGGCGGCCTCGGATTCTATCGTATCGACCTCGACCATGAAGCCGCTTGATTGCAGTACCCGCGTGGCGCGGCCGGCAAGCAGTCGCGTGACGTCCGGCACGGCGCCGATTTCGGGTCCGACGGAGAGCGTTACGCGGACACCCGCGCCGGGAAGCGCGGTCCAGCCGGGCAGGGGACTCTGCCCGATGACCGTACCTGCCGCGATCACGGGATGGTGCACCGAATCCACCCGCGCAACGGACAGACCCGAATCCGCCAGCATCGCTGCCGCCGATCCGAACGCCCGGCCCGCCAAATCCGGTACACCCTGAAGGGAAGGAGGAGGCGCGCCCGGGGGAAAGAGCATCCGGGTCGCCACCACGTATCCGGATATCAGGCCGGCCGCGGCAATCGCGATCACCAAGCGGGCAGCCTTCCCCAAGGCCCGGGAGCTCTTTGCCCGGGAGCTCTTTTCCGCGGAGCCCCTTGCCCGGGAGTCCCTGGCCAGGGGCTTCCGTCTGCGGCGGATCGAACTGCCCAGGTCCATCAGCCCTCCGTCCGTCTCAGGCGTGCCGCAAAGGCACCGTCGAATCCGCTCTCGAGCGGCAGTACCACAAGGCAGCCGCGCGAGTCCAGGAACCGACCGGGAGCCTTACCCGGCTGCACGCGGAAGTCCGGATGCCGTGCTAGGAATCTCTTCACCTGACCCCAGTTCTCCTCTGGCTCAAGGGCACATGTAGCGTAAACCAGGAGCCCGCCACGGGGAACCGCAGCCGCTGCGCCCCGAAGGATCTGACGCTGCACATCGGTGAGTACGCGAAGATCCCGCTCGCTCACCCGCCATCGACCGTCGGGATGCCTTCGCAGCGTCCCGGTCCCGGTGCACGGTACGTCGACAAGCACCGTCCCGGCTTCGCGAACCGGGGGGAAGCGGGCGTCCGCCACCACCAGCCACGCCCTGGCGGCCAGGCGCCGTCTCGCTTCCGACACCCGGGCAAGGCGTTGCCGCGAGCGGTCGGCGGCAATCACACCCGCCGCGCTGTCGGTCAGCGCCATCGCCTTGCCCCCGGGGGCAGCGCAGAGGTCCGCGACCACCGACCCCGGATCCGGCGAGACATAGTCCGCGACCAGCGACGCCGCCGGGTCCTGAATGACCCCGGGAACGACTCGGAGCGCGTCACCGGGATCCACTCCCGGGCGCAGTCGACACACCTCCGCACCTTTCGCGACCGACGCGTGCAAGTCCGCCCGGTTGAGAGCGTCGGCCGCCTGTGCCGCATCCATGCCCACCGGACGAAGATAGACGGCCGGCTCGGTGTTGTTTACGTCCACCAGCTCGCGCGCGACCCTTGGCCCGAAGTGGCGGATCCACCGGCGCACCATCCAGCGGGGATGCGACCCCCAGGTCTCGAGGTAGCCCGCCAGATCCTCTGCCGGATCGGGAAACAGATGCCGCCCGTAGCGCGAGGCGACCACCTTGCGCAACACAGCGTTGACGAGTCCCGCAGCTGCCCGCTTCCGCGTCGCCTTGAGTTGCGCCACCGACTGCGATACGGCGGCATAGTCCGGCACACCGTCCATTTCCAGGATCTGATAGGCACCCATGCGCAGCGCCGTGCGCACCTCCGGATCCAGCTCACCCACGGGACCACGGCAGTGCCGCTCGAGAACGCTGTCGATCCTTCCCCTGAGCCGCACGGTTCCATAGACCAGCGTCCGGATCCAGGCCCGCCTCGGCGAGGAAGGCGCATCCGACGCCTCCCACGCCACGTCGAGCCGGCGTCCGGTTTCGACCTGTTCCAGGATCGATGCCGCCAGGAGCCTTTCGGGCGATGACCTCTGCGCCGGTCGCCGCCGTGCGCGGCGCACGGTCAGTTGAGCTCCCGGTCGAGCATTCCCGCCGTGGGTGACGACGGCACCGCGATCTCACGCGCCTGCATTCGCCCCGCGAGGTAGGCATCCCTTCCCGCCCGCACGGCGAGTTCCATCGCACGCGCCATGCCGACAGGGTCATCCGCAGCCGCGATCGCGGTATTCATGAGCACCCCGTCGACACCCTGTTCCATGGTCATGCAGGCGTCGGAAGCCGTGCCCACGCCCGCGTCCACGATGATCGGCACCGAGAGACGCCGCTTGATCTCGCGAATGTAGTACGGGTTGACCACGCCCAGGCCGCTGCCGATCGGACTCGCCAGGGGCATGACCGCGACGCATCCCGCGTCTTCGAGGCGCAGGGCCGTGATCAGGTCGTCATTGGTATAGGCCATCACCTTGAACCCGTCTGCCACCAGCTCGACCGCGGCCTCCACCGTCGCGGCGGTGTCGGGGAGCAGCGTCCGCTCGTCGCCGATGACCTCCAGCTTGATCCAGTCGTTGAGCCCGGCCGCCCGCCCAAGCCTCGCATATCGCAGGGCATCGGCGACCGTGTAGCAACCCGCGGTGTTCGGCAGGAGAAAGAACTCCGACGGGTCGAGGTAATGGAGGATTCCCTCTTCGCGGCTGCGGTCCAGGTCGACCCGCCGCACGGCGACCGTCACCATTTCCGCCCTGCTGGCCCGGATCGCGGCGACCATCTCGCCGTTGTTGCGGTACTTCCCGGTCCCCACGATCAGCCGCGACGCAAAGCTCTTCCCCCCGATCACAAACGAGCTGTCCTTCACCTCCTGCTACCCTCCTCCGACAAAGTGCACGAGTTCAATCCGATCGCCCTCCCGGACCTGTGCATCCGAGAGCGCATCCCGGGCGAGGATCCGGCGGTTGTGCTCCACCACGACCATGCCCGGCTCCAGCTCCAGGTGCCGCAGGAGCGCCCGGACGCTCATGCCGTGCTCGACCGCCCGGGGCTGGCCGTTCAGGACGATGGACACTTCCTGGCGCCCCCGGCCGATTCCGGTCGTCCCTGCTTCCCTCTCGTCCTGCGCTGACGTCGTCACGGTGCGGCCTCCCTGTCGAGCACCTCAAGGTAGCGACTCACCGCCTCGGACGGACGGTCCGCGGCCCACACACCGCTGAGGACGACCGCACCGTACGCGCCCCGTGCGAGGACATACGGCAGCGTGGCCGGTACGACTCCCCCGATGGCGAGCACGGGCACGCCGGCCAGGCGCACGGTCTCGGCCAGCGCCGGGAGTCCGAGGGGCTCGCGCTCGGGGTGCGACGGAGTCGCGTAGACCGTCCCCAGCACGAGGTAGTCCAGCAGATCCGCGGGGTGCATCGCGGCCTGGCGCGTCTCGTGAATCGATCTGCCGACCCGCAGCCCGCGCGCATCCACCGCCACGCGGCCGGCGACCTGGCGCACATCTTCCGGCGCGAGCGAATCCTCGCGCAGGTGGATACCCCCGGCCCCCGCCGCCAGTGCCACGTCGAGGCGGTCGTTGACCACCGCCAGCGAACCGGTTGCGCGCGCGCTTTCGGCCAACCAGCAAGCCACCTCGAAGAGGCGGGCCGCGTGCACGGTCCGCGCCCGCAAGTGGACCGCGATCGACCGGCCGCCGACCCGAAGAACCGGGCCGATCCGCTCCCGATAGTCGGCCGCCGAGATGATTCCGTCTCCCGCGATGACGTGCAGCCGCGGCAGATCCGTGGTCGATTCCACTTGCACGCCGTTACTCGAAGCGATCCCCGACACCCGGTCCCCTGCCCCGGATCCACGCGGCCGCTTCCATGCGACGTTTTCCGGGCGGCTGGACTTCGGCGATCCGCACCACGCCGTCTCCGGCCGCAACCGCGAGCCCCCGCCTGGGATCGGCCTGCACGACGCGCCCCGGAT
>VYAQ01000233.1 GCA_009844885.1 Gemmatimonadota bacterium
GCGTAGAACTGACCTCGGCGAGGCCGGGTGTCAGGTGATTACCGTACTTGTACAGACTGCGTTCCGATAATCGCGTCAGAAGGGCGCCGGCCCGCCTTCTCGATATCCTTCCCAGCATGTCCAGACGATATCATCTTCTTCCCACGAAAAGCAATGAAGCGGTACTTCGTTTCCGCAACCTATCTCGACGCATGTCAGGATTCCCTCTGACTTGGCGTCCGACGCGAAAGCCGCAGCAGCGATCAGCAAGAACAGGATCACCCAGTGCACCACCACACGGCTCGGGGCGCGCTCTCTCTCCTTGGACTGTCCCTCCCGACCCAGTAGAGCCGACCGTACTCCCAGTACCGCTAACAGCTTGGCAACGTAACGCTTGTTCATCGGTTCATCCTCCTTGCCGACTGTATTCTCTTGCATTGGGAATGGTTCCGCTGAGGGTCCCGACCAAATCGAGCGCAAGCCCAGGTTCCATGTTTCCGAGTGTCATGACGGGCCTGCCCTGCTTTACCGCAATGAATGCCGGAAGTCTTGGTCTCAGCGGCCCGGCTAAGTCTAGGTACTGTTGGATTCCTATGACGACGTGAGGCATCAGGACGTTCATGTTCTGGATCATCGCTGTGGCCGCAGCAGTATCATGCTCCGCCGCCACGAACGCCACAATTACATCGCCGCGACCGTCTCTATGCAGCTTGTTTATCCGATTCCAATCGGCGCCGGTTAGGCCACAGTTGAGTGGATTGGCCACTACGAGCAACCCGGTTTCGACGCCCAATACCCCCGTCACGCTGGCTGAATCGCCAAGGGGTGCGGGGTCGCTACAGCCCTGACAGACCAAGCAAAGGACCACCAAGGCGCGTGCCAGACGAAAACGTAGTGAGATCATTGCAGCTCCGGTGCCTCCGGTAGTTCAAGTAGTCGAACCGTCGGAATGAAGTTGTTCTCAAGTACGGCAAGCCGCCCGTCTGCGAGGTATGCGATCGCCTCTGCCCTGTGTGGCAACAGGTAGGACCCCAGATACACCCCGTCGGACAATGCGTAGGTATCCACGAGACGGCCTGCGTTGGCGGTTGATCCCCTGAAGAGGACGAAGAACCGCGAAGGGCCCACAGCCACCGACTTCGCAGCCGGAATGGCCTGTGGGTCGATCTTGAAACCGCGAATGGACCCCCGGTCGGGTATCGTGCGCTCAATGTACGTGGTGCCTGGAAACGGCACTTGTTCGATGCCCTCCACCACGGATCGCACGCCACCATTGTCATCCAACAGGATCATCTTGCTCGACCACCTGAAGTAGATCACGACATCACCGTCCGGACCGTTGGCTGCCCATCCCTCGCCCTCCAATGGATGCTCGAACAACGCCCCGATACTGTCCGGCATAGACGCGTGTCGGCTCAACCGGTTCGTGGTGGAGAACGACGACCAAAGTGTATCCCTCTTGTTGGTGTGCCACATCACCGTCTGGTGTCCGGGGTCGAACGACCTTGGCAGTAGCGCCGCTGGCTCTCTACTGGGTGGCAATGGAACGGTCTCAATGAGGGAGCCCGTCCCATCCAGTAGAGTTATGCGGCGATTGCGTGGGTCTAGGATTCGTATGTGGCCCTGCTGATCGACCTCCAAGTCCAAAAACAGCAGGAATTCGCCTGGGCCTTGCCCACGCCGACCCGTCCGCCATAGCACGTCCCCGGCAAGTGATATCTCCCGAACAGAAAAGTCGCCCCAGTCCGTCGCAATTAAGCCCCCGCGCGGACTGCTTTCAATCTGCATGGGTCGCGCGCCGAGCACGGATCCGTCCAGGTCCTCGAGCACCGACGACACAACGGGAACAGCCAACTCGCGATGTGCTTGTGCGTTGACCAGCTTTCCTGGGAACAGGCACACCGTGCACAGCATCATCCCGGCAAGGTGCTTTGGTTGTAGCATTGATGAACCTCTTGTGTGAAGTGGTGTCCTCTCCGGCAACCACCCGAAGTTGCCGGAGAGGACACACGGGTCAACTACACGCCGGGCGGACCGCCCCTATCGGGCTCGTAACAGGTCACGCTTCCGGTGATTTCGATCGGCCCCAAGTCGAGTGTCACCTCACCACTGAAACAGTGCTCGAAGGTCTCATCCGGGCAACCGATGTCGGCGCAGAAGCTCTGCTTGGGGCCCGCGACGCTGGCTTGCGAGGCGGTGGCTGTCGCGGCCAGCGCCACCAATCCGGCTGTGGCGCCGATCCAGCCCAATGTCCATCTCCGCTTTTTCATTCTGGGGTCATCTCCCTTTCGGGTGCTGTTGGTTGGCTATCCGGCCTGGGCACCCTGGCCACGTCGGATCACAAGCGACTGTGTGTTCCTCGCCTGTGTACCCTGCCTAACAGCTGTCGCTAGCATTCCGTGCAATGGCGGCTGCGGTAACGGAACAGGCACGTACGTCGTGTCCGGGCCGTCTAGGTCAACCCAACACCCGCCTCCACCGCCCGATCCACCCCTCGCAGCATCTCTTCCCGGTGCGTGATCAGCACGGTTTCCCTCCCCCTCATGACTTCGCGGTACGCGCCCACCACAGTGCGCCTGAGCTCCATGTCCAGCGCGCTCGTCGCCTCGTCCAGCACCAGCTCGGCCGGATCCGCCACCGGGGCCCGCGCGATAGCCACGCGCCGCTCACCCGCCGACAGCCGTCGGCCGGCCTCGCCCACCAGCCTGCGGAGCCCGTCGGGGAGCCCCACCACGAAGTCGCCCAGTCCCGCTCGCTCGACGGCCCGCATCACCGTCGCGTCGTCCGCATCGGGCCGCGCGTACCGCACGTCTTCCAGGATCGAGGTGCTGAAGACGAACGCGGCCTGGTCGACAACGAGACATTTGCACGCAACTCCGCCAAGCCGATGTCCCGAACATCCCTTCCGTCCAGAGGGACACGCCCGGAATCCGGGTCGAGATGGTGGACGATCGGGTCGGCCACCGTCGACTTGCCTCCCCCTGAAGGACCCACCAGGGCCACCACCTCACCCGGCGCTGCCGGCGAACCTGCGTCGACCACCTCGAAACGACCGTGAGGAGGCCTGATGGCGCTCTTAGCAATAATTGGCAACCGATTGGGTGACAACGCATTCCAGCACTCTGGCTGGACGGACTAGCGAGCCTGGGTCACGCTCAGGCGCTACTCGAATCTGCCGCTGCCACGAGCTTTTCAGTCACGGCAACCGTTTGCCAGCCTGATCGTATCTCAGGTATCCTCTACGGCACCAAAACACTCCAAACAAGGGGCTCGCCATGTCGCGTTGGAAGAGAGTCGTTCGGGGTGTCCTCGGCATGGGGCTGACCTTCGGCGCCATCGGCGCGGCGTTCTTCTCTCTGGTCGCTTTGGCTGGCAAGGTGTTCTTCCCCGGCGCCGAGGATGAGCTGGTGTTCATGATCATCGCGGGTACCGTTTGGGGCGTCGGGATCGGAACGAGCTTCTCGGCCATGCTGGCGATCGCGGCGCGCGGTCGTTCGTTGGATGAACTCTCCTACTCACGAGTCGCCTCGGTGGGCCTGCTGGGCGGCGTTCTCCTGGCAGGACTCGTTGTGGGCGGCAGTTGGGGGGACTGGCCCAATGGGGCCGCCATCGTCCCGTTCAGCATTCTGCCACTCCTTGGCGCGGGAGGAGGCGTGGTCAGCCTGCTGATCGCCCGCAAGGCCGGGCGCTCGCTGCGCTCCGGCGAGGAGCCGGACGCTCTTCTGGGAGGGTGACCGGCTAGGGTTCCGGGACCGGCGGGTACGACTCGTGCACCTGCACGACCTTCCACTCGCCCTCCATGCGCTGCACCACGATGCTCCAGACCTCGTGACCGCTGATCGGCTCTCCATCCTCGCCGACGTTGGTCGAGTGAATGACCGACGTGGCCACCGCGGCGTCCCGGCCCAGCACGTGCACTGTGCTTTCTCCGAGCGTGAAGTGCACGTTCCTTCCGACGCCGGGGAAGTACTCCTTCATCGAGGCACGATGTGACTCCAGCGGGGTGATCTCCCCGCGGCTCGCCCAGGCGAAGTTGGGGCCGTCCAGGTGATATCCGATGAAGCCGTCCACATCGTGACCGTCGATGGTCTCGACCATCTCGTTGGCGAAATGACGTATGGAGTCGGCAAGCGCCGCACGCTCGGCATCGGTGAGCTCTCCATCACCCGTCCCGGCGCACCCGGCCAACAGTACAGACAAGCCCAGGATTGAGTTCAGCGTTCTCATGTTTGTCACTCCTTGTAGTTGAGCCGCTCCCGCTTCCAGAGATCCCGCACCTCGTCGTCCCAGGCCCGTCATCTCCCAACGGATCAGCGAGATCGGATGGGCGCCGTAGAGGCGGACTTGATCGAGGTCGACGTCTTCATATGCCCTGATCCCCCGTGATGAGGTGCCCCTGGGTACGGTGCCACTCGGCCAGGCCGAGCAACGCTGAATCCCTCAGGTTGGTGGCAGAATGCCAACAAACAGCGCGCCGCGCCACCTCAGGTGTGCCGGTCGGCTGCACCGGCGCCCCACAACCCCTATCTTGATCCGCCGAGAGATGACGACATCGACGAGTCCCGGGATGCACTATCTGCGAGGTGCGATCGACTGCCATACGCATGTCTGCCCGCACATCAACGGCCGGTCGATCAACGTGTTCGAGGCGACACGACAGGCGGCCGACGCCGGCATGCGTGCCATCGGCCTGATGGACAACTTCGGCAACAGCTCGGGGCTCGCCGCCCTGGCCATGGCCGAACTCGGGTCGCTGGGCGTCGAAGTGTTCGGCGGTATCATCATGCAGCCGATCGCCGGAGGCGTCACGGTCGAGGCCGCACGTACGGCCCTGGCCTACGGGTACGGACCGGGAACCGGCGCTCGGTTCGTCTCGCTGCCCACCCATCACACGCGCAATGTTGCCGAGCGTGAGGGCCGAAGTCCTGCCTACATCGAGGCGGCCTTCTCGGTGCCACGGTCGGGCAAGGTGCCGGACGTGGTGCTCAGGATCATGGATCTGGTCGCCGAGGCCGATGCGGTCTTCGACTGCGGTCATGTGGCCGGGCACGAGGCGGTCGCGTTGGTCGAGGAAGGCAGGCGACGAGGTCTCGAGCGACTGCGCACCCACGCGGCACACTATACCGAAGACGAGATCAAGGCCGTCGTCGCCGCCGGTGCGTACGCCGAGTTCTCGTTCTTCATCCTGACGCATGCGACGCAGGTGAGCCTGACCCATGTGGACATGGAGAAACACCGCTCGAAGGGCATGACCATCGACGAGATGGCGCCCAGGATCCGGGCCGCGACCCCGGAACGTGCCATTGTCTCGAGCGATGCGGGTGTCTTCCTGCTGCCGCCGCCGGTCGAGGCGTTTCGGGAGTACATGTTGCTCCTGGAGAGCGCCGGTTTCAGCGAAGAGGAGATCCGCATGATGAACTCGACCAATCCCGGAGAGCTGTTCCGGATCCGTGCCGCCCCGGTCCAGTAGGTCTGATGCATCACCTGGATACTCGGGCGCTTCGCTTTGCGTAAACCGCCAGTTCCACGGGATCCTCCAGGGGATTGTGGATCACCAGGAGCCGATCGGCGAACGCGGCGATGACCGGGGGAGGATCATTGAGCGCGTACCAGTCTCCTTCCCCATCCCTCACGACCAGAATCGTGGGGTCGCCGTTGTTCAGCACGCCCTGAACGAACGGGAAGACCAGTAGTTCGGAACTCGCGACCGGCGGGGCCGCACCGTGGAAACTGCTGCCCCAGGCGCTCAGGTCCTGCAGTGAGCGCAAGGGTGCCGCGGGCGCTGCCGGTGCCACGTAGCCGGAGATCGCAAGTCGGCGGGACTCGGCCCTCAGTGTGTCGGCAGCTAGAGGAATCGCCCAGAGACTGTCCGAAATCGTTGACACGGCCCAGGCGGTGTCGTTGGCAACAGCGAACATTGTCTGGCGCATGTTGGCCCACGGGGCCTCGGGATCGGCATCCGCAGGGAGAACCGTGGTGGTGAAGAGTCCCTGCGCCAACGCGGTGCCGTCGTCCGCAAACACGCCCATGGCCGCACCCGGCGTGCCGAACCCGATGCCGGTGAACACGAGCCGGCCATCCGGCAGCAAGGCGAAATCCGAGATGAACCCGGCGCCAATCTGGATATCCCGCTCCAGTTCTCCGCTCTCCGTCCAGACTGACACCCGGCCCAGTGCCCCATCGGCCACGAACAGACGCCCATCCGCGAGGGCGGGATAGCGGGCGGCCGTGAATTCGCCCGGGCCCTCGCCGCTTCGTCCCACCGTGGCAAGCAACGACCCATCGATGCTGAACAGCTTGGCATTCGCCTCCGAAACGTCGGCGATGGCGAAGCGGTCACCGTTCCAGGAAACCCCCGAGATCCGGACGATGGGGGACTCCATGCTTTGCTCCGGCGTGATCACTTGCTCGAGCTGGAACTTGTCGGCGAAGGGCATCTCGACAGGTGTGATGGTGGAGTCGGTACCGGCGCCGTCGTCGCAACCCGTCCAGATGCCGAGGGCCGCGACCACAAATGGGATCGCCAGCACATTGCGCAGGGTCCGTTGGCTCGGCAGAGCCGGTGGAGACGGCCGCCCCCCGTC
>VYAQ01000139.1 GCA_009844885.1 Gemmatimonadota bacterium
GGATGGGCGAGGGCGACGATTCGCCCAGGGGGATGGGCGAGGAGCTGGCGGTGTCTCGCGGCGACGTGGTCACGGTGCGGGCAACGGCACGGTCGCTGTTTGTCATGCACGGGCTCGAGATCGTGCAGAACGGGCAGATCGTGCACAGGGTGGAGGCCGCGGGCGACGGGCGGTCGATCGACGCCAAGCTGGAGATCCCGGTCGAGGGCAGTGGGTGGATCGCGGCGCGGGTGCTGGGGCCGGCGCAGCATGGCGCCATGGACAGCTACCTGTTCGCGCACACCAACCCGGTGTTCGTCATCGCCCGACGGCGAGCCGATCCGGTCGCGGGAGGACGCGGAGTTCTTCGTGCGGTGGATCGACCACGTGCTTCTGGAACTGAGCGTGATGGACCGCTGGGACGACCCGGCGCACAAGGCGGAGGTGCTGGCGACGTTCGACGAGGGCCGGCGGCTCTACCAGGCGCAGGTGGATGCGCTGAGTGGGAGTGGGAGGTAGGGCATGCCGTGCCGGCGGTTGGCTGTGGCCGCGGTTCTGGCGGTTCTAGCCATTCAGGCTGCGTGCGAGCCGGATCCGCCTGACCCACCCGCCAGCCCGGCTCAGCCCGAGCCCCGCGGCACCACCGTTGAGGCCGACGACGGCTTCGATCTCTGGTTCGACGCGTGGGGCGAGGGACCAGCCATCATCTTCCTGGCGCGCCATCCGGACGAGAACCGGGCGCTCGCCGACGCACTTTCGGACGGGTACCGGGTGGTCATCCATGAACCCCGGGTGATCACTCTGGGCCAGATGGGTCTCCTGGCCGAGGCGGCGGATGAGGCTGAACGGGCGCAGTGGGAAGCGCACCTGGGTGATCGGCAGATCGACTGGGATGCTTCGGAGTACGAGGATTACCCTGTCGAATTGGTAATCTCGGACCTGCATCGCGTCGCGGATGCCGCCGGTGTCGACGCGTTCGTGCTCGGCGGGTATTCCGGCACGGCGAGGATGGCCGCCTTCATGGCACCCTACAGCGAACGGGCCGTGGGGCTGCTTGTGGGCGGATACCACATCATCGACGGTAGCGACTATTGGCTGGGGTTCACCGCGGCGGCCTCCGCCGCCCAGATGGAAGATCCGAGTACCTCCGACTTCACGAGGATGTCAATCCTCCTCAACCGCAGGCAGGCCCTGCTGGAGCATGGTCGGGACGACGGTGCGGCGTTCGGGAAGATGCCCGGCCCAAAGATCGTGTGGGTTGGCGGCGAGGACGGCAGCCCGCAGGACTCGCTGATGGCGGAAGTTTTCCTGGGCGCCAACATCGCGGGCAGGGTACGTAACGCCAGGTCCGACTACCAGTTAATGGGGTTCGAGTTTTTCCAGTTGGACGGTTTGGGACACGTGGCCGCGTACGAAGCGGTTGATCAGGCTGCGCCGCTGGTCCGGGAGGCGCTGATCCGGGCGGGATGGCGCTAGAGCGGGGCCGCTAAACCTGGTCCAGCCAACTCCGGATCTCGGGTACCATGACCGCCGGATCGAGAATCGCCGCCGTCTCCGCGCCCGGGATCTCACGTACCGTCCAGCCCATCGCCTCCAGCGCTGGGCGGGCCTCGCGCACCCTCTCCACCAGGCGTAACGGGATGCCGGCCACCGAGCTCTCGGCATTCGCGCCAATAAGGGCGATGCGGGGACACGTGATGGCGGCCGCAACCTCTGCTTCGGGCCAATCCTGCATGCCGCTATAGAAGGTGTGCCACTGCGCGTATTGCTCAGGGTTGCGGAGAATCACCATGGCATGGGGCGGGGGCTCGGCGAGCTGCATTTCGCCGCCCCGCAGCATGTCGGCGTAGGGTGCGCCGAGCGGCGGCCAGGTGCCGCAGATCAGCGCCGAGACCCGGTCCGAGCGCGACGCCAGCATGAGGCCGTTGATCGCGCCCCAGAGGTGGCCGCAGTAGGCAAAGCGGTCGAACCCCGCCGCGTCCGCGACGGACAGGAGGTCGGAATACACTCGGTCGGGGGTCATCTCGGCGGGCGCAGGGACCATGGTCCTGCCGACGTTGGGGTAGTCGACGAGCAGGACACGGTAGCGGTCGGTGAGGCGGTTCAGGAAGCCGTTCTTCACCGCGGCCTGCTCCTCGCCGAAGATCTCGGCGTAGGACGCCATGAGCGGGAAACCGAGGAAGAGGGGAACGCCGTCTTCGGGTCCGTGCAACTCGAAGTGGATGAGGTGCTCGTCCGCGGTCCGGCAGTTTGCGAGCGCGGTGCCGGCAGCGAAGGTCGCCGAAGTGCGGATGAAGTCGCGTCGGTTCATGAGAAAAAGGGAAGCAACAGGGAGATTGGCCGATCTAGCCATTCTAACGCCCCTGATTCCGCTGACGTTAGTCAACCCGCAACCATTGCCGCTCGCCCCGCGCCCGAAGGAGTCAGAACCAACCCTTGCAAGACCCCGCGTTCAAGACGGTCTTCTGTCATTCTGCGGCGATCGAGAGGCTGGTTCGCGGGTACGCTTCCAAGCACGCCGACAGGATTGACTTCTCAACGCTGGAGAAACTGGACGCCGAACTGGTCGGCGAAGCGCTGGTGCGTCGCTACCCCGACATGCTGTGGATCGCCCACACCCGCGAGGGCAGCGGTAGGGTGGTAATCCTGCTGGAGTTCCAAGGCGCTCAGGATCGACTAATGGCCCTGCGGATGGCGGTCTACCAACTCTTGACCGTCCAGCAACTGCTGCGGCGCCAGCGATCCTGGGGCTCCGACCATTCGCTGGAGGTCTTGTCGTTCGTAATCCATCACGGCGAGGGACGCTGGAAGGCGGCCACGAGGCTGCGGAAGCTCTTCCCGAGGTGGGTGCCGGGCGACTACAGGGTAATCTCCCGCGGCACGGCCGGATTCCAGGGTGACCTGGCGCAGACGATTCTACAGCTGGAGCGGGATCGATCCGTCGAAGGCACGCTGGCAGTTCTTGCGGAGTTGAGGCGGATTGCTGATGAGACCGACAGCGACTACGGCCACCTGATGGCCGAGTGCGTCGGGGAAATGCTAGTTTTGACGAGACGGATCACAAGAGCGCAGCTACGGGAGGTGAGGACGATGGCACAGGTAGACACTGCGTATCAGCGGAGCCTCGAGGAGTTTGGGCAGAAGCGGTTTCGCCAGGGGCGTGATGAGGGGATCCGCGAGGGGCGTGATGAGGGGCTCCGCGAGGGACGCGGGGAAGGGCAAGCGGTGATGCTGGGCCAGTTGGTCCGACAGAAGTTCGGTCCCGAAACGGCCCAGGAGCTGTCTCTTTTGCTCGGCAAGGAACCGGACTCCGGTCGCTTGTCGCTGGCTGCCAGGGCACTGTTGGAGTCTACTACTGCCGAAGAACTCCTGGCCCGAATCAGGAGGCTCTGACCTGCCGCATGTAGCTGGGGGCAGGCAACCGACGGTAGTTATCCGTTTTCAGGCCGGGCATTCCGCGTCCCCGGCCTCTGATTCTCCGCCCAACTCGGCCAGCAACTGACGGACGACCTCGAGCACGAACTCCGGCGTCTCGTACGGATAGTTGTGGCCAGTGCCGGGTGGTGTGTGGATGAGCCGTGTGTCGCTCGAGACCTCCAGGTACCGCACCCGCACGCGCTCGAAGAAGTTGACCGCCCGACGCGCGGCGGCCTCTTCCATGCCCAGCGGCTCGATAATCCCGCTCGCGTCCTCGTCCGGGATCACCACCAGAACGGGCAGGTCGCCGAGTTCACCGTCGTAGACCACGAGGTCCGGCGCGGCCGCCGATACGAAATCCGCGCTGAACTCCTGGAAGATTGAGGCAGTCGCAAACGACGCCGCCGGACGCCGCGCATTGGCCGCCATCGCCTCGCCCACGTCGGCCAGGAGAGCGCGCTGTTTGCGCAGCACCTCCCCGATCTCGCCCTCGGCTTCGGCCATCGCCAGTTCCGGATTGGTCCACCCGCCGAAGATCTTGTCGAGACCCTGCTGCTCGGCATCCCGCACCAGACCGTCCAGGGCCGCGGCACCGTACGCCGGCGCGTAGATGAAGGCGTCGGGCGGGGACGCGTCGAGAAGTACGACCGCCGCCGTGCGCTCCGGGTGTCGACGGGCGAAGTTCGCGGCCAGCAGTCCGCCATAGGAGTGTCCGGCCAGTACGAACGGGCCCTCTTCCCCGGCGTTCTCAAGCAACGTCGCGAGTTCGACGGCTTCGGTCGCGGTGCGCCGCGGGAACGGGCCAGGATCGCTCCAGCCGGTACCGGGCCGATCGAAGAGGATCGAGCGCGTCTCGTGGCGGATCGCCGCGTGCAGGTGATACAGCGCCAGCCCCTGCGCATGGCCACCGGGGATCCAGATGACCGTCGGCCCGCTGCCGGCATCCCCCTCGGCGAGGATGTGCATCCGGTAGCCACCAACATCGACCAGGGTGCCAGGCGGCGGATGTGCTTCGGCCAGTCGGCGGATCTCGATCATGGACATGGCGGCAGCGATCAGGACAAACACCGCGAAAGCACCGACAAGCACCCCGGCCAGGCCCGCCTGTCCCGTTGGCTGCTCAGCCCGGACGTGTCGTGAGTAGACCAGGAGGATGACGCTGATTGCGGCCACTGCCAAACCGATGACGACGCCACCCAATGGGTGCGAGAGCAACGGATAGAACGAGGTCGGCATGGCAGGGCTGAAGCTGGCGTGCCACGGTGCGCCGCGCCAGCCAGGACAGGGTTCGCGTCAACCGCAACTGGACGGCTACCATTGGGAGTTGCCGGCCCTGCCCCGTTACCCGTGAGGAAGTCATGCGACCCATTGGTGCCAACTCGCCGCCTGCCGTAGGGCGCTCGCCAAACCGCTTGCGTGAGCCCCTGTTCGCCGCTTTCCTGCTTGCAGCCATCGTGGCCATCGCAACCGCGCCCGCCGTCGCCCAATCCCCTGTCCTCGATGCCTTCCGCGCCCAGATCGAGCTCGAGTCCGTGGGAAGCCCCCGCATCTCGCCGGACGGAAGCATGATCGCGTTTTCCGTGACGACGACCGACTGGGAGGCCAACCGCTTCGACCAGGAGATCTGGCTGGTGGTGGGGGACGAAGAGCCCTTCCAGCTCACCCGCACCGAACCGGGGAGCAGCACGGGACAGCAGTGGTCGCCCGACGGATCCCGGCTGGGCTTCATCGCCGACCGGGGCGACGGCGCGCAGGTCTACGTCATCCGTCCGGAGGGCGGGGAGGCCGAGCAGCTCACTTCCCACGACGGTGGGATCAGCGCCTTCCAGTTCTCGCCCGACGGCAGCCGGATCGCCTTCGCCGCCACCGACCCCGCATCCGACGACTTCGAAGAGCGCGAAGAACGCTACGGCGACTACGCGGTCGAGGACGCGGACTTCCGCATGACCCATCTCTGGGTGACGGACGCACACGCAGGCGGCGAACCTCGCCGGCTGACGGGAGGGGACGGCTACACGATCGGCGGCGGTTTCGGCGGCAGTGCGTTCGAATGGTCGCCCGACGGTCGCAAAATCGCCTTCGGCCACACACCCACGCCCCAGGTCAACTCGTTCCCGCACGCCGACATTTCCGTCGTCGACGTGGGCGACGTAACGGTTCGGACGCTGGTCGCGGAAGCCAGCTCCGAGCGGAGCCCCATGTGGTCGCCGGACGGCTCACGCATCCTCTATTCCACCACCGCGGGCGCCAACCCGTTCTACGGCAACACGGAACTCGCGGTGGTCGCCGCGGGCGGCGGCGAGCCGCGCATCCTGACCGCCGGTTTCGACGAGAACCCGGCGCCAGTGGCCTGGACGGACGAGGGGGTCTTCTTTGTCGCGTCGCAGCGCACCGCGCGCCACCTCTTCGTGCTCGATCCCGAGTCGGGCGAGGTGTCGCTCGAGGCGGACACCCCCGAGATGATCATGACGGCCGACCTCTCGAGCGACGGCTCCGTGATGGCGCTGCAGGGCGAGGACCGGACCACCGTCGGCGAGATCTTCCGGGTCACGCGGCGGGCGGGCGGCTCGCAACCCGTCACCGACATGAGCGCCCAGCTCGCCGATTGGGGCGACCTCGGGGCGCGCGAGGTCATCCGGTGGGAGAGCGAGGACGGTGCCGAGATCGAGGGAGTGCTCATGAAGCCTCCGGGGTACGATCCCGACCGCACATATCCGCTCATGGTGGTCATCCACGGCGGCCCGACCGGCACCTCCCGCCCGCAACTGGTCGGCGGCTACGTGTACCCGGTGCTCGAATGGCTCAGGAAGGGCGCCGTGGTCATGATGCCCAACTACCGGGGCTCGGCCGGCTACGGTGCCGACTTCCGCGCCCTCAACGTGCGCAACCTGGGCGTCGGCGACGCGTGGGACGTGCTCTCGGGCGTCGAGGCGCTCGTCGACCGCGGCATAGCCGACCCGGATCGTGTCGCGGCCATGGGCTGGAGCCAGGGCGGCTACATCTCGGCCTTCCTGACCACTTCCAGCGACCGCTTCCGGGCGGTCTCGGTGGGCGCGGGCATCTCCAACTGGATGACCTACTACGTCAACACCGACATCCACAGCTTCACCCGCGAGTACCTGAAGGCGACCCCCTGGGACGACCCCGAGAT
>VYAQ01000002.1 GCA_009844885.1 Gemmatimonadota bacterium
ATCTGGAAGTTGCCGGTCTTCGGGTCCGGGAAGATCCGGACCCGGTTGCGGCCCCATTCGCCAGCGCCGTACGAGCGCCGACTTCGTTTCGTGCGTGCCATCGTTCGATTCCTCTCGATTCGATGGACTGCACGATCTGCGCAACGGAAGGTCGCGGAGAGAACGCGCCTCCGCTAGATCGGTAGTAGATTGAGCGGCCTGTAGTCTCCCCGAAATCGCGTCGGCGACGAAGCGTCCAACCGCCGGTTCGGAGCTTGCCGATCTTCGGGCACGGAAACCCGTCACCCCAGGGAGTCGTTTTCGACGCTCCCGCTGCCGGTCCGGGTTTCAAGGCCGTGGACGGGAAAGGTGACCCGCCCCTTATGGATGTTGGATCGCCTGGGGGAGGATCGGCGAGGGACATGCCCATGTGCCCCTCCCCGCGAGTCGCTGTCCCGCCATCAGTCCCTTGGCAGCAAGGCCGACGCAAGAGGGCTCCGGTCGATCCGTGGACATCTTCCTTCACCGTCCACCTAGTTGACGGTGATTGCCAGCGCCTCCTCGAACTTTGCCAGTGGTCCGTCGAAGATCGAGAAGGCATCCTCTTCATTGAGTTGTATGTCGGCTGCCCCGACGAGCGGGCCACAGATGCCCTGCCCGTAGTGACCTGACGCCTGCACCTCCACCTGCCGCGTTCCGTCGATTGGATTGATCAGGACCACGTTGCGCCTGTAGAGGTCGCCGTTTCGGCATGTATTCGCGTATCCCGGGCGGGGCTGATCGTTTGGGCTCGGCACACCGACGGTCACACGCATGCCCACGGGGTGAAATGGAGGGTTCTGCTCTCTTGAGAGTCGGCGCAGGCGTGCCGGGACCGGGAGTTCGGCGCAGGCTGAAGACACGGCCAAATAGGCCTCCAGCGGCTCGTTGGGAATGGGATCGCACAATTCGCTGATCGCGTCCACGACTTGCGGGTTGTCCGCAGCGTAGAGGCCCTCTTCGGCCAGCAGTGACACATACACGGTCCACCGATCCGGGTCTGCGCGCACGCTCCGAAACTGCTCGACGTCGTTGGGCGTTCGTGTCTGGAAGCTGATCCCGTCCGTGCCGAAGGAGAGTTGCTCTATGTCGGTCACTCGGCAAACGACGATACCGACCACGAAGCCGATCGCGAAGACGGTCAATGGCACCCAGCCCTTCTTGGCTCCTGAAGAGAACCTTTCCTTCACCTTCGATGTCATCGTTCTACCTCCCGATGGTCAGCTTTGATCATGCAGTTCGGCAACAGGGTCTAGGCTCCCGTCCGTCAAGAACCTGACATCCCCGCAGGGTTCCCCCAAGAGGAAGAGGGCACTCTAATCTGTCGGCTGAAGCTGCTCCATGTCCATCTCGAATCCCGCCGTGAACACTTGTAGTCCAGCCCGGAATCGAGACCCTACGGGTGCCGATGGGGAGTCAGCGGCGGCTACCGATGCGACGCCGAACAGCCCGACGGCCAAGCGGTCGGCCAACAGGTCCGCCTCCTCCTCGAAGCGGCGCTCGGCACCCTTCCGGTACGGACTGCTGGCTGGGAGCGACCCCGCAGCGGAGGGGAGGATGGGGATGCACATTGCCATCCTGCCCGATGCCGATCGAGGCATGCCGAGATGGGGGGTCGCTCCCAGCCACGGCCTCGACGGCCGGATCGGCATCGCCGCTCCGGCGGCCGTGGTGCAACCGCAGGCACGCCAGCGACATGCGGAATCGGTGTCGTGCACGCGGGAACGTGGCCTCCATGCACAAGCACCCCGAAGTTCCATGTACACTCGCGGATCGGCATCGGCACGGGCCTCCGGCGCTCAAAACGGGTCTCCCGGAAGCCGGGGAGAACGCGACACCGTGGAGCCGTCGATCATCGCGCCAAGGGTGCGGCACGAAAGCGCCAGCCGGAGCAATGCGGACATGGACCCCCGTCCCATCCACCCTCCCGGAACCGCCGTTGCGGCCCGGCGCGAGCTCCGCGGATGGAGAACGCCATCCTCGGCATGGACGACGTGGCGGTCGAGGAAACGGGCGGCTTCCAGGCCTGCCTCCCACCGGATCGGCGAGATGAAGGAACTGCTCCGATCGGGCCTCCCCGGAGGAACGATCGACGACCATTCGGTATGGCGTTCAAGCTGCTCCGCCGGAGGCGGGATTTGACCGCCCGTGGAGATGGCCCGTTGCCGATCCGGAAACGCACACCGACATCGGGGTCGACGTGCACGGGAAGCGCGCTCGGATGTGACACGCCGCCGATGCCGCAAGTGGCTGTTGTCGTAGCGTTTGTGCGGCATCCGGAGGCGCGGCTGTGCCGCGCGGGCTTGGGTGGCCGTGACCGGAGCGACCCCCCACCCTGGACGCTTGGCGTGCCACGGGGGAGGGTTGGGATGTGCACGCCATCCCAACCCTCCGCGGGAGGTCGCTCCGGGTCCAGCGGTCCCTTGCGGGAAGGCGAAACGGCAAGCCGGGATGGGTCCCGTCTCGACCGCCGTTGGCGATGCCGTACAGCCCACAGGCCAGCCGGTCGGCCAACGGGTCCGCCGCCTCCTCGAAGCGGCGCTCGACACCCTTCCGGGCGGACTGTTGGCTGGGAGCGACCCCGTAGCGGCCGGGGGGAATGGGGCTGTCCGGCTCCGTCCTCCCCGGTGCCGATTGAGGTACGCCGAAATGGGGGGTCGCTCCCAGCCACGCACAAGGAATGCGGATCGGCACCGCCGCTCCACTGTCCGTGACGCAAACTGAAGCGCTCCAGCGGCTTGAAGAACCGAAGCCGTGTCCGGCCGAACGGCGATTTCGTGTCCGACGACCCCCAAAGTGAGCCGGACACGCAGGACTTGCCACCTGCACCCTCGATCCGGCGGTCGCACAGGGCTCGCGACCCCTATTCCGAGTCGTAGCGCCGTGAAGTCGAAGGGGAGCGGCGGTCCGCAACGTTCACCGTGGCGGAGGCGGGCGTCTTACCAGCGGTATCCCATGGACACGGACCACTCCGACGGACGGCCGTACACCCGCTCGACATAGGCCGCCGACGTGTCGAAGGCGGAGTTCCCCGTGACGAGATACCGGGTGTCCGTCAGGTTGCGGCCGGAGAACAGGAGTTCCCATCGGCCATCGTCCGTCTGCACGGACACCCGCGCGTGGAGGAGATGGTATCCCTCCTGAAAGATCCGGGACGTGTTGATCGCGTCGTGGTGCTGGGCACCGGTGTACGTCCAGTTGACGCGGGGCGTGACGATGTACCCGCCACCCAGCCTCGCGGCCTTGCCGACGGTGAGGCCGTGGGTGTACCCCGGCGTCTTGGCCAGCCTGTAGCCGGGAAGGAGGGGCGTTGCGTTGTCGAGCGCGCTCGGACTGAGGCTTTCATAGCGGGCGCGGATGGCTCCCAGATTGGCGCGGACATCCCATCCGGTGCCCGGAGCCCAGGCCGCCTCCAGTTCCGCCCCCGCGATGTCGGCCTGCCCGCCGTTCAGGGTGATCGGGTTGAACGACTCACGGATGACGACCTGGATGTCGTCGTAGTCAGCCCGGAAGAGGGCGACGTTCAAGCGCGCGCGCCCTCCGGCCCAGATCGACTTGAGCCCGACCTCGTAGCTTGAGACGGTCTCCGGCTCGAACGTGCCGGGCGCCGCGGTGGGCGAGTTGGGCTTGTGCCCGGCGGGCGGCGCGGGATAGCGGGTATCGAATCCGCCGCTCTTGAAGCCGTTCGAGAATCCCCCGTACGCCGTCACACCGGCCGCGAGCCGGTATGAGAGCATCGCCGTGGCGGTCGGCGCACCGAAGTCGAGGGAGAAGTCCCTGCGCGGGAGCATTCGGTCGCCCGACTTCATCGGCCCGGCCGGTGACAGGTAGATCCCGGCGAGAGCTGGCCAGGTGGGGCCGAAGATGCTGCTTTGGCCCTGCGAGGCGTCTCCGACCGCGTAGAGGTCCGGCGTCAATCCCTTCCGGTCCCGCGTGTAGCGGCCGCCGAGGGTGAGCGACAGCGTCCCGGTCATTTCGGCGGTCACCTGCGCGAACCCCGCCCACGAGGAGTTGTCGTAGTCCCCGCCGCTATGCAGTGCTCCGGGTGGCACGATGACCGCAGTGCCCTGGTATCCCTCTTCGCGGAAGAGGTACAGGCCCGCCTGCCAGTGGACGCGCTCGCCGATGGCGAGACCGCTCAGTTGCAGCTCCTGGCTGATCTGGGCGTGATCCAGCCGGTCCTGCGTCGACAGGATGTTGGCCGGGGTGTTATCGGCATCGCGCGAGGTCTCCATGTTCAGCGCCCGGTAGCCGGTGAGCGAGCGCAGGGTCGCCCACCCGAGCCCCGACCACGTCGCCTCGATGCTCCCTCCCCACACGTCCAGATCGGCGAACGCGGGGAACGTGCCCTCGGCCACGTACGCGCCCGCGAAGCTCTCCGGGCCGTAGCAGCCGGGAGCGCCTCCGGCGCCCGCGCCCGGTGGCGGCAGGGACGGCGGACCCTCGGCGGGGTACGAAGGGTTGATCGAGATCGCGGCGCATTCCGGCAGAAGCGCGTTCCCGAACGCGCCGAACGCCATTCGGTCGTTGATGCCGCCCGACACCGTGGGGGCGCCGTTCTCCCTTCGGCGCGAATAGTCCGCCGCGGCGAACACCTCAAGGCTTGCGCCCGGTCGCCAGACGACGGTGCCCCGTGCGGCCCGTCCGTGGTCATCTCCCATGTCCAGACCGTCGTGGATCCGCGTCACGTAGCCGTCCCGCTTGCGCAAGGCCATCGTGAGGCCGGCGAAGAGTCCGTCCGCGACGGGACCGCTGACAACGGCTGTCGCGTTGGTCATGCGGTCGCTGCCGAACTCCGCGCGGACGCTGCGGCGCGGCCGGCCGTCGGGCCGCCGCGAGTGCAAGACCACCGCCCCGCCCACGGCGTTGCGGCCGAACAGGGTGCCCTGCGGTCCGCGCAGCACCTCGACGCGCTCCAGGTCGAGCAGGTCCATCGCCGCCCCGACCGACCGGGCCATGTAGATGCCGTCAACGTACACGGCGACGCCGGGGTCGGTCCCAGGCAGGTAGTCCAACTGCCCCACGCCGCGGATGAAGACCTGCGCGGCGGACTTCGTGCCCGCGAAGGCGCCCGAGGAATTGAAGGAGAGGTTGGGCGTGAAGTACCCCAACTGGTCCGTGGTGGCGATCTGGTGAGCCTCCAGATCCCGGCCGGAAAACGCCGAGATGGCGAGGGAAATATCCTGCACCGACTCCCCCCGGTTCCGCGCCGTCACCACGATCTCGGGCAGGGGAGTCACGGAATCCGGGACCGGCGGCGGCGGGTTTTGGGCGGAGGCGGACGCGGGCACAAGGGCTGCCAACGCCATGAAGCGCCGCCGCGTAATCGCCGCCCATTTTCGGTGTCGAGTTCCACCGGATCCGTTCCGGATGGGCGGGTCTTCGGGGGGCGCAGTCCGTGCTACGTCCGGCATGCCCATCGGTGCATCATCCCCATCCCGGGCGAACGGCGGCGACAGCAGGACGCAGATCAATCGCGCTCTTGCGAACGCGTGGCTTTTGGATTCCATGCGATTCTCACGATCGTGACAAGCGTCGCGGCTGGCTGCCGCCTTGGGGGACGGTATTCCGAGCCGCGCGCTCCGCAGGCATCACGAATCATGCCTTGCACGCCGGGAATCGGGAAGCGCCGCCACTGGCCCACCGACTCACTGAGTCCACACGAGGACGGGACGAAATTGACGGCTGTTTCCTTGATCCTGCTTGTCAACGAGGCGGAGCGCGGCGAGCATTTCTTGGCGGGCGGGATCGAGAGCCGACCCGCCGGAGGGGCCAACGGCCGCCTCCGCAGCCTGTGAACCGGCGGAAGGAGATTCGAGATGCGAACGCTGCTGGCGGCTTGTCTGGCCCTGCTGCCTTCGCAGGTACAGGCGCAAGGAACGGATGAGGCGCGGGAGATGCCGGGCCGTTTCGTTCTCGAAGCGGGGATCGTGGGCGGCAACAGCGTCGCGTGTCCCGGACACTACGTCGGCATCAGCGGTCGGGTCGCCGGGCCGGTGTCGCTGTACGGAATGGTGGAGAACTACCGTTGCGCCGACCTCGCCGGGTCTGCCAACCGGATCGGCGCGTCCGTCCGGCTCGGACGTTCCAGATGGCTCGTTCGCCCGGCGCTGCGTGCGGGCATCGAGTACGACGGAGGGAGCGTTTCCCCTACCGCCGGCGCCAGCCTGACCTTCGGACGGCGCTACGGGGCGCGCTTCATCCTCCACGTCGGAGACGGTACCGGCGGCACGAACATCGTGCTCTTCCAGATGGGCGGCTACATTTCGTTCTGAGCGCCGATGGTGCTTCCGGTCGCCCACGGGTTCAGCGGCCCGGCGCACGAAGCGCCGGAAGGGGGCTGGACGGCCTTCCCGGCAGGGATTGCTGGTCCGCTAGCGACCCAGGGGGCGGAGGCAAGGTGTGCGCAAGCACACCCCGGCCTCGAACCCGTACCGAGCCCTCGGCGAGGGGGACTCCCCACCTTTTGTCAACGCTTTTGAAGGCGGGGCTGTAACCCCGCGT
>VYAQ01000234.1 GCA_009844885.1 Gemmatimonadota bacterium
CCCCCAGGGGCAGGTTGTTCTCGGCTTCGCGACGATCGAGTCGGGCAACGATGTCGTCGGGTGCGCCTTCCGCACGCCGCCCTACAAGCTGGGCCTGACACGCATGCCCCTGGACGCGGTCCCGCTGCTGGCCCGCGATGTGGCCGCTGTGTACGACGCGATACCCGCAGTCCTTGCGCCGAACCCGGTCGCCCGCGCCTTCGGCGACGCCTGGAGCCAACTCAGGGGAGTGAGCGCCACGTCCGGAGCCCGGCAACGGATCCATATCCTGGAGCGCGTGACACACCCTTCGCGCATGACCCGGGGGACCATGCGACCTGCCGGACGCGCGGACATTCCGCTCGTCGCCCGGTGGCTGGAGTCGTTCGTGCGGGAGAGCGGTCTGAGTGATCCAGGGGATCCCCTGGCGCGGGCCCGCCGACTGTGCGGCGGCGAGGGCGGCAGCCGCCTTCTGGCCCTGTGGGAGGACGGAGGGCCCGTTTCGATGGCCGGTTTCCCGGCGCGCACACGCCACGGCGTTCGAATCGGCTATGTGTTCACCCCCGACGAGCATCGCCGCAGGGGCTATGCAACAGCGCTGGTCGCCCACCTGAGCAGCCATGCGCTCGACTTGGGCTTCAGCCACTGCGTCCTGTACACCGACCTCGCGAATCCCACGTCCAACAAGATCTACCGCGAGGTCGGATACCGCCCGCTCCAGGATGTCACGGATGTCGAATTTGAGTAGTCTTCCCGCATGATCGATCTACGCAGTGACACCGTGACCCGCCCCGCGCCGGCCATGCGCGAGGCGATGGCCGAGGCCGCCGTCGGCGACGACGTGTACGGCGACGACCCCACCGTCAAGCGCCTGGAGGCCCGGACGGCCGAGTTGCTCGGCAAGGCGGACGCCGTCTACATGCCGACCGGGTCGATGACGAACCAGGTGGCGATCCGCGCCCATACCGAGCCGGGCGACCTCGTCCTGATGGATGCCTCGTCCCATGTCGTGCGCTCGGAGGGGGGAGGGCCGGCGGCGCTCTCGGGGGTCACCGCCCAGCGCATTGCCGGCGACCGGGGGATCTTCACGGCCGAGCAGGTGCGGGATGCGCTGGGAACGTCCCACCCGGGTTCGCCCTCCACGCTCGCCCCCCCGCCGACCCTCCTCTGCGTGGAGAACACGCACAACGGCGGGGGAGGCAGCATCTGGCCCCTGGAGCAGATCGACGCGGTCGTCGGCGTCGCCCGTGCCGCCGGGCTGCGCTGCCACCTCGACGGCGCGCGCGTCTGGAACGCTTCCGCCGCGACGGGGATCCCGCCGGACCGCTATGCGCGCGACTTCGACAGCGTCTCGGTGTGTTTCTCGAAGGCGCTCGGTGCGCCGGTGGGTTCGGCCCTGGCCGGTTCCGACGGTTTCGTGCGGCGCGCGAGGCGGTTCAAGCAGCTCTTCGGCGGCGGGTTCAGGCAGGCGGGCGTCATCGCGGCGGGTGCGCTGTACGCGCTGGAGCACCACCGCGAATGCCTGGCCGACGATCACGCCAAGGCGGCCGTCCTCGCCGATGCGCTGGTAGAGGTCCCGGGCGTGGACCTGGTCCGGGAACACGTGGAGACGAACATCCTGCGCTTTGCCGTGCACTGCCGGGCGGGCGACTTCGTGGACGCGTGCATCGAGCGCGGCGTCCGGATGCTGGTGTCGGGCCGCCACGATGTGCGCGCGGTGATGCACCGGGACGTCTCGATGAGCGACGCCGCGCGCGCGGCGCGGGTGATTCGCGAAGTGATGCCCACCCTCGTTCCGTCAGGATGACCGTCTGCCCCCGGAGGGCGTGATCCCGGCCAGCATCGCCTCGATCTCCTCGATACGCTCGGTGGCCTCGGGGAATCCCGTCAGGAAGGCCCCCTGGGGCGCGACCAGCGTGAAGAGCGCGGCGGCCTTGGCCAGGGAGGAATGCGCCAGCTCCGTGTCTCCCGAGGACAGCAGGCTCACCCCGTCCGTCATCAGCACCTCGGCCAATAGCCAGCAGCGCGCGGGATCGACCTGGCCCGTGGGCGCCATCATCGCGGGGAGCGCGTCGATGGACGCCGCGCGGGCGAGGTCCAGATCCATGCCCGCGCCGGCCGACGCGCGACGCAGGTTGTCCTCCACGTCAGCCGCCCGGGCCGAGCCGCCCAGGATCGCCCTGCGTAGCGCGATCAGCACCGCCCCCAACTCCTCGATCACCCGCAGGATGTAGTCGCGCTGCATCATCATCCCGCGTACGCCCAGAGCCATTCCCGGCTCGCCGAATCCAGCGCCTCCGGATCGGGGACGTGATACAGGTCGCCGGCCAGGTCGCGTATCAGCAGGCCGCCGCCGGCGATCCGGACCGGCCAGTCGTCCAGCCGCGTCTGGAACCGCCGCGGTCCCTGGCGTGTTCGGACTGTCCAGTGCCGGATCTCAACCTCCTCGGATACGTCGTCGACCGCGGTCATCTCCAGCAGGAATCCGGCCGCGACAAGCGCACGCTCCAGCGCCGCGCGCGACTCATCGTCCAGCTCCGACACGTCGCGAACGTAGGCGAACTCCTCTTCGTCATGGTCCCGCAGGGAGATGTGCCGGGCCGGATCGGACCACGGAAAGCACCGGTGAACCACAACCGGTGCGCTGCGTCCCCCGGTCTCGACCCACAGCTGGTGGTCAGGCCGCCAGCGGAGCACGGCCCGGCCCGGGCCCGAAGTCCCCCCATTTCCTCTCGCTCTGTTCACTTCAATCGTCCTTTCGTATTTCGATCTGCAACTCGTAGAGCCTTCTGTAGACGCCGTCCTCGAGCGCCAGCAGTTCCGACTGGGTACCCGCTTCGACGAGGTGTCCGTTCTTCATTACGAAGATCCGGTCCGCTCGTGCCAGCGTCGAAAGCCGGTGGGCGATCGCGAACACGGTGCGGCCCGAGACGAGCCGGTCGATGGCCTCCTGGATCTTGCGCTCGGTCTCGGTGTCGACGGCCGAAGTGGCCTCGTCCAGGATCAGGATCCGCGGGTCGTGCAGGATCGCGCGGGCGATCGACACGCGCTGGCGCTCGCCCCCCGAAAGCGTTTGCCCCCGTTCGCCGACCACCGTGTCGTAGCCCAGCGGCAGCCGGCAGATGAAGTCGTGCGCATTGGCCGCCCGCGACGCCTCCACCACCGCGTCGAGCGGCGCCTCGGGGTCGCCGTAGCGGATGTTCTCCAGGATCGAGCCGTGGAACAGGTACGGGTCCTGCAGCACGATCCCGATCTGGCGCCGGTAGTGTCCGGTGTCGAGCGTGCGGACATCGGTTCCGTCGATCAGCACGCGCCCGCCCGTCGCGTCGTAGAAGCGCGCGATGAGGTTCGTGACGGTCGTCTTGCCCCCGCCCGAGGGTCCCACGAGTCCAATCATCTCACCGGGTTCGACGGAGAACGACACGCCCTTCACCACCTGCTTGACGCCGTCGTATCCGAAAGTCACCGAGTCGAACTCGACGGCCCCGCGCACCGGCTCCAGCCGCACGGGCCGCGCGGCGTCACGCACCTCCGGCTCCGTGTCCAGCACCTCGAAGACGCGGTGGGCCGAACTCGTCGCCCTGTTCATGACCCGGGCCATCTGGCCGATGACCTCGATGGGCTGCACGTACATCGTCATGTACAGCAGGAACGACACGAACGTGCCCGGGGTGAGGTTGCCGGGGCTCCCGGGTGTGCCCAGAAGCCGTGGCACGGCGAGCGCCCACACGGCCATGGTCATGACGTGAATCCCCAGCATCAGCGCGGGCCAGAAGACCGTCCAGACACGGTGAATGCGGTTGAATTCGCGCATGGCCGAGTCGTTGCTGTGATCGAACCGCAGCTTCTCGCGGTCTTCCTGGTTGAACGCCTTCACCACGCGCATCCCGGGGATCGTGTCGGACAGGATGTCCGTGAGCCCCGACCACTTCCGCCACGCCCGCGCGAACAGGCGGTGAATGCGCTCGCCGTGCCGGAAGATCGACCAGCACAGCAGAGGCACGGGCAGGATCATGACCAGACCCAGCCGCCAGTCCAGGTTGAGCAGCACGGCGCTCAGCCCCGCGAGCATCACCGCCGACAGCGACACGTCCACGATCCCGAAGGCCAGGAACTCCCACAGCCGGTCCGTGTCCGAGCTGACCCGGGTGATGAGGCCGCCCGTCTTCTTCCTCGCATAGAAGCTCAGGCTCAGACGCTGCAGGTGCTCGTACAGTTCGGTGCGCAGATCCCGCGCCACGTATTCTCCGAGCACGCTCATCTGCTTCAGGCGGACATGCGCCGCCCCCTCCCGCACCAGGTACATCAGCGCCATGCCGGCCACCGCGACCCAGGCCGTCCGGAGGGCGTCGGCCATGGCGAGCGACCCGTCGCGCGCCGGTCTCACGACCTCGTCGATCAGATACCCCGCCAGGAAGGGCGGCACGAGGCTCACCCCGGTGATGAAGGCCGCCGCCGCGAAACCGGCCAGCAACCGCGACTTGTACGGTCCCAGGTAGCCCAGCAGCCTCCACAGGACCGCCCGGCGCGTGCCCCCCACCAGCGCCTGCGCTTCGCGCACGGGGCCGGCCACGCCTCTTTCGTACTCGAGGTCCGCGTCGGCGGGCGACGTTGCGTCCGCGTGGCCGACGGAAGTCACGGTGGCCGCCTGCTCGACACCGGCTTCGAGCACGAAGCGAAGGTTCTCCATCGCGCGCCGCTGGCGGTGCGTGTAGCGCAGACTCGCCAGGGGTCGCTCACCCGCGGGCCCCAGGACCAGGAGGACCGTGCTGCTCAGCCCCGGAATCTCCCGGACGGCCTCGACGTCACGGCGCTCGAAGGAGTCGATCCTCCATGAGCCGTCGCTGCGCCGGATCGCGGCCGCGCCGCGCGAGGGTCCCACGGCGAACCACCGCTCGGTGAGCGCCATGGCCTCGTCCAGGTCGGCCATCGCGTAGAGCTGCACGGGTTCCCCGTCCCAGCGGTCCTCGATGAGCCGCCGCACCTCGGCGGGCATGCGCGCGGGCTGGTCGGTGTAGCGTTCGATGATCCGTCTGTCTTGTGTCAGGTGTGACATGCTCTTTGCTGGCTCCCCAAAAAGGAAATCGGCCCCCTGGCGGTGCGAGCGCCGGAGGGCCGATTCGGTCCCGATGAACGTCTGTCTACCGTTCTATGGCGCTCTCTCCCTGGTCGCGGCCGCGACGCGGTCCCTGGCCTTGTGGGTCGTCGGTCTCATTGCTTCGCCGTGTATCGAGAGTGAAGGTTGTCCACCTGCGTGAACCGGTTACTACGGGGCCGTCTCCGACAAGGTTTCGGCGCCCGGTGGGGAGAGGACATGCGATGACACCAAAGTGTTGGGCCGCGTTCGTGGCACGGGTGATCCTGGGGCTCATCTTCTTCGCCGCCGGATTCTGGAAGGTGTTCAGGCTGGGAGCGGTCGAGCACGCCCGCGGCCTGTTCGTGGAACCCTACGCCGCCAGTCCACTGCCCGAGTGGTCGCTCTGGTTCACCGGCGTCGTAGTCCCGTACGTGGAGCTGATCGGCGGCGCCCTCATGCTGGCCGGCTGGAAGCGCTTCGCGGCCGCGGTCGGATTGGGGTGCGTCCTGATCCTGGTCACCTTCGGGCACCTCCTGGCCGAGCCGCTGTACGCGTTCCACACCCACGTGATCCCGCGCGTTCTGCTGCTGATCGTGATGCTGGCCCTGTTCGAGGAAGACCGGTTGAGTCTGGATTCGTGGCTGGCCGGGAGGCGCCGGGCTCCCTCGCCAACCCCATGACACCGCCCGCCGAAGCCTTCGCGTGGCGCCTCCGCGGCCACCTCTACCGCCGGATCCGGGACAACGGGACGGTGCTTTCGCGCGCGGAGCTTGCCGCTGACCTCGGTGCGACCGCCGCGGAAATCGACCGGGCCTTCCGCTTCCTCGCCGACGCCTGCGTGCTGGCGCTGGACTGCGACGGCGAAGTCTGGATGGCCCACCCCTTCTCAGCGGTGCCCACACCGTACCGGGTCGAGACGCCGATCGGCGCGTACTGGGCCAACTGCGCCTGGGACGCCCTCGCGATTCCCCTGCTTCTCGGCACCGATGGCCGCACGCGCACCAACTGCCCGCAATCGGGCGCGCGCTTTGACCTGACCATGACACGCGGGCGAGCCGTGCCTCGCGGAGCCGTCGTCCGCCTCGCCGTCCCCGTGCGCGACTTCTGGGACGACATCGGCTTCACCTGACGCAACATCGTGGCCTTCCGGTCGGAGGGGGATGCCAGAGCGTGGGAACTGGAGCGGGGCGGGGATCCCGGCGCCATCGTGCCGGTCGAGGTGCTGGGCGAGTTAAGCCGGGAATGGTACGCGGGGCGGCTCGACGACGCATGGCGGCCGTATTCGGCCCGGGCCAGGCAGGCGCTGCTAAGGGAAGCGGGGCTGAGCGGGGAGTTCTGGGAGCTGGGATGATTGCGGGGTCGCGCCACTGCAAGCATCCTGCTAGCTGTCGCGCCAACCGCCCATTCAACTACGACCGAGGCCCCGCATGAGCCGCTTCCCCACCACCGCCCTCACC
>VYAQ01000246.1 GCA_009844885.1 Gemmatimonadota bacterium
CCCCCAGGTACTCCCGCACCTGAAGCATGCGCTTCGGCGACACCACGACGCCCAGGTAGTCCGGCCGCGCGGCGATGAGCTGCGCGACCGCCTCTTCATCGCCCTGCCCCATCGTCGCAACGACGGCGTACAGCCGGGTGCCCGGCGTCCGGTCCGCGCCGTCGCGCTCCAACCCGCCCAGCCCGTCGGCGACCTCGTAGCCCATTGCCTCGCCCAGCCTCGCCACAGCCCGTGCGATGGGCGAATCCCCGGCCACAACGAGTTGCGGCGCGGGAAACACCGGGTTGACGTGCACTTCGACCCTCCCTTCGCTGCCACAGGACATCGGAACCATCACCATATCGTCGCGGCCATCCGGCGAGCCACCGAAGGAGAGCAGTCGCGGGCTGCGGTCCCCGAGCGCGGCGAGGGCGTGGCGCACGACCTCGGGCTGCGTGCAGCTGCCGCCGATGAACCCGTGCACAGTGCCGTCGCCGGTGATAAGCGCGGTGTTGCCGGGCGTCGCGGAACTGGGACGCTCGCGCCGCACCACCGTGGCAACCGCGTAGGGCCGCCGCTGGTCGAGCAACCGGGCCGCGACTTCGAGCAGATGCCTATCCATGGGCGGCCGCCCCCTCGAGCGCTCGGCTCTCCTCGTCGCGAGCCGGCTCCAGCTCCTCGCGCGCCACCTCATAGTCGACCGGGCGGTCGAGGTCCCGGGCCGCCTCGGCCGGCCATTCGACCAGGACGGCCTCGTGCAGGTGGCGCCGCACCACCGCACGCCCGCAGCGCGAGTCCATGGTCGCGAGTTCGCCGAACAGGGCGCGGTCGTAGAGGATCGGCGGGGCGGTCACGTCGCCGCCGTAGCGCGACACCACCAGGGGCGGGCGCGAGCGGTCGTGGCGCCCAACCCCGTAGCGCGCAACCACCTCGCGCAGCATCGCAGGGGTCACGAAGGGCATGTCCGCCAGCACCACCACCGCGGCCGCGCAATCGTCCGGGACTGCTGCGATCCCCGCCGCGACCGACGTGTGGGTGCCGTTCGCATGCTCTATATTGTTAACAACTCTAACGCTCAAATCGTGTAACGGTGCCGTCACGGCCTCGTGCTCGTGGCCCGTCACGACCACGACCGGATCCAGCCCGGCAGCGCTCGCCGTGCGGGCCGCGCGGCGCACCACGGCCTCGCCGTCCAGCTCCAGGAGAAGCTTGTTGGCGCCCATGCGCGTCGAGGAGCCCGCCGCGAGCACGATCCCGGCGACGCGCCGCGCCGCCCCGGCGCTCATCGGTCCTCCCCGCCCCGCTCGATCGGCGACGCGCTCTCCAGCCACGCCGACCACCAGAGCGCGGCCAGCATGTCGGCACCGGCCGCGAGTCGCACGGCGGCAAAGTCCTTCGCGGCCGGGTGGGCCGGCTGCTCGGGATCGAAACCCACATCCCGGTCCAGCCGGTACAGCGTCTCCACCTCCGCATGCGACTCCCGGATGTGGGCCAGCACGGCCTCCCGCGCCGACCCGGCCACCGAGCGCGGCGGACCCGTGCTCGCATGCGCCGCGACATCGCCCTGGGTCACGTGCGCCTCCACGAAAAAGCGCTCGAAGCGCGAATGGAACTGGTTGTCGCGCGTGTACCCCTCCGGGTTGGGCGTCTCGAGGTCCCAGCCGTTGAAGTGGATCGTTGTGTGGTGCGGTTGCGAAGCATCGGTCACGTAGTGCCCGAGGATGCCCGCGTCATTCACGATGCGCTCCTCCATCCACTCCCGCCGCTCGGCATCTTCCTCGGCCCTCCACCGGCGCCAGCCGGAGACGAGCCGCTGGTAGAGCTCGACGATCCGAAAGTGCAGGAACCCCCCGTCGCGCTCGGGCTTCGCCAGTTCCGCGTCGTAGAGCATGGCGAGGTACTCGAACCGGTCGGGGGCCTCGAGAGCCCCGTCGGGGAGGTTCTCGAGGTCGACGTAGTGGTCGTAGGAGAACGCCTGGTCCATCTCGCGCTGCTCCCAGACCCGCCAGCGGTCCGGCTCCGGGTTGAGGTGCACGAGTTGCGGTCCCGCGTCGCGGAAAAAGCCGGGCATGTCGTCCGGCAGCGCGGCTACCGCGACCGCCGCAGCCATCTCATGGCCCACGAATCCCCAGGGGGGCGGAGCGTCGGGCGTTGCGGCCAGCGCAAGTACGGCGCCCGCCACCGCGGGCCAACGCGCCGCCCGAAGACGTCGCCGTCCTAACACTGCCGGGATCTCTTCCATCGGCCCTCAGTCCTCGCTGCCGCCCGCCGGCTCCCGTGCCAACACGTACGGGGACCTCTGCACCGTTGGCATCATGACCAGGTGCAGCACGTTCACGTGGCGCGCCGTGTTGACCACGTAGTGGACCGCATCGGCGATGTCTTCGGCCACGAGCGGCTGGGTGCCCTCGTACACGGTGCGGGCCCGGTCCTCGTCCCCCCGGAAACGCACCACCGAGAACTCGGTCTCGGCCAGGCCGGGATCGACGCTCGACATGCGCACCTTCGTGCCGACGAGGTCCACGTTCGCGCCCTCGGTCAGCGCCCTCACGGCGTACTTGGTGGCGCAGTAGACCCCGCCGTTCGGGTAGACCCAGTGGCCGGCGATACTGCCGATGTTGACTACATGCCCCGAGTCGCGCGCGATCATCCCGGGAAGGATGGCACGCGTCATGTTGAGGAGGCCCTTGATGTTGGTGTCGATCATCTCGTCCCAGTCGTCGTGGTCGCCGTCCTGCACGGCGTCGAGACCACGGGCCAGCCCCGCGTTGTTCACGAGGATGTCGACGTTCAGCCCTTCATTGTCCAGCCACGCGATGAAGTCGGTGACGCCGGCGCGGTCGCGGACGTCGAGCTGGTAGGGCAGCGCCCGCGTTCCGTTGTCAGTCGCGACCTCGGCGGCCAGCGCTTCCAGACGGTCACGGCGGCGGCCGATCAGCACCACATGCACACCCGCTTCGCCCAGCGTCCGGGCGCACGCCTCGCCGATGCCCGCGGTGGCGCCCGTGATGACCGCGGTCTGTCCTCGGATTCGGTTCATGGAGCCACGTTAACCGCGCCGGAAGAGGGCGAGCAAGCGTGTAGCCACGCCGTCGGCGCTCACGTGAGGCCGTCGCCCGCGAGCGAACAACTGCGGTATATGCGTGTACTGCTCTTAGTACAGTTTATGACCTAAACTGAACTAGCAGCACGACGGCCGTGAGGGAGCTTATGATCCACACACCCTTGATAGCTTGAGGGTGGGGTTTGTGTCGACGGTATCTGCGCAACGGAGTCAACCGATGGAAGCACCGACGGAACTGTCGAAGGAATCCCCGAAGACTGGAAAGCCGAGTTGGTGGCGACTGGTCTACGCGGGGTGGGCGCTTTTTGCCGTGTCGTTTCTGCTGCCGGCGTACGTCGAGAACGGTCACCTGGCAGCGACCCTTCCGGAACCACGTGATACTGACGCGCTGTCCACTGAAATCGGTGCGGGGGCTTTCCTGAACGCCCTCTTGTACGGCGACGGAATCGGCCAGTTGAGCGCCCTGACCAACCTGTTCATGTTGGCCAGCTTGCTGATCCTGCCTACTTCGCGACGCGAGCACGGCCGTCGGCTCCGATGGCTGGTCGGGGGAGCGGGCGTGCTGAATCTGGTCTACTGGCCGATCTGGATGGTGGGCGAAGGGGACCCGGTATCGTATCTGCTGATCGGCTACTGGTCCTGGGTGGCCTCGTTCTTTTGCGTAGCCGCCGGACTGTGGATGATTGTCAACTCCAGTTTACATCATGTAATCCAAAGTTGACATCACGACGCGCCTGACCACGGCTGGGACCCCCGGTTCCACGAAGATCGTCGTGCGCGCGCTGGGTTCGGCGCCGGGCCAGCCGATGGTGGCCGCGAGGCGCAGGCCCGGCGGCAGGTCGCAGAGCAGGAAGAGGCCCCTTGCGTCCGTTGTCGTGGAGGCGGTGACGAAGTGGCCGTCCCGGCCGAGCTCCCAGGCCGGTCCCGCCTCGCTGGCCGGTCACGCGCACCTCCGCCCGCGGGGGCGACGTCATGCCGTTCGCGGCGCCCGGGACGTCGACGAACGCGGTCTCGCCCAGTGGTCCGGTCCCGAGTGAATCCGTCACCACGCCGAAGATGGTGCCGGAATCGGTGTCGAGCACGACGCGCCCGCGACTGTCGGTGACGGCCCTTGTGGCCCCCCTCGTGGTGGTGCCCGTAGCGGCGGATGATCCCGAGCACCGACTCGAGGCGCGGACTCGATGTGTGCATATCTTCCTTGTTGGCGCTGGCTGCAGCTGTGACGGCGCTTGTGGCTGCTCATGGTGGGTCCGGTGGATTGACCACGGTTGCGGCCATCGCGCTCATGCGCGTCGCCGGTCTGAGCCTGGGGGCTTTGGCGTTTGCAATGATCGCCGATTGCGTCCGTTGTGTTCGTTACACGTGCGCAATACAGATCGCCAGGCAGATTTTCTGGTGGGGTGTAGATAGCTTGAGGGTGGGCTATGTGCTCTTACCGCATTTCCTGCCATACCAGGAGCTTGCCATGACCAGAAGCTTGAGGTTCGTGCTGCGCTGTTCGCAGCTGGTGGTACTCGGCACCGGTGTCGGGCTGGCTGTTAACCTCGTTCGTGGCACGACACAGGCGCGGAACGTCTGGGTGTTCGCGATGGCCCTTGCGATTGCCTGCTTCGTCTGGTGGGGGATGCGTACGGTATGGTCCGATCGTGCCTCGTGAGCCCACGAGGAGCCCAAGGGCTACAACTGTCAACTCCAGTTTACATCATGTAATCCAAAGTTGACATCACGACGCGCCTGACCACGGCTGGGACCCCCGGTTCCACGAAGATCGTCGTGCGCGCGCTGGGTTCGGCGCCGGGCCAGCCGATGGTGGCCGCGAGGCGCAGGCCCGGCGGCAGGTCGCAGAGCAGGAAGAGGCCCCTTGCGTCCGTTGTCGTGGAGGCGGTGACGAAGTGGCCGTCCCGGCCGAGCTCCCAGGCCGGCCCCGCAGCGCCGGAAGGGTCGTGGGGGGTCGCGGGGCCGGTCGGGGTGTAGCCGGTCGCCGCCGGCCAGCGCACGGTCACGCGCGCCTGGCCCGCCGGCACGTCTTCAAGGGTGGTGACGCGGCCCAGCAGCGCCGCCGTCCCGGGCGGGCGCGGGGCGCCGCCGCAGGACGACGCCAGCACATCGGCGACCGACGGCGCGCGCACCCGGACATAGGCGACCTCGCCGAGTGCGGCGTCCACCGCGACTTCGGCCGCCGCCAGCCCCCAGGACGAGAGGAGCGGGCGCTGCAGCCGCACGACGTGGCGCCCCGCGTCCAGGCCGCTGAACAGGAAGGAGCCGTCGTCGTCGGGGATCATGCCGGTGGCAGTGCCGGGGATGTCGACGAACATGGCCTCGCCCGGCGGTCCCGTCCCGAGTGAATCGGTCACCACGCCGAAGATGGTGCCGGCTTCGGCGTCGAGCACGGCCCGGCCGCGGCTGTCGGTGACGATCCGGGTGACGCCCCCCTCGTCGTGGTAGCCGTAGCGGCGGATGATCCCGAGGATCGACTCCAGCCGCGGCATCCGGATCCGCCAGTCACGGACGATCCAGGCGCCGTTCGGAAGGCGGACGAACGAGACCTCGCCACCCGGGTCGCCGATCTCGCTCGACCGGATCAGATTCCTGTAGTCGTATTCCAGCCGGTCCAGCTCGCCGGTCGCCGCGTCCACCCAGAGGACCCCGGCGATGTCCGGAACGCGGCGTTCGGGGATTGGCTCGAAGGTCAGCGCGATGCGGCCGTCGTCACCTTCGCGCACACCCATGCAGTGCGTGTCCAGGAACACATCCGAGATCAGTGCCCCGGCATCGGGTGCGTAGTAGGTGGTGGCGGAATCGCCCTCCGACTGCACGAACCCCTCGGCCGCGAGCCGTTCGATCGGCGCCGACGTGAAGGCCCCATCCCGGTTCGTGGTGATCCGCGTCGTGTCCGCGAGCACGTTGTCGCCGTCCCGGTCCAGGGCCCGTGAGAAGCGCGCCAGGGTGTAGCGGTAGAGGGCGGCCTCGCGCGTCCACGCCTCGGCTGTCAGGGCCTTGCGGACCTCGTCCCAGACGCGGGCCGTCACCCGCCCCTCTTCGGGCCTGACCTCGCAGCGGCGTCCGCTTTCGACATCGAGGCCGGTGAGCGCGACGGGCTCGATCGGGACGTCGATGGTGAGGTAGAGGTTGTCGGGGCCCGCGTTGAAGCGATCGGTGGTCAGCGTGGTGTAGCCGATCCGCTCCACCGTGAGGTAGTGCGGCCCGGCGGCGCGGGCGTCGAGCGCGAACCGCCCCGCGACGTTGGTGAGCATGCGGTCGACCCGCTCGCCACCGCCGTCGTAGAGCATGACCATCGCCCCCATCACGGGCATGCCCGTGCCCTCCTCGACGACGATGCCCAGCACGGGCTGCGCCTCGGCGGGGCGCGCGCCGAGGAGCGGGAGGAGGGGCGGGACGAGAAGGGCGGCGAGAAGCAGTCGTCTCATGACTGGATAATACACCGCGGCGTTCCAGGA
>VYAQ01000255.1 GCA_009844885.1 Gemmatimonadota bacterium
GTGGTGAGGATCAGGGTAGCGATCGCGGCTGGGAGGGTGGGGCGAGACATCGGCTTGGGCTCCGTACGAATGGGGACGGTGTGCTGGTCGCGAAAGCTGGCAGGTTGCGGGACGGTGGCAAGGGGGACCGAGCGACGCCGGCTCGACAGTCATGGCCCCCTGCAAACAGGCCAGCACGGAGCGTTTGACGCCCCTGGGGGGTCTGGGCTACTCCAGCGGGGCTATCTTGCCGGGAGCCTCCTGGCGCCTGGCCCGGTCCCAAGCCGCCCTCAACTCCGCCTGGTGGAGCAACGCCCACTCCTTCACGATTCCCGACGCACGCGGCGGAATGCGACCTCTCAGCACCGTAAGATCCTCGATGCCGAAGACCGCCTGCTGACCACTGTATTCCGCATGAAAGTGCGGAGGACCGTGCTCCCGGAAGAACATTCGGATGACGATACCGTAGAAGCGGCTGACCTCGGGCACCTCAGCTCCCGGTGCGAAGCCCCGGGAACACCTCTTCCGCCGACTTGCCCGTCAATTCAAGGTATAGGGAGTCGGCACAAAGCTCGATTTCGTCGTTCCACGCGACCGCACCGTGTGGTGCGACATGGACCCCTTCGAAGACTCCACCGCGGTCCCAGGCCTCAAAAACACCCCGGCCGGCGAGATCTGACAGGTCGACCTCGCCCGCAGACCCGTCGGAGAACCTGAGCCAGATTCTCAGCCCCTTACGCGCCTTGACCTCCAACGCCTGGATCATTCCTCTTGCTCCCTGAAACATCGCGGTTGGACTCGGCGCCTTCGCAGCAAGTTGACATGACTGCGCGGAGTGTCAAGGACTGCCGAGCGAAAGACGGTATTCCCGCTTGCGTTCCCGGCAACTGCCCCCCATTCTGTCCTCCCGGTCTGCGGTGGCCCTGCTCAGGCGCGAGGAGCCGGCCGCCGTGTGCCTCACACTAGCCCCAAACACCCCACCCCGGAGGCGCCCATGCCAACCGTCACCATGACCGTGAACGGGATGGAGCGGTCGGGAAACGTCGAGGGCCGAACGCTCCTCGTCGAATTCCTGCGCGAACATCTCGGTCTCACCGGAACCCACGTCGGATGCGACACGAGCCAGTGCGGCGCGTGCGTCGTCCACGTCAACGGCACCTCGGTGAAGAGTTGCACCAGCCTGGCGGCGCAGGCGGACGGCGCTGAAGTCACCACGATCGAGGGCCTCGCCAACGGCTCCGACCTGCACCCGATGCAGGAGGCCTTCCGCGAGCACCACGGGCTACAGTGCGGCTTCTGCACGCCGGGCATGGTGATGAGCGCGGTCGATCTGGCCAACCAGAACTCGGACCCGAGTGAACACGAGGTCCGGGAGTGGCTGGAGGGCAACCTCTGCCGCTGCACCGGCTACCACAACATCGTCAAGGCCGTCCAGGCGGGCGCGAAGGCCATGGGAGGTGGGTCATGAGCGCGAACGGTTCAGGGATCGGCGCATCGGTCAAGCGCAAGGAAGACACCCGCTTCCTGACGGGACGCGGCCGCTACACCGACGACATCAACCTGCCCGGTCAGCTGTACGGGTACATCCTCCGTTCGCCGGTCGCGCACGCCGACATCGGCGGGATCGATACCAGCGCGGCCGCGGCGGCGCCGGGTGTGCACGCGATCTTCACGGGCTCGGACATGGAGGGCGTGGGCGGCATCCCGACGGGGTGGCTGATCCACAGCAAGGACGGCGAGCCGATGGTCGAGCCCGGGCATCCGGCGCTCGCGCTGGGCAAGGTGCGGTATGTGGGTGACTGCGTGGCCATCGTCGTCGCCGAGACCAGGGAGCAGGCGAAGGAAGCAGCCAACCTGATCGACGTGGACTACCAGGAGCTCCCGGCGGTGGCCTCTATCGAGGCGGCGGAAGCCGAGGGAGCGGCGCAGGTCTTCGACGAGGCGCCCGGAAACGTCTGCTACGACTGGGAGGTCGGCGATCGCGCGGCCACCGATGCGGCCTTCGACGAAGCCACGCATGTGGTCTCGATCGACGTGGTCAACAACCGGCTCATTCCCAACGCGATCGAGCCCCGCGCCGCCATTGCGAACTACGACCCCGCGACGGGGGACTACACCCTCTATACCACAAGTCAGAACCCCCACCTGATCCGGCTGCTGCTGGGCGCGTTCGTCCTCGGACTGCCCGAGCACAAGCTGCGGATCGTGGCGCCGGACGTGGGCGGCGGATTCGGCTCGAAGATTCCGCACTACGCGGAAGAGGCGATTCTGACGTGGACCGCCGGGCAGCTGGGACGGCCGGTGAAGTGGACGTGCGAGCGGATCGACGCCTTCAAGTCGGACACGCACGGGCGCGACCACATCAGCACGGCGCGTCTGGCGCTGGACGCCGACGGCAAGTTCCTCGGGCTGCACGTCTCGACGAAGGCGAACCTGGGCGCGTACTTGTCGACCTTCGCCACCTGCGTGCCGACCTACCTGTACGGGATCCTCTTCGCGGGGCCCTACACGACGCCGGCGGTCTACTGCGAGGTCAAGTCGTTCTTCACCAACACGGTGCCCGTCGACGCGCTGCGCGGCGCGGGGCGGCCCGAGGCGACCTACCTGCTTGAGCGGCTGGTCGAAAAGGCGGCCGTGGAACTCGGGATGGACCGGGTGGAGATTCGCCGCAAGAACTTCATCCGCGAGTTCCCGTACCAGACGCCGGTGGCGCTGCAGTACGACCAGGGCGACTACGACGCCACGCTCGACCTGGCGCTGAAGGCGTCCGACTGGGCGGGCTTCGAAGCGCGGCGGGCCGAATCGGCGGCGCGCGGGAAGTGCCGCGGGATCGGGATTTCGACCTTCATCGAGGCGTGCGGGATCGCGCCGTCGGCGGTGGTCGGGTCGCTGGGCGCGCGGGCCGGGCTGTACGAGTCGGGCAGCGTGCGGGTGCATCCGACGGGCTCGGTTTCGGTATTCACCGGGACGCACAGCCACGGGCAGGGCCACGAGACCACCTTCGCGCAGATCGTCTCCGACATGCTCGGGGTCGACTTCGAGGCGGTCGACGTGGTGCACGGGGACTCGGCCAAGATCCCGTTCGGGATGGGGACCTACGGCTCGCGCTCGCTGGCGGTGGGCGGGACCGCGATCTACCTGGCCGTCGAGAAGGTCATCGAGAAGGGCAAGAAGATCGCCGCGCACCTGCTGGAGGCATCGGTCGAGGACATCGAGTTCGAGAACGGGTCCTTCACGGTGGCCGGGACGGACCGGTCGAAGTCGCTCGGCGAGGTCGCGCTGACCGCGTACGTGCCGCACAACTACCCCGAGGGGCTGGAGCCGGGGCTTGAGGAGACGGCGTTCTACGACCCGCTCAACTTCACTTTCCCGGCGGGCACGCACGTCGCCGAGGTCGAGGTGGACCCGGAGACGGGCGAGGTGGAGGTGGTCGCGGTGACGGGCGCGGACGACGTGGGACGCATCATCAACCCGATGATCGTGGATGGCCAGCTGCACGGCGGGCTCGCGCACGGGATCGGCCAGGCGCTGCTGGAAGAGTGCCTGTACCAGGACGACGGTCAGCTGCAGACGGGATCGTACCTGGACTACACGATGCCCCGGGCGGCGGACCTGCCGTCCTTCAACATCAACCACAACACGACGCTGTGCACCCACAACCCGCTCGGCGTGAAGGGGGTCGGCGAAGTCGGCTCGATCGGGGTGCCGCCCGCGGTGATCAACGCGGTGATCGACGCGTTGCGCCCGCTCGGCGTGAACGACATGGCGATGCCCGCCACCTCGCAGAAGGTGTGGCAGGCGATTCAGCAGGCCCAGGGCTAGCAGTCCGTGGACTGCCGAAACGAACGGGAGACGACATTGTGAACGATTTCACATACCACGCACCGACATCGTTGGACGAGGCGCTCGCTGCCCTGCGCGGCGGCGGTGACGGCGCGAAGCTGATCGCGGGCGGGCACAGCCTGCTGCCGGTCATGAAGCTGAACCTTGCCTCGCCGACCGACCTGGTGTCGCTGGCGGGCGTGCCGGGGCTGGGGGACATCGCCGACGGCGGCGACTCGGTGACGGTGGGCGCGATGTGCCGCCACGCGCAGGTGGCCGGGTCGGCGGTCGTGCAGGCGAGGATCCCCGCGCTGGCGGCGATGGCCGACGGGATCGGCGACGCGCAGGTCAGGAACGCGGGAACGATCGGCGGTTCGGTGGCGCACAACGATCCCGCCGCGGACTACCCGGCGGCCTGCGTGGCGCTGGGCGCGACGATCGTGACCGACCGCCGCGAGATCCACTCCGACGACTTCTTCCAGGGCATGTTCGCGACCGCGCTGGCCGACGACGAGGTGGTCACTGCCGTGCGGTTCCCGGTACCGGCGCGCGCGGCCTACGCGAAGTTCGCCAACCCCGCGTCCAAGTACGCGGTGGCGGGCGTGATGGTCGCCGACGGGCCCGCCGGGGTGCGGGTGGCCGTGACGGGCGCGTCGGGTGACGGCGTGTTCAGGGTGGCCGAGATGGAGGCCGCGCTGGGGGCGTCGTTCAGTGGTGAGGCGGTGGCCGGGGTGGCGGTGTCGTCCGACGGGATGCTGTCGGATACGGCCGCCGGCGCCGACTACCGGGCGCACCTGGTGACGGTGATGGCGAAGCGCGCCGTGGAGGCCTGCGGATAGCGGGGCCGCGCCCGGCGTCGGTCGAGGACGCTGTCGCGCTGTTGCGCGGCCAGGGTTACGTGGCCGACGTAGGCCTCGGCACGGCGCTGTTCCTGTCGCTGGCGCTGGGGAGGCCGCTGCTTCTGGAGGGCGAGGCCGGCGTCGGCAAGACCGAGGTCGCGAAGACGCTGGCGGCGGGTCTGGGCCGTCCGCTTATCCGCCTGCAGTGCTACGAGGGGCTGGACCTGGCGTCCGCCGCGTACGAGTGGAACTACGCGAAGCAGATGATCCATATCCGGGCGGCCGAGGGTGGGGGGAGAGAGGGCGGTGGCGCCGCCGCCGCCGCGGACCCGGCGCAGAGCGATGGAGCGGCCGGACCCGGCGGAGGAGGAGACCGACAGGACCATGCGGTCGGGTCTGACACCTCACCCACCGACCTCGCCCGTGACGTCTTTTCCGAAGACTTCCTCATCCGCCGTCCCCTGCTCTCCGCCCTCGACCCGGACGACGGCATCGCGCCCGTCCTGCTGATCGACGAGCTCGACCGCACCGACGAGCCCTTCGAGGCCTACCTGCTGGAGGTCCTGTCCGATTTCCAGATCACGATTCCGGAGTTGGGCACCGTGACCGCCTCCGAGCCTCCCCACGTCGTCATCACGTCGAATCGGACGCGCGAGATCCACGACGCCCTGAAGCGCCGCTGCATCTACCACTGGATCGACTACCCGACCGCGGCGCGCGAGCTGGAGATTCTCGCGTCCCGGGTTCCCGACGCGCCCGAGCGGCTCACCGTTCAGGTGGTCGCGTTCGTCCAGAAGGCGCGCGAGCTGGAACTGTTCAAGCGTCCCGGGGTGGCGGAAACGCTCGACTGGACGCGGGCGCTCATGGCGCTCGACCGGCACACGCTGGACCGGGAGACCGCGCACCGCACGCTGGGCGTGCTGCTCAAGTACCAGGACGACCTGGAGCAGATGGCGGAAGGTGGGATGGAGGAGGTGATGGGGGCGACTTCTTCCGATACGCGGTCGCGGGCGGCACCCGCAGGTCCCACACCAGCCTGAACCGCTCCATCGCCTTGAGGACGTAGTGCGTGACGTCCAGCTCCCACCAGTAGAACCCCTGCCGCTCCGAGGACGGGTAGCGATGGTGGTTGTTGTGCCATCCCTCGCCGAGGGTGGCCAGCGCCACCCACCAGTTGTTGCGTGACTGGTCGTTCGTGGCGTAGCGGCGCCGGCCCCACATGTGCGCCACGGAGTTGACCAGGAAGGTCACGTGGTAGAGCAGCATCGTGCTGACGAACAGTCCCCAGCCGACCATTTGCCAGCGCGTGGTGCCGAGAGCGGGAAACGCCACTTCGAGCCACCAGCCGACAGCGAAGAGCACGACGCCGAGGCTGAGCGGCGCCAGCATGTGCAGCTGATCGAGGAGGCGTAGTTCGGGAAACCGCCGCAGGTCCCGGACAAGCGACTTGTCGTACCCGTCGTAGCGCCTCGAGAGGATCCACCCGGCGTGCGCCCACCAGAAGCCCTTCAGGCCGGGCGGATGGACGTCGTCGCCGGTGTCGGCGTGGCGGTGATGGTGCCGGTGGTGCGAGACCCACCACAGCGGTCCGTTCTGCCCCGCACTGGCGCCGAGCCACGCCAGGGCGAACTGAAAGACCCGGCTCGTCTTGAACGACCGGTGCGAGAAGTAGCGGTGATACCCGGCGGTAATACCGAAGAGGCGGACCCAGAAGGTGATCAGCATCGCGACCACCGCGGCGACGCTCACACCCGTGAACAGGGATGCCAGCGCCAGGATGTGCACACCCATGAACGCGTAGCTGCGCAGGAAGTCGACGCGGTCGGACTGCTCGAGCGCGTCGGAATCGATCTCCTTCCTCGCCGCGGTCTCTATCATTGGGCCGGCTTTCTGAGTCGGTGGTGTGACAGCCCCCATTCCCGGCCGTCACGGTAGGCGAACGTCTCTGCGACAGCGAGGAAGAACAACCGCCAGCGTTGCACCCGGCGGGCGGCGGAAGCGGGACCGTAGGTGTCCGCGAAGATGGATGCCACCCGGTCCCGCGCCGCGTCCAGATTCGCGAGCCAGGCCTCCGCGGTACGCGCATAGTGCGTGCCCCGGACGAACCAGTCGACCTCGGGCACGAGGTCGCCCCGAACGCTGGGAATCAGCGAGGGACTCGGCATGAGCCCGCCGGTGAAGAACTCCCGCGCCATCCAGTCGCCGCGGCCCTGCCGTAAGAACCGGTAGGCGCGCGCGTGGTGGCAGAAGACGTGGACGAAGAGTCGGGCATGCGGCCGCATCCAGCTTGTGATTCGTTTCACAAGGCGGGCATGGTTGCTCATGTGTTCGAACATCTCGACCGATACCACACGGTCGAAACGTTCGCGCCCCAAGTCCAGATCGGAGACATCCGCGGTGATGACCCGGACATTCGACAGCTCCCTGCGCCGCGCCCGCGCCTCGATGTAGCGCCGCTGCGACGCGGAGTGCGACACTGCGACGATGTTGCTGGCAGGGTACCGTTGCGCCACGAAAAGCGTCAGCGCGCCCCAGCCGCAGCCCAGGTCGAGCACATCCTGGCCATCGGCGAGCCTGGCCCGCGCGCAGGTGAGTTCCAGCATGGCCGCTTCCGCGTCCGCGAGCGTCGGGTTGCGGGCCCGATCACGCCAGAGACAACTGGAATACTTGCGCCAGGGACCCAGAACCTGCTCGAAAAACGCCGCCGGGACTTCGTAGTGCTGCTCGTTCGCCGCGCCCGCTGCCGAAGCGATGGGGCCGGTACGAAGCGTGGACTCGTCCAGGGGCGGCTCGGCGGCGAGGTCGCGGAGGCGTCCACGCAAGAGTCCCCGTATCCCGGCCCGGACGGCGAAGTCCGGCACCCTTCCCGACTCGGCAGCCGCGAATGCGGAGCGGGCCAGCGCACCCGACAGGTTCACTCGCCACCCTTGGGGAACCAGGGAATGAAGGCGCTGGTGGTACGCTGGTAGCGGCGGTACGCGTCCCCGCGCCGTTCGACCGACCGGCGCTCGATGGGCGGAATCCCGGTGATGAAGCGGATCGACAGCAGAAGGAGCACCGGCGCGAAGAGGATGGCCCACAGGGGCGCACTGCCGTACGCGATCGGCACATAGGCCAGCCAGTGCAGCCACTCGAAGAAATAGTTGGGATGCCGGGAATACCGCCACAGGCCCGTGGTGCACACGCGGCCCTCGTTGCCGGGTGCGTTGCGGAAGCGCTCGAGCTGGCGGTCCGCAATCGACTCGCCGGCCACGGAGACGATCCACGCCACCAGACCCAGGAGGTCGACGGCCCGGAACGACGGGTCGGGAGAACGCATGGCCAGCAGGAAGTGGACCGAAAGCACGACGACCAGCGCCGCCTGGGCCTGGAAGAAGACGAAGAACTTTGCCGGGGCGGTGCGTCCCCATTTCGTGCGCAGGTCGCGGTAGCGGCCATCCTCGCCCGGCGTGCGCACCCGTGCGACCAGGTGAGCGGCCAACCGGGCCGACCACAGACCGGCCATCGCGGCCACCATCCAGCGCCGCCACCCCACTCCCGCAGGGACGGCCGCAGCAAAGAACACCGCCGCCGCACCCAGGCCCGCCGTCCAGGCGAGATCCACCACATCGGCCTCCCGGGTACCCAGTTGGCGGTACCAGAGCAGGGCCATCACCGGGACGATCACCGCCGCCACCACCCCCACTGCAAGTGCAGCACTCATGTCACACCCCCCGGCCGATCCGGCGCGACGGCGCCGGGCCGCCGCGCTCCAGCACGAGCTGCCAGTCGGCCACGTAGCGCGTGCGAAACGCCGCTTCACAGTACGCGAAGTAGAATTCCCACCGCCTCAGGAACGCGTCGTCGAAGCCCATCGCCAGGACGGCGTTCCGTTGTCGCAGCAGGCGTCGTCGCCACGTCGCCAAGGTGACGCCGTAGTGAAGCGCCAAGTCCTCGCGGTCGACGAGCCGCAGCGTTGTCCGGCGCAACGCCCGCCTCATGGCCGCCAGGGACGGCAGGTGCGCGCCGGGAAAGATGAAGCGCTGGATGTAGTCAGGGCGCATCCGATATCGCAGGTAGCGGTCGTCGGGGATGGTGATGACCTGTATGACCGCGCGCCCACCCGGTGCAAGGACTTCGTCGCACTTCCGGAAGTACGCGGGCAGGAAGCGATGGCCGACGGCCTCGAGCATCTCGATCGAGACGACACAATCGTACGAACCCTCGATGTCGCGATAGTCGACCCTTCGGATCGCGACCCTGTCCGCCAGCCCGGCGCGCTCCATGCGGCGCCGTGCATACCGCGCCTGTTCGCGCGAAATGGTCACTCCTGTTACGCGGCACCCGAACTCCGACGCGGCCACTTCGGCGAATCCGCCCCAGCCGCACCCGATCTCGAGCACGTGGGCGCCCGGCCGAAGCCCGGCCTTGGCCGCAAGGCGCCGGTACTTGGCGCGCTGCGCCCGCTCGAGCAGCCGCATGTCGACCGTGTCCGCTGCCGGCAGTTCCTCGCCGAAGTACGCACACGAATAGGTCATCGACGGATCGAGAAAGAGGGCGAAGAAGTCGTTGCCCAGGTCGTAGTGGTCGGCAATGTTCTGCGCTGAGCCCAACGGCGTGTTCGCGCGGGCCCGATGCGCCACCCAGGCCGCCGCGGCTGCCGGCCAGAGCAGCGGAACCATCGGCCTCAGGAACGGGCGGTTGAGGATCCCGAGCCGGATCAGGTCCACGAGCGAATCCGTCGACCACTCCCCCCGGATATACGCTTCGCCCGCCCCGATTTCACCGTCCAGGAGCATGCGCCGAAAGAACTGCGGGTCGTGCACCGTGAGGGTCGCCTCGGGTCCGTCCTGCCGGCCGCCGAAGCGATGCAGCGCTCCGTTCGAAGTCCGGATCCGGAGCCTTCCCTCCTTTACGCGCCGCAGCGAACCGAGGATGACCGCACGGGCGAGCTTCTCCACCGGACCCGCTGCACTCGGCGCAGGCAGCGGCGCTCCGACCGGTTCGCCCGTGTCCTCAGCCCAGGCCATTGTCCGGCGGCTCCGGCTTGCGGAAGAAGGGCACGCGCCTGGCCCACAGCCTGGCGGCCTGCCAGTGGATCAGGAAGATCGTGCGCGCCGTGAGGTGCGGGTAGCGCAGCATCGCCCGCCCGAGAGTGGCGGCCGTGAGCGGTCGGCGGGCGAGGTTGAGCGTCGCGTCGAAGTACTTCTCGTCCGCCTCGAATTCGTCGATGTGGACGGTGACGCGCTCGTCCGGGGGCGTGACGATCCACTCGTACCTGACGCCCTCGATTCGCATGAACGGCGAGACGTGAAACCGCTTTTCCACGCGGGAGCGGACCGCGCGCCCGTTGGTGCGTTCGGTGCCGTCGAGCAGGTAGCAGTACATCTCGCCGAAGGTGTTGAAGACCTCGGCAACCGTGAAGCGCAGTTCGCCGTCATCGTCCAGGCAGAAGAAGTAGGACACCGGGTTGAAGACGTAGCCCAGCACGCGCGGGTTGGTCAGGAGCAACACGCGGGAGTCAGCCAGCTCATGGCCCTGCCCGCGCAGCCAACGGGCGAGCTTGGCGCGCACCGGCTCGTCGGTGCTCCCCAGGTGGTCGCGGTCGTGAAACGAGACGAGTCCCGCGCGGTTGTACCCGAAGAACCCGATCGCGCGATCCAGGTCGGGCAGCTCGGAGAGGTCCAGGAGCAGCTGGTACACCCCGTACCGGAACGCGTTCTTCCGCGGTGCGAAGCGCCGGTGCCGGACGCTGCCCATATACAACCCGGAGCGCAGGGGCGTGCTCATTCCAGCCGTCCGCCGAGATCTTCGGCGGCCTCGACCGCCGAGCGAAAGCCGTCCTCGTGGAAGCCAAACCCGAGATAGGCGCCGCAGAAATACGTGCCGCGCCGCCCGTTGAGCGCCGGGATCGCGTTTTGCGTGGCTACGGAGTCGGTCGTGTAGATCGGATGGGTGTACTCGACGCGGTCGTGAACGTGCGCCGGGCGCCGGGCCGGATTCAGCGTGACCAGCCAGGGCGTCGCGGGGTCGAGGCGCTGAAGCCGATTGAGGTTGTAGGTCATGGTGGTGACAGGAGACGGATTGCGGGAGTCCTCGACACGGTAGTTCCAGGAGGCGTGCGCCGCCGGATGCGAGGGCAGGAATCGTGGGTCGGAATGTACCCACGTGTCGTTCGTCGCGTAGTCCCACGCGCCCAGCAGCTCACGCTCGGCGGAGGTGGGCGGGCAGAGCAGGGACAGGGCCTCGTCGGCGTGCGTCGCCAGGATCACCCGGTCGAACTCCTGGCTCGCTCCATCCGCAAAATGCAGGCGGCAGGAGCCCGCCTCCCGGGTGACGGTCCGAACCGGCAGACCCGTGTGCACCCGTCCGTCGAGCCTGCGCAACATGGCGTCCACGTAGACCCGGCTGCCTCCGGGGATCGACCGCCACTGCAGGCGGTTGCGGAACTGGAACAACCGGTGCCTGCGAAAGAACTCCACGAGCGTTCGCGCGGGGAGCCGCTTCACCGTCGGGATCCCGGTCGACCACAGCGCCGACGCCAGCGGAAACACGTAGTGACGGCCCAGCACGTCGGAGCCGGCAGAAGCGACGTAATCGCCCAGAGTCTGTCCCGCCGGTGGGAGCCGACCGGCCCTGCCCGCGAGGTTGAAGCGCACGATGGCGGCCAGAAAAGCCAGGAACTCGGGGCGAAACGCGTTGCCCGGGTCGGCAAGGACCCCGCGCAAGCCTAACCCGCTGTACACGACTCCGCACCGCTCGCACTCGAACGAAAACGACATGTCGACCGGCTGCGATTCCACGTCAAGCGCGTCGAACAGGGTGGTGAGTAGCGGATAGGTTTCGGTGTTGTAGACGATGAACCCGGAGTCGACGGCGACCGTGCCCCGGGCTCCGCGCACGCGGTGGGTGTTGGTGTGCCCGCCGATCCGTTTCTCGCGCTCAAACACCCGCACGTCATGCGTCGGGGCGAGCAGCCACGCCGCGCCCAGACCCGAGATTCCGGTGCCGACGACGGCGATGCGCTTGCGGCCGCCCCTCACCGCACCCGCCCGAACCTCACATCCCGGGTCCGCCCATTCGACACGTAGAAGCCGATCACCTGCCCGTTGCGGTCGCGCTCGAAGGCGAACGACATGCCGCCGCCGGAGAAGTTGTCCTTCTCGCCGGGTGTGAGCGTGGCGCTGTCCAGCCGGCGCTGATGCATGACCAGCTCGCCCTCTTCCACCGTGAACGTGTAGAAGGTCTCGATTTCGTCGCTGAAGAACCGGCCCGCGAAGTCGACCAGATCCTCTGCCCCCGGCTCCCACGCCTCGGCGTCGTCGGCCAGACGGGTTGCGCGCTGATCGCCGCCGTCGCCATGCAGCACCGCGGCTGCGACCGCTCCGTCCTCTCCGCGCACGAACGTGACCGAAGCCCCGGTCCCGGGTATGCGGAACGTCGAGTCCGACACGGGCAGCATTTCGAGTCGGTCCGCCCCCGGCGGCTGTCCGTAGATGGTGTTGCCGTCCCGCGTGAAGGTGAAGACGATCGCGGGCGATGAGTCCAGCGCGTAGCGGCCGGCGAATTCGTCGAAATCCTCCGGGTCGTAGTCATCCGGGTCGAAGTCGTCGGCGGTTGCGGCGGCGGCGCTCTCCTTCCCCGACTTCATCGCGTCCTTGAAAAACGCCTCGGCCAGCTCGAAGGCCGTGTCGCTGTCGAACTGCGCGTGGTTGCTCTGGGTGGTGATGCCCGCGTCGATCTCAGGGTAGTAGACGAGCATCGAGCGGTGCGCGATGTCTGCGCCGCCGTGGTGGACACGCTGCAGCCCGCCCTGCTCGTCGATGAACAGACCGTACCCGTAGCCGGTTTCCTCGCCGTCGGTCAGCACGTACGAGGTCATCATTTCGTCAATGCTCTCGCGGGTGCCGACGCGGGGGTTGGCGTAGTTCTCGATCCAGGTCTGCAGGTCCCCGATCGTGCTGTAGACCGATCCGGCCCCAACCGCACCGCCGAGGTCGCCGATCTGGCGGTAGCCGTCCTCGGTGGGCGTGTAGCCCTCGGACATGTTGGGCACCATGTGGCGCGGCGACGGACGCACCATCGAGCCGGTCATGCCCAGCGGCCCGAACACGTTCTCCTCCATGAAGACGTGGAAGTCCTGGCCCGAGGTGCGCTCGACGATGGTCGCCGCGAGCCCGAAGGCGGTGTTGTTGTAGTTCCACTCCGCGCCAGGGGCGTTCTGGAGCGCCGGCTGCCGCTGCACGATGTCGATGAGCTCTGAACGGTCGATCCAGTCGCCGCGGTCGAGGCGGCGGCCCGTCATGCGCAGCAGGTTGAGGAACTCGCGCAGGCCGGAGGTGTGGGTGACGAGGTGGCGAACCCGGATGGTCCCGTCGAACTCGGGCAGCTCGGGGATATGGGTGCGGATGTCGTCGTCGAGGGAAAGCAGCCCGCGTTCCGCCTGGAGCATGATGGCGAAGGCGGTGAACTGCTTCGAGGTCGAGCCGATGTTGGTGCGCGTGTCGGGCTCGAAGGGGATCCCGTAGGTGAGGTTGGCCGTCCCGTAGGTGTTGGAGTAGATCGTCTCGCCGTTTCGCCACACACGGACCGCGGCGCCCGGCGACTCCGGGCCGTCGAAGCGCGCCATCATCTGGTCGGCGAGTTCTTTCGGGTCGGTGGCGACGGGTTCGTGGCGCAGCAGGGTGATCTCGTAATTGCCGGCGGCGTCCTCGTCGTCCCCCGCGACGGACAACTCGACCGTGTGCGTGCCCGCGCTCTCGGTGCGGGCGGCGAAGCGCTCGATCCCCTGGCCGAGTCCTCCGAACTGCCCGATCCGCTCGCCGGCGGGATCGAGAATGCGAATGTCCACATCGACCGACAACTGGTCCACCTCGCCCAGGAAGAACTCGTTCTCGTCGGCGTCGATCGTGTAGCGGACCGTTTGTCCGGGGGAGAGCGCGCCCGTGTCCATGCTGCCCGGTTGCAGGTCCGTGGTCTGTCCCCACGCCTGGCAGCCTGCGATGAGGATCGGGATCAGGGCACTAAGGGAAAACGGCACGTAGCGGCCATGGCGGTGGCGGGCAACCGGCTTCATCGCGGCACTCCAATCGCGGAAAGGGACGAGGACGACTCGGACAGTCTACGCCGGGGTCGCGCGGCCGGGCAAAGCGGCGGGCCCTGCGTTGAGACACCAGCTCATGGGAACCCGATTCGGCGCTGCCGGATTCGACTGCGCCGAGCCTGTACCGTATTGATAGACCATGACCACTACGCCTGGCGACCCCGGCCGCCTCCCCGAGAACGTCGCGCACTTTGTCCGGCTTCTGCGCGGAGCCGGGCTGCCCGTGGGCCCCGGCCACACGATTACCGCGGCGCGCGCGCTCGACGCCGTGGACATCACCAGCAAGCGACAGTTCTTCTGGGCGCTCTACGGCACGCTCGTCTCGCGCCACGAGCACCGCCACATCTTCGAGAGCGCGTTCCGGCTCTTCTGGCGCGACCCGTTCGGGGTGGACGAAGCCCTGTCCGCGTTGTTGTCGCGCTCTCAGATCCCGGTCGAAAGGCCGACCAGCAAGGCGCCGGCGCGTCTGTCACCGGAGCACGAGGCCGCGAACCGGTCCACCGGCGAACTCGCGCGCGATTCGGGCGAGCGGATTGCCCTGCGGATGGCGTTCTCGCCCGACGAAGTCTCCCGCACCAGGGACTTCGAGGAGATGACCCCCGCCGAATTGCGGCAGGCCAGGGAGGCCATGCGCAAACTCGAACTCGACCTGCGGCCGGTGCGCACGCGGCGGCACCGTCCCGACCCACGGGGGCGCCTGATCGACCTGCGGCGCACGCTGCGAACGACCGTGCGTACCGGTGGCAATCCGTTGCCGCTCCAGCGCCGGTCGATGGCGACGCGGCGCCCCGTCCTGGTGACGCTCTGCGACATTTCCGGATCGATGGAGGCGTATGCGAGGATCCTGCTGCACTTCTGCCACGCGCTGACGAACGCCGCCGACCGCGTCCACACCTTCGTGTTCGGCACGCGCCTGACCAACATCACGCGACTCCTGAAGGACCGCGACGTGGACCGGGCGCTCGACCGAGTCGGGGACACCGTCACCGACTGGTACGGGGGCACGCGGATCGGGGCCGCACTCGGCGCGTTCAACCTGCACTGGTCTCGTCGGCTTCTCGCTCAGGGAGCCGTGGTGCTGCTGGTGACCGATGGGCTGGATCGGGAGGGTGGGGCGGGAATACGGCTACAGGCGCGACGCCTGCGCAAGTCCTGCCGCAAACTGGTCTGGCTCAATCCCCTGTTGCGCTATCGAGAGTTTGCTCCTCGGGCGGCGGGGATCCGCGCGCTGCTGCCCGAAGTGGATGAGCATCGGCCGGTGCACAACCTCGACAGTCTGGAGCGGCTGGCCCACGCCTTGAGCGGTCGCCGTTAGCCCACCACCCGCGGTCAGGCCATCGGGAGCGAACGCCAGGGGTGGAGTTGTCGGGGACGCTGCTGAGTGAAAACAGTCAGCTCCTGCTTGTCGTTCCTGGGGAGCACGAAGCCCGGAGGCGCGGGCCACGATACCATCGGAACCGGCGGCCCCATCTCTCTCGCGCCCTGCCGGGACGGTCTTGCGGGGATGAAGACCGGTTCTCCCGTCTGCGGGCTTTCCGTGGCTGGCAGCGTCACGACCCCGGCCGCCCATTCCCGGAAGCGCCGCATGACCCGCTGTGGATCCTCTCCAGCCACAACCAGGGTGCAGCCCAGGAAACGGGCGCTGTACCGTTCCAACGTACGCCTTCGCAACCCCAGACCCCGGGCCACCGTCTCCCAACTGTCCAGACGGCGCTCGCGCAGCGCCCACAGAAGGACTGCCCAGCTGAGGAATTCCTTCAGCGTGCACTGGACCGGCGATTCCGTGTTCCAATACCGCCGTAGAACTCTCGGATTCACCCCGGCGTGCTCGGCCAAAGAGGTAACGCTGGTAACGGGAAGCAGCGAGCCGTCATCGACCTCCGTCCTGCAAACCCTTTCGACCACGCTGGCAAGTGGCCGGTTGAGCACGTGGCTTGCGAGCAATCGGCGACCCAGGAGGCGAATCGGATCCTGGTGCCACGGGTCTATTCGGGCGACCACGCGCGTCAAGCGCTCGTGTGCTTCCTCGGCCCAGGCGATCTGGAACTCGCTGTCGCCGGAGGAACGCATCCACTGCACCCATTCCAGGGATACCGGTACGACCACGAGATACGAGGGGCCCGCGGGCCCACCCTGAGCGGACAACGTCCGAAGCCACCGGATACCCTCGTCGGAATAATGCTCCAACCCGACGACGGCAACGCTGGCACCGTCCAGCAGGATGTCCTCAAACGTCTTCCGACAGTCCGTCACCCTGCAATCAGAGTCTGCCAGCGCCCTTCTCAGCCGCCGCCTCGTCTCCAACTTCTCGCAGTAAAGGCCTACCATCGCGCAAACATAGGTGTGATTGGCGCATACGGCAATGACGCTGACGCCAAGTGTTTCGGGCCCGATTACTGGCGTAGCGTACCGCTCTAACCTAACATGCACCCGCAGGCGCTTGGATCGTCGCAGTTTCACAGTTGCCGGCCAAGGGGCCGGTTACCGGTTTGATGAGGAGAGCAGAAATGAACACCAGGTTTTCTCGCCGGCATTTCATGGGCAGCGCCGCAGCGGCTCTGGGAGCCCTCGGTTTGCGGCCCGCCACAGCGCTCGGCGCCGGAATTCGGCCTCCGCCTCCCGGGATTGCGCCGCGCGATCCATACGACGACCTCGCGAAGCTCTCTTCGAACGAGAATCCGTACGGTCCGTCGGACAAGATGATGGCGTCGATGAATGCCGCCTGGAAGTACTCGAACCGCTACGGATACCCCGACGGCGATGTCCTCGAGAAGATCGCGGAGCACCACGGTGTCGACACCCGCAACATCATCATGCATGCGGGGTCTGGAGAGACGCTGAAGGTCGCCGCGCTCGCGTTTCTGCGGCACGAGGAGAAGGTGGTCGGCGTCGAGCCCACCTTCCTGACCGTGTACCGGGCCGCCTCGGGTGTCGACGCCGATGCGATCACCCGTCCGCTCCTTTCGGACCACACCCAGGACATCGACGACCTGATCCAGGTCACGAAACGCAACTACCGCGATGTCGGCATGGTCTACGTCTGCAACCCCAACAACCCGACCGGCGTGGTCGTCCCCGATTCGGACATCCGTCGCCTCCTCGATAACATACCCGAGGACATCCCGGTCCTGATCGACGAGGCGTACCACCACTTCGTGCAGGATCCACGCTACGCGACCGCGGTCCCCTACATCAAGGAAGGCCGCAAGGTCCTCGTGACCCGCACCTTCTCCAAGATCTACGGCATGGCCGGCCTGCGGCTCGGCTACGGGATCGCACCGCCCGAAATGATCAACGAGATGCGGACCTACACCACCGGCACGATCAACGCGCTCGTCAAGTGGGGCGGCGTGGCCGCACTCGAGGACAACGAGTCCGAGGCCTGGGTCAGGGACACGACGATCGCGCTCCGCGACGCTACGGCGAACGAGCTCCGCAACCAGGGCTTCGAGGTGATCCCGTCGGAGACCAACTTCTTCATGGTGCACACCGGGCGGCCCGCATCGGAAGTGAGGGCGGCCTTCCGTCAGCGCGATGTCGCAGTGGGGCGCGATTTCCCGCCGATGCTGGACTATCTCCGAGTGTCGATTGGGACAGAGGAGGAGATGAAGCGCTTCCTCGCGGGATGGAACGAGATCTTCCCGGACGGCATGACGACCACGGGACCGAGGTAGCCGCAACGCATCACACGGCGAGTCCCGGGCGCGTGGGCCGTCCGCCGGCAAGGACCGCGCCCGCGCTGAGGGCCCACGTCGCCATCCGCGTGGGGAACGTGCTGAGGCGGGTGCTGCCGTGTCGTTGCACGTGGGTCGTGTCGGCAGCCCTGGTCGCGCCCTTGACCTGGGTGCCGCCGGCGGCGCACGCCCAGGGCTGCCCGGTCGGGCTCGAAGTGCTGGTGGAGCGCCCGTTCGCTGATGCTGCCGCCCTGAGCGCCGGCTCCACCATTGTGGTGCGCTCCACGATCGATGCCGAGCCCTGCAACGCAGTGGTCGCAGGCATCTTCGAGCCACCGCCCGACCCCGCCACACTCAACGCCACGCGGCCGCGCGTGCTGTTTCACCTGCCGCATTTGCAGACGCTCACCGCTCGCCGGAACGAGGTCGACTACTTCACGGTGAGGACACGGCCCGGGACCGACCTCGCCGCGCTGGCGGCCGATCTCGAGCCGTTGCTCCCCGGCGCCCAGGTCCTGCCGGTCAGCGAGGTGGCCGAACGGTCGTCGACGACGTTCAGCGTCGTCAGCCGCTTCCACACGGCGATCGCGTTGATCACGCTGATCGCCGGCGGCGTGTTCCTCTGCTGCATCATGATCCTGAAGGTTCAGGAGCGGCGTCTGCCGATCGCTGCCGCGCGGCTCACCGGGATCCCGCGACGCCTGCTGTTCTGGTGGACGGTTGCCGAGGCCGCGCTGCTGTCCACACTCGGCGGCGCCGCCGGTCTCGGGGTCGGGGTCGCGAGTTCCGCCGTGGTCAACGCCTACTACCAGCGGTACTACGACACCACGCTGGTGTTCTCCCAGGTGACCGGGGTTGTCGTGATGGAAGCGTTGGCGCTTGCGGTGCTGCTGGGCATGGCAGCCGGCGTGTTCGCGGCCACCCGGCTGCTGGCGTCGAATCCGCTCGACGAAATGGGACGCTAGCCACCGCGGTCATGCTTGCACTCAATTCCGTCCGCGAGTTCCGCACGCGCCCGCTCCGCACCCTGTTGACGCTGGCTGGGGTCGCGGTCACGACGGCCATGCTCGCCGACATGCTCATGCTGGGCCGCGGGATTACGCGGAGCTTCGGTGAACTGCTCGAGTCACGCGGGTATGAGCTGCGGCTCACCCCGAAGGGCACCCTCCCCTTCGACACCGAAGCGACGGTTCCCGGGTTTGCCACCCTGCGGGACAGCGTGGAGAGCGTCGCCGGAGTCGAGCGCGTCGCACCCGTCCTTGCAGCCTCCGTCACAGTGGAGACCTCGGACGATTCGGGACGCTCCGTCGAGGCGCTCGCGCTCGGCATGGATTCGGGAGACCAGGGCCTGTATCGGCTCACGGAGGGAGAGATGCCCCGCGCCGACGAGGTGCTTACCGACGCCGATGTCAGGGGCTCGCTCGGCGTGGGGCCCGGGAGCGTGGTGCGACTGCGTCCCGCCGGCGCCACAGGGGCCTGGGGACGCCGCGCCACGGCTCAGGTCTCTGGAACCGGCGAGTTCGTCTTCGCATCCCGCGGCGACCTGCAGGTCGTCATGCGCCTCGACGACCTGCAGGCGCTGTCGTCGCAGGAAGATCAGGTGTCCTTCGCGATGATCCGAATCGGCGAGGGGTTCGAACCCGATTCGGTGCGCGCCGCGATCCTGGCCCGAAACGACCGCGTGGAAATCGTGACGCTGGCGGGGATCTCGGAACGCCTCGACGCGCGCCTCTCCTATTTCCGGCAGACGGCGCTGATCCTGGCGAGCGTCAGCCTCGTCGTCGCCACGCTCCTCGTCGGCACCCTTACCGCCGTGTCGGTGAGTGAGCGGCTGGGGCTGATCGCGGCCCTGCGGGCGATCGGCTTTTCGCGGCGCCGGATCGTGGGGGGACTCGCCGCCGAGAGCGTGGTGCTCTGCGCCATCGGCGGTGCCTTCGGCGTCGCGCTCTCGGTGGTCGTGGCGGGGTATCTCGAGTCCATCCTCTCGGACTTCCCCGGGCTTCCGGTGGCGGTGCGCTTCTTCGTGGTCGGCGCCGACAGCCTGGTGACCGCCTTCGCCCTACTGCTGGTGTCCGGCACGGTCGCCGGACTGATCCCGGCGCTCAACGCGACCAGGCTCGAGGTGGCCTCTATTCTGCACAAGGAGGCCCCGTGAGCGAGGTCGTGGTTGCCGCGCGTGACCTGACTCGCGACTACCGCACGGGACGGACGCGGGTGCGGGCGCTCCGCGGCGTCACCATCGATGTCCGACGCGGAGACTTTCTCTCGGTGACCGGGCCCAGCGGCTCGGGCAAGTCCACCCTGCTTCACCTGCTCGGAGGGGTCGACACTCCGACATCGGGCGAGGTGGTGTTTCTGGGCCGCGACCTCGCCCGGATGTCGGTGGAAGAGCGGGCCGCGCTCCGCCTGGAGCAGGTCGGCCTCGTGTTCCAGAGGTTCCACCTGCTCCCGATGCTCACCGCGCTCGAAAACGTGGAGCTTCCCCTCGCGGCCGCGCGTGTCCCCCGCAAGCTCAGGCGCAGCAGGGCGGCCGCCGTGCTGGAACGGGTCGCCCTTGCCGACAGGCTCCATCACAGGCCCGGGGAACTTTCCGGCGGCCAGTGTCAGCGTGTCGCGATCGCCCGCGCCCTCGCCAACGAACCCGCGCTCGTTCTCGCGGATGAGCCCACCGGCGAGCTGGACCGCGCCACTTCGCGGCAGGTGCTCGCCCTTTTCCAGTCGCTGAACGCCGACGGGACCACGCTCGTGGTCGCGACCCACGACCTCGAACTCGCGGCCGGCGCCAAGCGGAGCATCGAAGTCGTGGACGGGAGGGCCCTCCCATGATCCTGCGCCTCGTCTGGGCCTCTGTACGGCAGCGATCCGGGCGCAGCGCGCTCCTGCTCGGCGGCTACGCGCTCGGCGTCGGGGTTACGATCGTCCTGCTTTCGGTGGGCCAAGCCATGGTCGATCAGGCGCGCGACCGGGAGCTGCTGGGCGGCGGCGACCTGATCGTGCTGCCCGAGGGTATCGATCTGGAGACGCTGCGGACCGGTGGGGCGAGCTCGATGTACTTCTCCGTCGAGCAGGCCACGCTCCTTTACCGTGAAGTGCTCGCGGGCAGCCGTTTCGACGACCGGATCGCGGCGGCGGCCCCCTGGATCGACGACGAACTCCTCTACCTCGAAGCCGATTCCGGGCTGGTGCCGATCTCGGCCGGGGCCACGCTACCCGGTGAGGCGACGGACCTTGGCGCGGCCCCCGACCTGCTCGCAGGCACCTGGGCCGACCTGGACGCCGACCGCACCTGGCGCAATCCCTCCGCGGCCGACTTCTACCGATCCATCGATGGCCTGCACCTTCCCCGCGGCGCGGCCGCGCGGGACACGACTTGGGCGGAGTGGCACTACTTCAACGTCCTGCTCCCCGACTCGGGATGGCTCTACCTCACCTACATGGTCGGGGGCGACCTTCCCGACGGACGCTGGGGCGGCCGTGTGCTGGCCACGCGGGTCGCTCCGGAGCCACGAAGGGCGACGGTGTACTCGGTGGAGGTCGGCTCGGAGAACGTCACCTTCGCGGAAGGTCGTCCCAATCTGGCGATCGGGCAGTCCAGCGTAACGATCGAAACGGATGGCTCCTACCGGCTGCGGGCCCGGGTGCCGCCGGAGTCTGGCGTGGCGGCTTCGAGCGCACTCGCTCCCCTCACCGTCGACCTCACCGTGTCGGAGCGCACGCGCCGCTATCTGCCGCCGGTCGACATCGGCAGCAGCGACTTCGTCTCCGGCTACACCGTCCCCCTGCTCGACGGACTGGCCACGGGACAGGTGTGCGAAGGCGAGCGCTGCCACCAACTGAACGGCGCGCGCACGTACCATGATCACAACTGGGGCACGTGGTCCGGGGTGACCTGGGATTGGGGGCAGGCCAGGGCGGGCCCCTATTCCGTGCTCTACGGAGGGGTCGTACAGGAGACGGACGCTGACGCGCACGCGACACAGGGCGGCCGGTTCCTCTACCTGGCCGACGAGCACGGTTTCGCGGGTGTCTTCACCATCCGCGAGCTCACCACGCTGTGGCCGAGCCAGGAGGGCCAGGGCACACCGGCCGCCATCGCGATTCACGCCGACAACGGGCCGGACTCGCTGGCCCTGAGCGTGGCGGTTGGCCACACCCAGGTCACAACCGGACCGGTAGCGCAGGACGGACCGCCGGCCCTCTTCTACCAGATGCGTGGCACGCTGGAGTTGTCCGGCCGCCTCTTCGGTAACGAGATTCAGGAAAGGGGGGACGGGTTCTTCGAGACCTGGACCCGGGGACGGTGAACGCAGTCACACGCCTGGAGGATCGATGAACGCACGATGGTACGGGGTCGCAACCGCCACAGCTCTTTCTCTCCTGAGCGCGCCCGCTGTGGCCGGCCAGAGCCCACAGGCTCCGGTCCTGCTGAGGCTTGCACCACCCGAGGGCCAGGTGTCCCGGTATGCCCTTTCCGTCGAAACGGAGATGGATGGTCCGATGATGCCGTCGAGCGGCCCTCTCATCTCCATGCGCCTTCTGCAGACCCAAACCGTCCTCGGCGTTGAGGACGAGGTGATTCGATATCGGACGACGATCGACTCCACGACGATGGCTATCGCCATGCCAGGGATGGACATGGTGCCGGACCTCGCGGGGAGCAGCTTCACCACGGAATTCGACACCCGTGGCCAGCAGCTCAGGATAACAGGCTTGGAGAGCCCACCGGAGGTTGCCGGTTTCAGCCCAGGGAGCCTGTCGAGCTACTTCGTCCTTGCCGAGGAAGAGGTCAGCCCGGGGGCTTCGTGGACACGGAACGCGCCGTTGAACATGCCCATGAGCCCCGCCGGTTCGGCGCCGGCGGCGGAGGTGGCAATGACGTACACCTTCGTGAGCCTGGAGGGCAGCCTCGCAACCCTCTCGTTCGAGGGTCCGATCGACATCGAATTGGACATGGCGGGAATGGGGGTGGGTGCAACCGGAACCATGACCGGAACGATGGTCGTGGACCTTGCCGAGGGCCGTTTCCGGAGCCAGACGAGCCAAACGAGCCTCGACATGGACATGGGCGCGATGACGATGAAGACGATATCCAGAATGACGATGGAACTGCTGCCGAACCCCTGATACTCGCTCGGTGTTCCGCCCGCCCGCTACCGGGCCACGGAACGCCCGGCAGCCCGTCCCTTCCCCGAATCCGCCGGACTCTTCAGCGCCTCCGGGAAGGGCGCAAACAGCGCCTGGTCCAGGATGTAGGTCGATCCGAAGCGCACGGCCCACGACTCCAGCAGCGAAGCAATCGCGCTTGCAGGCAGCTGCCCCTCGCGGTACCGGTTCAGCAACTCGGCGAAGTGCGCCTTCTCGCCCCCGCTCAGCTCCTTGCGGAAGAAGCCCGAGATGTGCTGAAACACGTTGATGACCGATGTGTAGCGGGGCGTGTCACGGAGCGCGCGCACGAACCCGGTACGGTACTCGTCGAAGACGGCCTCGAACCGTTTCCTGCGGGGGTTGGCGACGACTCGCCCCAACTGCCGCAGATCGCGCTCGCTGTACGCCAGCAGCAGGAACTTGTAGGCGGCGTGGAAGCGTACCAGCCGTGCCATGCGCTCCGCTCGCGCCATATCCCGCAGCCGCGCCAGCGCGAAAAGCTTGGTCAGGAAGTGCTCGCGGATGCGGTGGTTGCGCAGACGCCCTTCGTCCTCGATCGCGAGGTCGCCGAATCGCTTTAGCACGGCGTCCGCGAAGACGCCCGCGCCGCGCCGCACCATGCGCCGCGACTCGGCCCCGTCGAAAATCTTGACGTGGCCCAGCCCGCAGCTCGGCGACCGCGACTTCAGGATGAATCCGTCCACCTCGTCGAGGCCGTCCAGGTGCAGGGCAGCGAACCCCTCCATGTCGTCGGTAAGGTCGCGTCCAGTCGCGGGCTGCACCAGGAGGTTGCGCTCGCCCGACGCGACCAGGCGGATCGTGTCACGTGGAACTCCCAGTCCGACTTGGACTTCCGGGCACACGGGCCGATACTGGACGTGGGGCTCGAGGGCCTTGACCAGATCGAATCGAATGCGGGCGCCGTCGTAGCGGCAGGGCTCGAACTCGAGGCACTCGCTGATCACCAGGACCGGTTTGGGGAATTCCCGGGTGACAGCGCCCGCTGGCGCGGTGGGAGCGCTCACGGGGCCGAGTACTCCTCGATGTATCGCCGCACCCGGTACTTGCGGGCGGTGTTGGCCGAGCTCATGTAGCGGACCTTGCCGAAGACGGGCCGCTCCGGGCCCCACGGGCGGTCATGGAGGCCAAGCACCCAGAGGATCCCCGTGTAGGAATTCGGATCTCTCCCGTCCAGTGCATACTTGTCGTTCAGGTGGATCATGGTCCCGAGCGCGGTGCGGCCGCTCTCACTCCACTCAAGAATCTTCTTGCCCCAAAGCATCCGCAGATAGTTGTGGATGCGGCCCTCGCGGCGAAGCTGGTTCTGGGCCGCGTTCCACAGCGGATCGTGCGTGCGGGCCTGCTCGAAGTCGTCCAGTTCGTAGGTCGGGTTGCGGGCGTCGGACGCGTGCTCGGCGAGCGTGGTGCGGGCCCACGCGGGCAGCGCCTCGAATGTATCGTAGCCGGGGACGTGGACGCATCGGTTGAATCCGATTTCGCGCCATGTCACGAGCTGGTCGAGGAACGCCTCCGTGCTCTCGCTCATTCCCCACCAACCGGCGCGGCGGCCGACGGCGTTGTCGGCGAGGCGGCCGGGAGTCCAGCTCTCGTGCGCAACGATGCGGTCGAAGACCTGATGCGCCGAGATGTGGCCGAAGTGAAGGTAGGGCGACAGGCGGCTGGTGGCGTCGAGTTCGGGCTGGTTGCGGTCGGTGGCGTATCGGGGAAGCAGTTGGTCGATGAAGGTGGAGAGGCGGGCGGCCGCCTGGCTCGGGCCGCCGCGTTGTGCCACGGTGCCGATGGTGTGATCGATCGGGAGGCGCGCGATGGGAGCGGGCGGATCGTCGAGGGCGGCAAGCGGCCAGCGCCGGAGGATGGCGGGGGGTACGGGGTTGCCGTGCGTGGGCGGCAAGTCTGAGCCAGCCAGGCCGGCAAGAGGATCACGGGCCGGCCGCTCCGAAAGACACGCGGGCAGATGGCGCTGAAGGAACCGCCGAAAACCGTACGCCGTCGGAAAGCTGCGGTCGGCCAGGCGCATCGGCAGCAGACCGTTCGAGTCGACCGCCTCGAGCCGCACGGGCAGGCGGGGCGCCACCGCTCGCACCATCGCGGGAATGAAGAACGCCGGATAGTCGTCGGTGACCACCAGGGCCGCGTGCACCGCAAGGGCCTCGACCAGCCCGCTGCCCACTCCGGGAGCCGGTTCCAGGTACGGATAGTAGAACACGCGGTCACGCCCGAGGAGGCGGGCCCGGTTGTCGACCATTCCGTCGATCACGAACCGGTGGAAGCGGTCGCAGGCCCAGGGGTAGCCGGCGCGCAGCGGCTCCAGGACCACGAGCGGCAGGCCGAGGGCGGCGCAGTGTTCGCAGGCGCGCTGGAGGGCGAAGTTCCATCGGGTGCGGCGGGACGCAACCATCCAGTAGAGGACGAAGGCGGCATCCGCGGCCACGGGCGCTTCGTTGCAACGCCTGATTCGGATTCGCGGGGTCGACATGACACATATTGTACGCGATTGCGCCACCGGGGCTCCCGAGTTGCGGTCCAGGGCGCCGGATCAATGAAGCCGAAAGGGCAACCCGCACAGCGAGACTCACATGACGCGACATTCCATCGCCCGAATCGCCGCCGACGTGCGAAGCGGCACCACCACCGCTGGATCACTGGTCGAAGACGCAATTCGCAGCTGCGAAGCCTCCGACCTCGGTGCCTATATCGTCTTTGACGCCGAGGGAGCACGCCGCCAGGCCGACGCCGTGGACTTGGCCGTAGCGCGCGGCGAGGATCCGGGCCCGCTGGCCGGCGTCACGGTGTCGGTCAAGGATCTGTACGGGGTGGAAGGCCTGCCGATCCGCGCAGGCACGAGGCGCGAACTTCCGCAGCGCTGGCAGCGCGAGGGATTCCTGGTTCGCTCGCTCCGCCGCCTCGGCGCGGTCGTCGTGGGCAAGACGCACACGGTCGAACTGGCCTTCGGTGGCGTCGGCCTGAACCCGAACACGGGCACGCCGGTCAACCCCTGGGACCCGTCGGAACACCGCGCGCCGGGAGGCTCCTCGTCCGGTGCCGGTGTGAGTCTGTGGGAAGGGTCGGCCGTCCTCGCGCTGGGAAGCGATACCGGAGGATCGATCAGGATCCCCGCCTCGGCCACGGGGGTAGTGGGCATGCGCCACACCACGGGGAGGTGGCCGACCGATGGCGTCGTTCCCCTCTCGACGACGCTCGACACGGTGGGTTTCCTGACCCGCACCGTGGCCGACACGCGATACGTCTTCCGGGCCATCGACCCGCTCGCGCCGGGAACCGGTCCACCCGACACCGCAGCCGACCCCGACGGCGACCCGCTGGCCGGCCTCCGCATCGGAATCCCGAGGGGCGGGCTCTGGCAGGAGACGCAACCCGACATCGCCGCCGTCCTGCGGCGTGCCCTCGCCGAACTCGAGGCCGCCGGCGTCCACGTCGCCGAAGTCGACGCCCCCGAGCTGCAGGAGGCCGGCGAGCGCTACATGGCGGGCGGCCTCCTCATACCACCGGAGCGCACCGAGTCGCTGGAACGGCACCTGCCCGGCTGGACCGCCATCCTGGACCCTACCGTCGGCAAGCGGCTGGAGCGGGCCCACCAGGTGAGCGCAGTGGAGTACATCGGCCTCCTCCGCATCCGCCGCCGCCTCTCGGCGAGCCTTCACGCCCGCCTCGACGAGCAGCGCATCGACCTGCTAGCGACGCCCACCCCCCCATCACCCCGCCGACCCTGGCC
>VYAQ01000009.1 GCA_009844885.1 Gemmatimonadota bacterium
ACAGCCAGAATCCCGACAGGAAATCTTCTAACTACATACAGGACTGCACGATCTGCGTTTCCTGCCGGTGTACTGGATCTTGCTGGACCGTTCCGCGAAAGCGGGAAAAACGGCTATGAATGGCGGGACTTCCCGCGGCCGCGCCGCCTCTCTAGCGGGCGTATCGCCCGCCCGACCTACAGGAGCGCCGCACCCATCTAGGTGCTCCGGCGAGAGCTTCCCGACGGGCCGGAAACGGGTAGCACGGCAACCATGTCCGCTTCCTCGTACACGACCACATAGTCTTGGCGCCGATTGGGCAAGGTCGCGCCGAACAAGTGCTTCGTCTTCAGCGCGGCCGACTTCTTGCCGGGAATCGGGCTGCCGCCGAACTTGGGGGCTGTCCATTGGACCGTTGAGCCTAGCGTCAGCGGCGGCTCGATTGCCGCTGCGAGTCTCCGATACCGGTCCATGGACCCCCCGGGCGGTAGGATGACCATGTCGGTGCGAATCTTCACCGCCCAGCACTGGTACTCCGTCCACAGCAGGACAGCGTGCTCTGTGTTGGCGGTGTCAGCGTGGAACGCCACGAAGGGTCGGATTAGCCCCTTCTCTGGGGACAGCAACATGTCACGGATGGACGTTACCGCTTCACCTTGAGCGTACCGGTATCCCGCCGCCCCCAGCAGGCTGAACACCATCAGGTACGCGCTCTTCAGTACCCCCAACCGGACGGCATCGGACCAGGGTTCGGTCTGGCGTAGCGTGAACGGTCCGTCGCTCTTTCCGACTACATCGCGCCGGGTTCTGATCCTGATTCTGCCCTTCTCGATGTCGTAATGCTTCGGATGGACGGTGTAGGGTCTCTTGCCGTCTCCTTCAACGGTGATGGGGTAACCACCCTGTTCTTGAGCTCGGTAGAAGCGAGCCACGGCTTGGTCCATCATTCCCGTCGCCGGGCCGGTGTTGCACTGCATGCACGTGAGACAGGCAGGTTTGCCGCCCAGCGACTCTTGGGGGGCGTGTTCGAGCGTCACGGCTTCACCTGCCCGTACTTCGGGTTCAGTGAACTCGGTCAAGCAGATCGGGCAGTGGGTGTTCCCTTGCTCGAAGAGCCGGAGCCGTTTTTCTTGCGGACTGGTTCTGCTCATCGTAGCGCCTGCTGTCTCGTTTTCTCGCTGGAGGAGGCAGAGGTCGAGGGGTCGGTGGAGATCGTCCTCGAATGTAGCCCCGGAGGTGTAGAATCGGTACCGAGCAGCGCGGCAGGACTTCGTCGTAGCCGTCCACATGGTCCATCTCACGGGCAAAACGGTACCATGTCGTGCGCTTGCGTAAGGTGAGTTCCTGCACGGCGTCGCGGACGATCTCCTCCCGCCGTCCTAGGTCCGAAGCCGTACGGCCCCCGCACCGCGCCGACGGGATTACGGGACGCTGCTCGATGAGGTCGCCGGATACCGACCCGTGTCTCGTGAACCCGTGGCCAAACGAGTCTCGCCGCTTGATGGCTCGCCCGGAACCACCGAAACTTGGTATGGTTGTCCTAGGCTCGGTAGCCGACCTGCGGCGACCGTGCCCCGGTCAAGAGACAGAGAGGCACCGGCCATCCGGGGCGGTGCCCGGCACCCCTAAGGGCGATCATGGCGCGACGAAAAGGCAAGGCGGGGCGGGACATCGCCACGTACGAGCATCCCGACAAGGAGCGCGTGAACAACCCGCCAGTGGGCTTGGTCACCCCGGATACCGACCGGGACGCGGCCGACAAGACCTACGCTCATGATCCGCACCTCGATCCCCATCTCTCGTGGTCCGGCAAGGCCGAGCACACGTCGTTCGAGGTGCCTACGGTGTCGCTGCATGTCCACGAGCGGATCGACCCTCGCACGATCATCGAAGCGGTACGGAAGACCAAGGACGCCGAGGAGCAGGGTTCGCTGTTTGCCGCACCGGAGGAAAACCCTCCGCTCCGGCAGGCCATCGAATTCTACCGTCACCGGCACAATTGGACCAACCGCCTGATCGCGGGCGACAGCCTGCTTGTGATGAACAGCCTGATCGAGAAGGAGGGTCTCGGCGGGCAGGTCCAGATGGTCTACATCGACCCTCCCTACGGCATCCGGTACGGCTCCAACTTCCAGCCGTTTGTCAACCGGCGCGAGGTGACCGACGGCAAGGATGCCGACCTGACCGCCGAGCCCGAGCAGATTCGCGCGTTCCGGGACACTTGGGAACTCGGCATTCACTCGTACCTATCCTATCTCCGGGACCGCCTGCTGCTAGCACGCGAGCTACTCCATGAGAGCGGAAGCTGCTTCGTGCAGATCGGCGACGAGAACGTCCATCGAGTCGGCGTGGTCATGGACGACATCTTCGGCGCGGAGAACCGACTGGCGACGATCTCATACGCGACCACGGGCGGCAGTTCGGCGAAGACCCTGCCGCAGGTCTCGGACTACCTGCTCTGGTTCGCGAAGGACCGGAAGCTGGCGAAGTACCGGCAACTATACGAGCCGCTCACGCGACGCGAGGTGATCGAGTTCTTTAGCTCTTACGCGATGGTCGAGCTTGCGGATGGCACTTGCCGAAACCCAACTCCCGAGGAACGCTTTGACCCAAGCCGCCACTTACCGAAGGGCGCGCACATTTTTCGGCGCATGCCCCTGGTATCACCAGGCGCGTCCACGACTGGCCGCTCCGATCCCTATGAGTGGGACGGTCGTGTCTTCCCATGTCCTTCCGGACAGCATTGGCGTGTTTCGGCTGCCGGGTTGGACAGGCTCGCTGCCTTGGGCAGGCTGAGGGCGCAAGAGGGTCGATCTCAGCTAAGCTGGAAACGGTACGAAAGCGAGGTCCCCGGGCGGAGAATACACAACATCTGGCCCCAATCGATGTCTCCAGTCGGCAAGCGCTACGTGGTGGAGACAGCCACCAAGGTGATACAGCGGTGCATCTTGATGACGACGGACCCCGGCGACCTCGTCTTTGACCCGACCTGCGGCAGCGGAACTACCGCTTACGTCGCTGAGCAATGGGGACGCCGCTGGATCACCTGCGATACGTCGCGCGTCGCGACCGCCCTTGCCAAGCAGCGCCTCATGACGGCGAACTTCGACTACCACGACTTGGCCCGTCCAGATGAGGGGGTAGGAGGCGGGTTTCGCTACCGCAGCGTCCCCAGGGTATCGGCGAAGACGCTCGCGTACGATGAGCCAGCCGCTGAAGTCCTTCTCTACGACCAGCCCCACCTCGACCGGTCTAAGGCCCGCGTCGCCGGCCCCTTTACTGTTGAAGCGGTCCCAGCGCCCACCGTGCTGCCGCTCGACGATGTGGCCGAGCGGGAGCCGCTTCCTGCCGATGCTTCGGTCGGACGCACGGGTCCAACCGTTCGGGAGGGAGACTGGCGCGACGAGCTTTTGAAGACCGGCATTCGGGGCAAGGGCGGCCAGCGTATCGGGTTCGTGCGGCTTGAGCCACTGCCCGGCCAACGGCACCTTCACGCCGAGGGCGAGACCAGCCCCGACGAAGCAACGCCACCGGGCGCACAAGATGCCGCGCTTGGCGCTCGGGCGGTGGTTTCGTTTGGCCCGGATCATGCCCCGATGGAGCAACGGCAAGTAGAGCAGGCCATCGAGGAAGCATGGCGCTTGGTTCCGCGACCCGCAGTCGTCGTCTTCGCGGCCTTCCAGTTCGATCCCGAGGCGTCGAAGGACATCGACGAGACGAAATGGCCCGGGGTGACGCTACTCAAGGCGCAGATGAACGCGGACCTGCTGACCGACGACCTCAAGAAGAAGCGGGCGAGCAACGAGAGCTTCTGGCTCGTCGGACAGCCCGACGTGGCGCTCGAACCCATTTCCGAAGAGAAGGACGAGGGCAAGTTCCGCGTCTCGGTGCAGGGCTTCGACTATTACAACACGAAGACCGGGAATGTCGAGTCCGGTGGCTCCGACAAGATCGCACTCTGGATGCTGGATCCCGACTACGACGGTCGCAGCCTGTTCCCGCGACAGGTGTTCTTTCCGATGGCCGGTGCCAAGGACGGCTGGGCCAAGCTCGCGAAGAGCCTCCAAGCGGAGATCGACGCCACCCGGATGGCGGCCTACCGGGGCACGGTATCGCTCCCCTTCAAAGCTGGCGAGCACGGTCGCGCGGCGGTCAAGATCGTGGACGACCGTGGCGTCGAGAGCCTCAAGATCGTGGAGTTGCCGCAATGAGGGCCTCGGTGCGAACGACTGGAGCCATCCGAGACCGCGAGCGGTTGGCGGCCCGGATCGGTGTGTCCCTGAGCGCCATCGAGGCGTTCTGCGACCGTTGGCAGGTGGGGGAACTGGCGCTGTTCGGTTCCGTGTTGCGCGACGATTTCGGGCCGGACAGCGACATCGACGTGTTGATCCGGTTCAGGTCGGAGCGCACACCGGGCCTGTTCGGCATGGCCGGGATGCAGCAGGAACTGGCCGATCTGTTCGCCCGTAGGGTCGATCTGGTCAGCCGAGCCGCGATCGAGGAGAGCCGAAACTACATTCGGCGGAAGGCGATCCTGGAATCCGCGCGGGTGGTCTATGCCACGTGACGACTCCGCGTATCTGTTGGACATGCTGCTCGCCGCGCGCGATGCGTTGTCGTTCACGGAGGACCTGTCCTTCGAGGACTTCGTCCGGGACCGGCGGACGCAGTTGTCGGTTCTCAAGTCGGTGGAGATCGTTGGCGAGGCTGCCGCGCAGGTGAGCGAAGGCGCGAGGCGGGCGAACCCGGACATCCCGTGGAGACAGATCGTCGGGATGCGGAACCGGCTCGTGCACGTCTACTTCGACATCGACCTTCCGCTCGTTTGGGACACAGTTCGCCACGACCTGCCGGACCTGATCGCCCGATTGGAACCGCTGGTTCCCCCGGAGCCAGGATAGTGCCGAGCGCGACCATCGACCGGCTGATCGTCAATTCGCCATACGAAGAGCCGACCCGGTATTGGCGGTACGACAGGGCGACCCGGCTGTTCAATCTTGACGAGGGCCGGAGGCCCGCGGGGTATGTGGTGGCCTCCGGAGACGCCGCCGCGTTCGACGACCCCGGCGTGTTCCGGGAGATTCCGCTCGTCAACCGGATTCGGGAGCGGGTGAAGGCGTGGCGCGAGAGTGGCCATCCCGGCGTGACGGGGATCACCAAGCGGCTGCTGGAGCACTGGAACGATCCCGAGGAGTTCGAGAGCCGCCGATTCTTCTTCTGTCAGCTGGAGGCTGCCGAAACGCTCATCTGGCTCACCGAGGCCCCGCCGAGCGAACGGGTGGGGATCGACATCCCGTCCGACGGCGGCGCGCTCAAGCGGCTCTGCGCCAAGATGGCGACCGGATCGGGCAAGACGGTGGTCATGGCGATGGTCATCGCTTGGCACGTCCTCAACAAGGTCGCGAACCCCCGCGATGTCCGGTTCGCGAAGAACATTCTTGTGGTCGCGCCCGGCCTTACCGTGCGGAGCCGCTTGGCCGTTCTCAAGCCTTCCGATCCCGAGAACTACTACGAGGAGTTCCGGGTCGTGCCTTCGGCGATGCGGGACAAGCTGCGGCGGGGCAAGGTCGTGATCCGCAACTGGCACACGCTCAACTGGGAGACGGAGGAGCGGATCGCCAAGAAGCGAGGCGTCGACAAGCGCGGCCCCAAGAGTGACGCGGCCTACGTCCGCGACGTGCTCGGCGAGATGGCGAGCGCGCGGAACCTGCTGGTCATCAACGACGAAGCGCATCACGCATGGCGAGTTCCGGCAGGCGGAAAGGTAAAGGGTGTCCTGAAGAGCACCGTTGAGGAGGCGACCAAGTGGGTGGGCGGGTTGGATCGCATCCACCGCGCACGGGGCGTACTCGCCTGCTACGACTTCTCCGCGACGCCGTTCGTGCCGTCGGGCAAGCAGAGTTCCGAGGAGGCGCTTTTCGGATGGATCGTGAGCGACTTCGGCTTGAACGACGCAATCGAGTCGGGTCTCGTGAAGACGCCGAGGGTGGTGATCCGCGACGACGCGGTTCCCGACGCCAAGACCTACAAGTCGCGCCTCTACCACATCTACCAAGACCCCGAGGTCAAGGATGACCTGAATCGGCGAGCCAAGCCCGAGGAACCGCTGCCGGACTTGGTGACGAACGGCTACTACCTGCTCGGCTACGACTGGAAGGAAACCGCCAGGGAGTGGAAGGAGCGCGGAAGCGCCACGCCCCCGGTGATGATCACCGTCGCCAACCGAACCGAGACGGCTGCCCGCATCAAGCACGCGTTCGACCGCAGGCTCGTCCACATAGAGGAGCTATGCGATCCGGAGCGGACGCTACACATCGATTCGAAAGTCCTAGCGGCGGCCGAGGCGGCCGAGGAACCGATCGCGGAAATCGGGACCGAAGATGCCGAGACCTCCCGGCAGACGGCGGCGGACCGCAAGCTCACCAGAAAAGAGCGGGCCGAACTGTTGCGCCGGCAGGTGGACACGGTGGGCCGCCCGAATCGTCC
>VYAQ01000282.1 GCA_009844885.1 Gemmatimonadota bacterium
GCTTGCGTCGACGGGGGCGTCCATAGACGCCAGCAGTTCTACGAGATCCGGCGGAACTTCCAGGTGCACGGCGCCGACGGCCTGCTCGACCGGCTGCCGGGAGCCAAGGGACCGCACCCGAACCGCGTTCCCGCGCCCGTCGAAGAAGGCGATCCTGGCCCACGCGCTGGAGCATCCAACGCACGGCGCCCAGCGCGTCGCGGACGAGCTGATGCTGAGAGGGATCCAGGTCAGCTCCGGCGGTGTGCGGGGCGTCTGGATGCGCAACGACCTGCTGACCCGCCACCACCGGCTCCTGCGGCTGGAGGAGACGGTCCGGAAGCGGAAGATCAAGCTGAGCGAGGAGCAGATCCAGGCGCTGGAGCGCTTTGATCCCGAGTACCGCGAGCGGCACATCGAGGTCAACGCCACTGGTGAACTGGTGGCCGTGGACACCTTCTTCGCGGGCACGCTGAAGGGGGTCGGCAAGGTCTACATCCAGACCGTGCTCGACTGCTTCAGCCGCTTCGTCTGGGCCCGGCTCTACACCTCGAAGATGCCGGTCACAGCCGTTCAGATCCTGAACAACCACGCGCTGCCCTTCTTCGAAGAGCACGCCGTGAAGGTCCAGACGATCCTGAGCGACAACGGCCGCGAGTACTGCGGCCGGCCGGACAAGCACCCCTACGAGCTCTTCCTGCAGCTCGAGGAGATCGAGCACCGCACCACCAAGGTCGGCAGGCCCCAGTCGAACGGCTTCATCGAGCGGTTCCACCGGACGCTCCTCGAAGAGCACCTCCGGATCAAGGGCCGGACGACCTGGTACGAGACGCTGGAGGAGATGCAGAAGGACCTGGACGGCTATCTTGAGACCTACAACACCCGCCGACCCCACCGCGGCCGCGGGATGGAGGGCAGGACGCCCTACGAGGTCTTCAAGGCCGGGATCCCGCGGAAGCCGCGCGCCCGGAAGCCCGCAGCCAGAAAGGAGGTCAAGACCGCAGCGTAGAACTGACCTCGGCGAGGCCGGGTGTCAGGTGATTACCGTACTTGTACAGCCCGACCAACCGCGGCATGCGTTCAGACGATCCCAACTACCGAATAGACGGTCGCTTCGACTCTTGTTCGTGGAGAGCCGTGTCCAACTCAAGCACGAGCGCGACGATGGCGTCGTGAACCCGAGTCATCGCCATTCGATCAACACGCTCGATGGTATCCTTTGTCGTGTGCATGACTTGGAGAATCTCGGGCACGAAGTCCTGACGGAGCCCCGACCGGGCACCCGCATTGAGCATGAGCCACAACTGATGCGACGCAATTGCTCCGATCATGCCTATCGAAACGTTGGGGATTCCGGCCGTCTGAAAGCTGCGATCGTCGCTAGGCGGATATTGGGGGAAACCCATACATGTGATCGCGATCCTGGCACACACGATACCGAGGCTTCGGTAGACCACATCGTTCCCAACATGCGCTGTCGGTCCATAGATCAAGGTGCCATATTCAGCCACGACGTCGACGTTGACCATTGCGGCGATGCGGTCTACATTCGCGCTTTGAACGTAGGCACGAGAGCCATGGAGCCCGACCTCCTCGAGGTCGAAGAAGACGATTCTTACGCGATGGTGCAACCTGTGTCGTTGTAAGGCCTCAGCCACTCTGGTGAGCAGGACGGCTGCCGCGCCGTTGTCCACCGCGCCGCCGACGACCCCGCCACCTCGAAGGCGGACCACATCGTAGTGCGCTCCCACCACGATGTCGCGGTGCCCTTCGCCGAGCGTCACCACCAGGTTCCTCCCAACTGCTCTCGGATCGCGATCTGTCGCGATGTTCGAAAACTCGTGGATGTCCGGGTCGAACCCAAGCTCTTGGAGCATGTGAAGAAGAGTGTCCGCGCGTTCCGCACTCTCGCTGCCCACAACGCGCGCTAGGTTCTCGCCGAGACTGGGCAAGGGGCCTTCCTGTGGTTCAGCAAGACTGCCGACAATGTCCAGACTGCCACCGGAACTCACCGCGCAGGCCAGGAACATACACGCGGACATCAGTGCGTACATCAGCAGGAATCGCCTGAGTGTACGATCCCGGCGACGAAGCAGCGTCGCGGCGATGTCCCGGCATCTGTGCCCGTCGATCACGACACTTATTGAAGCGCCGTTGCATCGAGCCATGTCGGTTTTGCATCGGCTCAGGTCCATGCGCACCACCTCTCTGTTAGTCACGCCACTCGTAGGGGATCAAGTTCTGATTCAGAATACGATTTGGATCATACCGCTGCTTAAGCCTGTTCACCGCCGACCACGATTCCGCATAGTGGCGCTCCCAATCGGGTTTACGGAATGCAGTACAGCCGATCAGATAGTGCTTTCCATTCCCACTTTGAACGCAATCCGCAAATCGCCTCATGGCGCCACGGTATTTGGACTCTTGGCTTCTGTCGAAGCTAGGTGAGCAGCCGAAGACGAAGACAACATTGTCCTGTGGAGCTTTGAGCAGCGGTTTCGTCAAATCACGGCGATGGACAGGAAGCAAGTAGTACTCGACCATGTTCAACCCGGTTGATGAACTGGAGAGAGCGCTTAGAATTCCCGCGATGCTGCAGTCCGCGTTTGTGGATGGAAGTATGCAATGAAAGCCGGGATCGACGCTCGACTTGTCCCATTGGGGCTTTTCTATTCGCTTACCGAGACCAGAGAGAACAATGTGTCTTGTATCGGCTTCTGCCATGTGTAGGGTTGTATCGTGCAAGAGCTCGGTAATGGATCTGTCTTGGCTGCCCTCGCACGGAGTCGATTCGGCGGTACAGCGTAAGACGTACCGAGTGCTCTCGCTTGAGGACTCTACTATCATCCCGGCGAGGCCTCGAATGCCCGGACAACCGTTTGCCACTATGCGTCGAATGGCATCGGTAAACTGCTCAAGACTGTGACAAAATGCGTTGAACACCACCGTTCTGGGTTTGAAACGTCGGATGGGAATCTTGAGTTTGGTCATGACGCCGAATTGCCCCAAGCCGCAGAGAACATGATCGAACAACTCCTTATTGGTGTGGCTGGAGCACCAGACGACTTCTCCTGTGGGACGAACCACCTCAAGGCCAAGACAGATATCAGCTTGTGAGCCATATCGAAAGCTGGCCAGGCCGACGCCACCCACAGAATGGGTGCCACCGACGGTAGTATGGAGATTCGTAGTCACGAGCGGTGGCAGGTATCCCATCCTGAGTGTTGTCTCAATTAGATCGGCCCAACGCACACCAGATTCCACAAGGGCCCAATTGGCCTCTGCGTTTATCTCGACGATCGCATCGAGCCCATCGGTTCTCAGAACGATCCCGCTAGCGCTAAGAGTATGACCACCCTGCGTATGCGATGCACCTTGTGTGGTGATCTGTATTCGATGACGATTGGCATACGTGAACAGGTTGGCAATGTCTTGAGGATCTCTAGGGAAGGCGACCAGACTGGGCGTCCGAGTAACCAGTCGGCCAAAGTCGAAGCTGGCATCCCCAACGACATCGGGCGCATTTGTGACCCGTCCTTGCATGGATTGCTTCAGATGAGCTACGGCGCGTGTGGAATCAAACATGATGCTTGCGGTGGACGCATCCGAGCACTGCCAGAGACTCCACCGTTTCGTTGGCTAGGCTCAGGATACCGTTGGCCAACCGCTGGGTGTGTGGGCTAGATCGAGTGGGAATCGGATCGAGGACATTGACCCCGTAAGCAGCACTCCACACGATCCGCTGGAGAACGCGGAATGCGCCCTTCGAGAGCGGAGGCTTGCCACGGTAGGCGTGTAGCCGTCCATCCGGACGAATCGCGCTTTGCTGGTCCACCCCCATGAAGCGGAGGAACCACTCGGTCCGAAAGTAGCCGGTCGCAACAGTGAGGCCCACATAGTCCGCAATCAGTTCGTCGTGCAGCGAGTTGCTCATGCTGCCGAGGACACGCCTCGTGAAATAGTGAGCGCACTCATGCTCAAGCCGGATGCGAAGCGACATGTGTCGCCACGAAGATTCTGCCATCCCCAGGTCATTACCTGAAACGCCACTATAGGGACCGGCACTCAGGAGAATGAAGCTGTCCTGATACAGTTCTTTCCGTGGGACCAAGGCCTGGAACTCCGCATGCCACTCGGCGGCGGTGGCGTGCGGACGACGGAAACGCCAATGAGCACGGAGCCGATGAACACGATTCCAATTGTTGTAGCTGCCGACGAGGCAGGCGCCTTGTGCTGCCGGAATAGGGTGTGGTTCATTCCGGTGCACCAGCGCACGGAGTAGCGCAACGAAATCCTCTCGCTCTTCTGCGATCAGGACAGGGATTCGGCCGGCTGGGGTCCGGTGTAGAATGAGTCGCAATTTGTTGGGAGAGCGCAGGCACAGTCCGTCGGTCGGCCTTGGCGCGTCAGAGAGGTCTCCCCTTCTAGTCGCGGCGCGGTACGCAGTGCTCCGGCTCATGCCATCGGCGATCGGAAAACGTAGCTGCACGAGTTTGTCTCGCAAGCAAGGCCAGACGCCACGCTGCGCGGCCTCTGCCTCATAGTCCGTCCACGTCGCGAGGAAAGGTTCGTCATCAAGAGGAAAACGGCGATCAGCAGCGCCAGTCAGATCGAACGCTGGCTCGGTATAGCGCAGTAACTCGTCGATCTCGGCATTGGCCGCACCATGCTTCCGGAGGACCATGATCCTCTCACCGATCTTCACGGTGTGCGGTCCCGTGCCACTACGCGCTCACCGTCGATATCGGGGTGCTCGTCTTGGAGGTATGTGAACTCGCCACCTCGCACCACAAGTCGAATGATCCTTCGATCAAGCAACTCGCCTCGCTGGTCGAAGCGAAAGCTCCCGGTCACACCGTGCCAATCCGTGCGACGAAGCGCTTCCGACACGTTGGCGGGCGCAGGGGTCCGGGCAGCTCGCATGGCCTGTGCTAGTACCCAGAGCGCGTCATATGCAAGCGCGGACGTGACATCGGGTACGATATCGTAGGCTGCTTGGAAACGTTCGACGAACCTTGAAACCTCTTCCCGAGGCTCGTCGGGATGAAAAAAGGAGGCGACTACGGTGCCTTCCACCGCCCCGCCCCCCTCATCGACCAAACCGGGAGTGCTCATCGCGTCGGGTCCGAGTACCGGAACATCTATCCCAGCGGCCCGAATTGCGGCGATGATGCGACCTGCCAAGGGCACCTCGCCAGCTAGGAAGATTGCATCAGGCTCCAAGCTCTCCCATGCATCCAGCACCGGTTCCAAGCTGCGCGGCGACGGCTCCCGATTTGCGTCATAAGAGTGCCTGGCCAGTACTTCGAGGTTGCCCTGTTGATATTGTTCCTCGAACGCGTTTGCGAGCGCGCGTCCGTATTCGTTCCGGACGTAATAGATAACTGCTTGCCGATAGCCTTGCCCCGTTGCGTAGTCGGCCATCTGCCGTGCTATCGCTTGATCGGTCAGCGTGGCTCTGAAGACCCGGGCGTAGTTCCGCGAGGTCAACTCGGCCGATGTTGACGAGGGCGAGACAAGCGGCAAGCCCGCGAAGTCGTATATGGCTGCAGCGGGTACGGTTACGTACGACTGGAGGTGCCCGATAACTGCCATTACTTGAGGATCTTCGGCCAGTCGCTGAGCGATCAAGCGCCCTTCGTTAACGGACTGCCGGTCATCAGGACGAATCAAACGGATCCGTCGTCCATCGATCCCCCCAGATTCGTTGATCTCCGCCACGGCTAGGTCGAGTCCCTCTGCGTAACGAAGTTCGCCGCCGCGTGCCTCCCAGGGCCACGGTGCCGCCACAACTATATCTCCGTTACCGGCCGCCACCCGGGCACGGCTCTCCGCCGGAGATGCACCCACAGTGCATGCGGTGAGAGCCCACGGTAGTCCGATGACTCCTAGCAGACCTCCATAGTGCATAGCTATCCTCCCTCATGCGATTTGGCGGCGAGCAAGCGTCGCAAACAGCCCATCTCGACGCATCAATTCCTCATATCGGCCGCTCTCGACAATCCGACCGCGCTCGGTCACGTAAATCCGGTCAGCATGCCGAATCGTGCTAAGGCGATGTGCGACGACGATTCGTGTGGCGCGTAAATGTCTGAGGCTCGTGCTCACGGTCGTTTGCGTGCGGTTATCGAGCGCACTGGTCGCTTCATCGAAGAAAACAAGCCGGGGCTTCTTGACGAGCGCTCTCGCTATCATCAGGCGTTGCCGCTGGCCTCCCGACAGGGTGCTTCCGCCTTGACCGATCACTGTGTGCATTCCCATTGGCATAGACCGGATGTCGTCAGCTAGACCGGCAGCTTCAGCTGCGTCCCATACCTGATCGATCGACGCTCCGCTGGACCCGGCAATATTGCTAAAGACGTCTCCAGACATGAGGCGACCGTCCTGCAGGACCACACCGATTTGGCTCCTTACGGCCCGAGCGTCGAGTCCTTCGAGGTCGTGACCATCGTAGTATATTGCACCTGACTCGGGGCTTTCGAATCCGAGAAGTAGTCGAAGCAAAGTGGATTTCCCGGATCCTGACGGCCCTACGAAGGCGACGTACTCGCCCGGCTCCATCTCAAGGGAGATGTCGCGTATGACGGGCGGAGCATCGGTCTGATAGCGGAACCGTAAGTGCTGGATCTCTATGCCGCCCTCTAGCCTACCCGGATTGGCTTTCCCTAGATGCACCTCTGGAACACTCTCTAGAACGGGCTTTGCCTGCTCGTACAGCGGAACTGCCGCCAGCGCCGTGATCGCTCCTGCAGTCGCTCCGAGCAAGCCGGCGAGGCAGGTCGTGTATGCGGACATGAAGGCGAGAAAATCGCCGGTTCTCAGCCCACTGCCCTCGGCGATAACGGGTACGGCCACAGCGTACAGGACTGCGATCGAAAGGGTTGGATATCCCACATTGAATGCCGTCAACGCGTTCGCGATAGCCCGCACCCTGAACTGAACGCGGCGCTGTCGGGAAAAGTGTCGGGCCCAGATTGCAAAAGCTTGGGGTTCGGCGCCTCCACTCTTCAGCTTTGAGATGCTGCTCAGGAACTGCAGGACCCTACCGGTGATCTGGTTCCGCAACTCGGCCACACGGCGCTCGTCACGCATGCGGAAGCGTCCAGCGACAGCCGCGGCCAGGATGGCGATGACGAGGAGGAGGGAGGCCCACAGGGCGAGCGTAGTATTGAAGTAGAACAGTAGGGCATACTGGAAGAGGGCCATGCCGCACCCCATCAGCGCCCGCACCGTGGCACCGGACAGAATCTGTCGGATCCCGTCGATACCCATAGCGCGACCTGCCAGTTCTCCAGCCTCGAATCTCCGAAAGAACGGAGGTGGCAGAGCAAGCAAGCGGTCCCAAACCGCACTCTGGGTGGCCTCTCCCATTTTCCCTTCGACGCGAATGAGAGCCACGGCTCGCAGGAGGTTGAACGCTGCAATTGCGACCGCGATGAGCAGTAGCCCAAGCACCAACTGGAGCAGTCCAGATCTGTCAGCACCCGGGATGATGTCATTGAAGATCATCGCGGTGGCCAAGGGGGTCACCAACGAGAGCAGCCCGGCCGCGATGGTCGTCATCACGATAGTCCCAACATCCCGGTGTGATCGAAGCAGGCCGAAGGACACCACATCTCGCAAGCCCAGCTTACGTTCCGGGAACGGACGGTAGAACATTTCCGCACGCGGGTCGATTGAGCGTGCAACCTCTTCGGTCACGCGTTGCGAGGTCCCGCTCACGGGATCGTGGCTGACGTAATCCGATGGCGAGTCTTGAATCAGAGCGATTGGCTGTCCTGACTCTCTCAATCGTCCGAGAAGGGGGCCACCATCTTTCTTCCACCATTCACCGCGTAGAAGCACGCTGCGTGTGCGAATGCGCGACGCGCGGGCGATCGCGGCCAAATCGTTGGGGCGGGCATCAGAACGGGGCGGAGGGGTAATGATGTCGAGGTGCGCCGCTTGCCCCACGAGGCGACATGCGCCGAGAAGCGCCTCGTCGTGTTCCTTGCCGGTCCCATCGGACGCGGGCTCAGCACCCGTCTTGTCGGTCGCTACACCTAGCGTTGTCGCAAGGATACTAAAAGCCTCGCTTAAAGTCTGATCCTTCGACGAGGAACGCTCGTCCAGTTGTCGCTTGTCGCGGGCCAAGTCTTTATCGTGGAGGTCCTCTGCGCGTTGCAGGGCTAAAGCGTGAAGCTGGTCGAGTCCGCGCCACAGTTCGTGAGTCCCCACGATCCCGACAGTATCCGTCAACTTAATCCGGCTCTGATCTTCGGACTGTATCCACGTACCGCGTGAAAGGGGCATGCCGCCACATCCATTGATCGTCAGACCATCGTTGCCCAAGAGACGCGAACGACCCATCTCATGCTGGATCCAGAGTACACTCTTTCGCGGCCGAAGGAGAGAATCGGCCGCGACCGAGTGCGTGCCGACATCCAACTCCAAGCAACCCTCCGGTGCCGCCCCGCCACCCAAGCTCATGCACAGTGCGTCGATCCACTCATCCAAGAGTGCGCCGAGCAGGTGCTTTTCCATCGGATCGGTCGCGACCTTCTGCAGATCCGCTCGCGTTAGCGCGCGCAGCTTCGTTCCCGGCCCGCCCACGCCGAGAAAGCCGATTCGGAGGTCATTGGGTTCGCGCGGCAGACCGATTAAGACCTGGCCAACGCCCGCCCGGAACAGGTGCTTTCGTGCACCGACGACCTGATTCCCATCCAAGGGGACCGCGAAGACATCTACGCGGCCCCCCATCACGTACCAGGCCAATTCGCCTTGGATCACGAACGGCGCATCGCTGCCAACGTGCACCATTCTACCTCTTAGGGCCAATGCGCTTCTGGTGGGTCGAGGGCGCTCTTTATCCACAAGGCTCCTTCCCGTCAGGCAATCAGTTGGGCGTAGGGTCCGTCGCGGTCGCACATTGCGACGTGCGTGCCGCGCTGCACAATCTTCCCTCGATCGAGAACGATGATCTCATCGCAATCGCGAATCGTGCTCAAGCGATGAGCCACGAGCAAACAGGTGCAGCCTCTACGACGGAGGTTGTCGTCTATGGTCAGTTCAGTGGCGGGATCCAACGCGCTCGTCGCCTCGTCGAGCACCAGAATCGACGGATTGGTGGCAAGCGCGCGGGCGATCTCTAGCCGCTGCCGCTGACCTCCGCTGAAGTTGCGACCGCCTTCTTGCAGCTCACTTGCATAGCCGCCTGGTCGCATGGTCACTTCATCGTGAATGACGGCGTCTCGTGCCGCGAGATGCATATCGGCGTCGGGCACCGTGCCATCCCAAAGCGTGAGGTTCTCACGGATGGTATCTTGGAAAAGGAAAATGTCTTGATCCACGATTCCGAGGGAGTTGTCCAATACACTGCGGGGGATGTCATCGCGACGTTGCCCATCGAAGAGAATCTCTCCTTCCCAAGGTTCGTAAAGGCCCGCGACGAGGCGTGCCACAGTCGACTTGCCGCTGCCCGACGCTCCCACGAGAGCAACTCGCTGTCCGGGGGCGAGTTCGAGACTGAAGCCGTCGATGAGTGGTGCATCCAGCGGACTGTATCCGAAACGCACATTCCGCAATTCCAAGTGACCCGTGAGCTTTGTAGGGGTGACCGCGTTTACGCTTACGCCATTCACGCCGACATCTGAATTCGTTCCCTCATCCGCACCGGGTGCTTCGCCAGCCCTACAGGTTTCCGGCTCCGCTAGTAGGACATCGTCTAGCCGCTTGAGGTCACCTTCCGCCTCCTGGAGCTTACCGCCGAGGTTGACCATCACGTTGACGGGGATAATAAACGCCAACATCAGTGCTTGAAAGGCGACTAGCATTCCCATAGTCAGATGCCCGTCCATAACGCGCAGCCCACCGATCCCCATGATCAGGGCGGTGTTAATTGCTAGGAGAAGGGGAGGGATCGTGGACACGAGCTGCGTCGTGAGCGCGAGCCGTTGGCTCGAGTTGATGAACTTAGCTTGATGTCCCGCCCATCGGGCGAAGAAGTCCGACTCCGACCCAGTCGCTTTCAGTGTCTCGATAGTCTGTAGCCCACCCATCGCCGCTCCCATGACCCTCCCACGATCGTGCAGCATCCGCTGATTGAGATCGACGCGTCGCAGCGCGAAATACTTTAGAATTGAAAGGTTGAGAGTCACTACGCCGATACTGACCAAGGTGAGCACTACGTCGTACTGAAGCATCAATGCGGCGTAGAAAGCCACCACTATCGCGTTCAGCAAATTGGTGGCGAGATCACCGGAGAGTAGAGTCGCTACTTTGTCGTTGATCCCAATCCGATTGGTGAGGTCCCCAGCGTGACGTTGCGTGAAGAATCGCATCGGCAGACGCAGTACGTGCCAGACAAACTGGCTTGACATCTGGATCGTAAGTTTGGTTTCCAACCGCAACAAGTGGTGCTGTCGCAGCCATACCAACGTTGTCTGCACGACTGCGGTAAGGCACATAATGATCAGCAGCGGTCGCAACCAGCCGACGAGACCACGGACGAGTACATCGTCCACAAAGACCCGCTGCAACGACGGGACGAGTATGCCTGGGAGTACCAACCCCAGTCCGGCTAGCACTACAAAAGCGAGACCCCTACCAGAACCGGTTAGCCGAGGCCGAAGACTCGCCAGCAACCCTACGCTGTGGCCGCCAGGCTCGAAACAGGACTTGGGCCGGAATGTCAGCGCAACGCCGGTAAAGGCCTCATCGAACTCATCCGCAGTCACGCGAACCGGGCCCCTTGCAGGATCGTTGAGTCGTACCCCCCCCTTGCGTGTGCCCTCAACCACAACGAAGTGATTGAAATTCCAATGCACAATGGCTGGAAGGTCCATGCCGAAGAGATGTTCGGGTTCAGTTCGGAATCCTCTCGCTTCCAAGCCAAATCGCCGGGCGGCCGTTAGCATGTTGCTCGCCTTGCTCCCGTCCCGGGAAACGCCACACTCGATACGGAGGTCCTCCAGGGGCACAAGCCGACCGTGATATGCTAAGATCATCGCCAAGGCGGCAGCGCCGCATTCCACCGCCTCCATCTGGAGGACGGTTGGCACTCGGGGGACGGGGCGCAGAAGACGACGGACCGAATCTCGCAGCTCTCGAATGCGTGCGATGAAACCAGATGCGTGAGCGCGACCCACTGTCTAGATTCCTGTCCAGCGGCGGACCAGGGGGATCACCCTGGAGATGGGTCTTTGTTGCGCAATTATGATCTGTGCTCCTGCTGTGGTGCCGCTTTGTATTTCCATGGTCGGGCCAGTGGACGAGGTCCAGCGGTATTGAGTTGCGGTGGCCGGATCCAAGGTCAGCTGGGCGTGGATCTCGTATGGCGCTCCGCCGCCGGAGAGCTCTCTCACGAGTTGCTCGTTCTTGAGCACGCGCACCATCCCCCGATGCGAAGCGGGAAAGCTGGATACGAAGGTGACCTCACCCAGCATCATTCCGTACTCCTCCTGCCGCACCGTGGAAGGTGCTATATGGATCTCCATCCCGGGCTGGACCATCTTTCCGTAGAAGGAAGGTACGTATACGATGGCGACCAAGTCATGCACATCGGGACCATCGCGATCTAGGCTAAGGATGGGCGCGCCACTGGGGAGAATCTGGCCCTGATCGATCATGACCTCAAGCACTCTTCCGGTGTACGGTGACACCACCTGGGACGCGTAGCGGAACTGTCTGTTGAGCTGGTCAACCTCGTTGCCGAGGCGGTCAACCGCGAGCCGAGACGTACGAATCCGCTCTGTGGCCTGATTGCGGATGGTAAGCCGCCGCACGTCGATCTGTTCCATTTGGATGTGGCCGTTCCGTATCTGCTGCTTCAGCGACTCGTACTGCTGTCGGGCCGCGAGCAGCACCGTTCGCGTCACTAGGCCTTGGGTGACCAGTTGTTCCTGTGCGGCGATCCGCTCCTCCACCAGCGTAAGGCTGGCTTGGTTGGCTTCGAGGGTCCGCGTGATATCTTCCCGCTCCTGCTCAAGATTCTGTAGCCTTAGGCGAACATCCTCCTCCACGAAACTGACCGTCTGGCCGTGCTCCAGCCTTAGGGCGTCGAGGCGTTCTCGGGCATGCTGAAGCTCATCGGAAAGGTCGGGTTGAGCGATCCAAGTGATGATCTCGCCTTCGCTGACACTATCGCCGGGGGCGACCGCTATGTCAGCCACCTGCCCCGCGGCCGGGGAAACGACCGAAAGGACGCCGCCGCTACGCACCAACATGCCCTGCCCGGTCACCTTCTCCGAGAGGCTCCCCACTATGCCCCAAGTCACGGCACCGACCAGAATAAGACCAATAGTAGCGAGCGCGATCCAACCGCGAGGACTGGTGACAGTCATGATCTGGTCAAGCTGCTCCGGTGATGCCATCCGGTCGAGAGAAGCCTGCCGAAAGATGCGATTCGTTTGCATGGCGCTACCCTCCGGCCGGGGGGGGAAGCGTGTTCAGACGCTCGACGCTCAAGACTGAGTCTGACTGTAAGAGCGTTGCCGTTTGGTACCTGAGGTCCGCGAGGGCGATAGCGTACTTCAGTTGCGCTGCCACTTCGGCCAGGAGAGCGCTAGTCAGGTTGTCCTCTGCGAGGATCACGTCGAACAGGGTAGCTGAACCTAACCTGTGCTTGATGCGCTCATTCTCGACGGTCGTCCGGCTCAGCCGCACTGCTTCGGCAACTTCCATAACCGATCTGGAGCTTCGTTGAACTCCTTCGATACCTACCTCGACGTGCACCTCGACCTGGCGCGCGAGATCCTGCTCCGCGATCCGCGCCTCTTCGTGCTGGGCGGAGCGCGTCAGGACGTTGCCCAGCGCATGGTCGTTGGAGAACCGTGCTTCCCATTGCAGGCCGATAGACATGTTGAGGCCCCGAACGTTGCTGACGAGCGAACTGTAGAGAGGATCGTACCCATGGCCCTGGCCGATGCCGGTATAGCCTGTGGACAGGAAGAGGTCTAGGCCACGACGCGATTCTTGGCGCGCGGCCTCCTCGACGACCGCGCTCGCCCGAGTCAGGGCGCCAGCGGCGGCGAGGTCCGCCCGATTCTGGAGCGCAAGCGTGACCAGAGATTGCGGTGGCTCACCGGTGCTCACAGGCGCGGGGCGGGGTAGTGCCTCCGCAGGATGCTGGAGCTGGAACACCTGCTCTCTGGGGATCCCCATCACCAAGCCGAGATCTGCTCGGCTGACGACCACGTCCTGCTCTGCCGCTAGCACGGCTCCCCGCTTCACCGCCAAGTTGCCTCGAACGTGATTCAGGTCGGCCGGAGGACGCTCATCGGCGCCGACAAGGACCTCGGTCTCGCGAACCAAGTCGAGCGCTCGCTTCGCGGAGGCTCGCTGGACTTCGAGACGAGCAAAGGACGCCACGTACCGCCAATATGCAGTGAGAGCGGCAAGGACGGCCGCAGACCGCGCGTGCAAATAGGAGTGTGTATCTGCGTCCAAAAGCCGAGTAACCGTCGTTTGGGAACTCCGGATCAACGAGCCACCTCGGTTGCGCAGCAATGGAACCGCGAAGTCGAGACGAACCGAAGCCGTCGAGTAGGGAGTTCCAGCATTGACCGCCAGGTGGCTCACCTGGACCTGCGGCGCGACGGTGATGCCAGAACGTAGGGTCCTCTCCATTGTCACCCTGTAGGCCGTGGTGTTCTGCTCCAGCGCGGGCCCGTCCAGTCCGCTTGACGCAACTCCCGCACGCACGTCGCGCGCTCTCGACATTGATGTGGTGAAACGGGAATCCAACATTCCTGCGGTTGCCTGGAGCTCTCCTTGCCGTGCCCGTCGCCGCAAGTTTTTGCGCTCGATTGGGAAGCTGTGCGCCAGAGTGGCATTCAGGACGTACTCCAGGGAGAGAGTGGCTGGTGTGGCATCGGCATCCGGTATGGAGTCACCCTCTTGTGCCCGGACACCACTTACGCTCGCGAGAAGCGCTGGAAACACTAAGAGGTTGCGTCTAGTCCAGTGGGGTACCCACGAGCACGAGGGAAGTAAGGAGACCATCACTTGGCCAGAGCGCGGCCCACAGGTGTGGCATCTCCACCCGAATCCACAGTCGTTGCTTCGTGTGAGCTGCTCGGAGGCTTGATCCAAGTCCGTTGGAGTCCGCCCACAACGTGCTCCAACTCGTCCTGCTCCAGTTCGATTACCGTCCCACTGTCCTGGGCAGTCTTTCGAACTCGGTCTACACTTGAGTCGTCCATTGAGTCAACCTCACTTTTCCGAAAGAGGTGGGGAACTACGGCGCTTCCAACCGTTCTCATACGACTTGGTTGCGACTCCGATGAAGCGCGGCAAGACCACGAGGGCATCTATCCCGCGAGGACGCTCGATGAACCGGATATCGAAAGATTCCGGGATTTGGATCGCAAGCCGAGCGAAGAGCGCAGATCTCGGATCGAACATCAGCTCGGCCCGGAACTGCCGGTCCCGTGCTGCGAGGTAAAGCACCGATTCTAGCAGGCCATGCTTCAGACCGCTTCTACCATCCATGAGACTTCAATCGTTGCGGTGGCTAGTTGATTCAGGACAGCGTGTCCACCCTATTGAGTTCTTCCGCCGGCGAGGTCACCCCTCGCAGTGCAAACATCGTGCGCGTTTCAGGCGAATCCGCTAAGGTATGTGGCTCCATAGACTTGCACCGGAGTGCCGCGCCGGCGGAGGACTCGGCCGGGCGAGGCGGGACTCTAAGGGATAGAGCCTAACGCCCATGTGTCGAGTGCGAGTGCACGATCGAGCCTCTCGGTCGACTCCAGATGACAACCGTGCACGACAGCGGTTCCTATCGCGCTTGGAGTTGCCCCGCTATGACGGACACCTTTCCATTTGGGCCAACCAGGGAGGTGAGCCATGGCGGGAAGAAGGCGAGGGCGGTATCCGCCCGAGTACAAGGAGCGGATCGTAGAGCTGGTGCGAGAAGCCCGAACTGCGGGGTCTCTCTCGCGCGAGTTCGAGCCCACTGAGCAGACAATTCGGACTGGGCGGCAGGCGGACCTGGACGAGGGGCGTCGTAGCGACGGGCTGACGACGGAAGTGCGCAAGGAGATGCGGGAGCTGACGCGGGAAGTCAAGCGGCTGCGGATGGAGCGGGACATCCGCCCAAACGCCGCGGCCTGGTTCGCGAGGGAGAGCGAATCGATTCCGGACGGGGGTATGCGTTCATGAAGGCGTACCGGGCCATCTTCCCGCTTGCCGTCATGTGCCTGGTGCTGGACCTCTCCCTCAGCGGGCACTACGACTGGCTGCACCGAGGGCCCTCGGCGCGGGTGCGGCGCGACGCCGAACTACAAGCGCAGGATCGTGGCGATCTGGATCGAGAGCGGCGGGATCTTACGGATGCCCGCGGATCCACGCGGCGCTCTTGGCCGAAGGCGAGCGGGTGGGCCGGAAGCGGGTGGCACGCTTGATGCGGGAGTTGGGCATCGAGGGCGTCACAACGCAGGCGCTTCGGGACGGGCACGACGGGACTATCCTGCGTCAATCGTCCCTGTAAGGGATGGGTATGGAGGTGGTTTGGGCCTTGAGGTGACCGAAGTTGCGTCGGTGTGCCGCGCAACTCCGCCGGGACTCGAACCCGGTCTCCGCGTTGAAAGCGCGGATCCTCTAACCCGTGGACGCCGGAGTCACTTGCTCCCGCCTCGTCCGTTTTAGTTCCTCCAGTCTCTCGCGTTTTCTCGCCGCTTCACGGCGATCCGCTTCGAGGGCTCGAAAGGCTCCTTCCGAAATCCCCATAGCGTGCTTGGACAGGTTACTTTCACGCTCTTGTAGTTCCTTCTCAAGCCGGGCGATTTCGGCGTCGCGATCCTCTGATCTTCTGTCCTGGTCGCTCATATCGGTTCCTCAGAATAGCTCCGGTTGGATCATCGGTTTGTCCGCCCACGGGTCGGTCATTGCGGCCCCACCGCCGTCAGCCTTGCGATCAGCCAATACATCGAGCGCTTGTACTTCTTCGACTTGCAGGCGCAGCAGGATGTCGTTGTTGGATCAAATCTAGCTGGATACTGAACGTAAGGGGGCTGCAACGCACTGGGACGGGGATGCACGACCCGGATTCCCGTGCAGGAGATGCCGTCCGCGAAGCTGCTGGCCAAGAGGCCGTGGAGGCTGGAGGCGATGGCCCGCTGGGACGCTGTTTGGGACGGTGTCCGGAGAGGTGTTTCGGAGCGTCCCCAAGCTGGCTTGACGCAGGCTAAGGGGCGTCAAGCCAGCCTACGCAGTGTTGAACACTGCGGCTCTGGCGAGGGGTGCTCCGCCCCCCTTCGATCCCCCCGGAAAAACCCCCGCTCCGGCGGCGTTCGCGGTTGGCGAGTTGTGCCGCTTCCGCGGGCCCGAACGTCCCCCAGGCAGCCAGCCGCCGGATGTTCTCCCACCGGCCACCGATCTCCGCCGGTCGAGGCCGTCGGCTTCGGGTGAGCCCTGCGGAGTGACCGGCGGGCGGCGTGGTCGGCGTTGCCACCCCTTCGGGGCCGGAACCGGGTGAGGGTGTTCCCCGATCCCAAGACCGGCCTGTACCAGATGGAGTGGCGCGAGGACGGGCGCAGGCTCACAAGGTCGCTGAAACACCGCGACTGGAGGCGCGCGAAGCGGCAGGCGGACGAGTTCGCCGCCGGGTACGCCAACCCGGAGCCGAACGGCCGGAAGGAGGCCGAGCCCGAGCCGCTCACGCTGGGCATGCTCTCTGACATCTACGGGGAAGAGGTGACGCCCACCAAGCGCCCGCGATCGCGGTATCACGACCGGGCCGCGATGAGGATGTTCCTCCGGTTCTTCGCACGGCGCCGCGATCCGGCGACGTTCTCTCAGAGGGACTGGGACCGGTTCATCCGGGTGCGGCGAGCAGGCAGGATCGGCCCCAGCGGCAAGCCGGTGACGAACCGCATGGTCCAATACGACCTGACGTTCCTGATCGCGGTCTTCAACTGGGCCGCGAGATCCCGGGACGAACACGGGCGCCCGCTCCTCGTCTCGAACCCGCTGAAGGGCCTCAAGATGCCCAAGGCCAAGAACCCCACGCGCGTCAACCATGCCGCCTGAAGCGAACCGGCAGCGCCTGGGCGGCCGAAGCTCTACGGGCTTCTCCGGTGTCAATGGCCGTCGAAGATCTGACACTTCTGGCCATCGAAAATCGGACACTTTGAGGCCCGCGCCGCGGAGGGAGCGTAGCGACCGCAGCGGGGCGGGCCTGCAGGGTGTAGCGTACGGACATCACACCGTCCCTCCATCACCGGAGTGCTCGGCCGACACCGCCCGGGCGGCCGTTGGGTGGATCGCCTTGGAGAGTTCAGCGTGGCGTCGCATCCGGTAGCTGTTGCCGCGGATATTGACGATGTGGCAGCGGTGGAGGAGGCGGTCCAGCAACGCGGCGGCCATGACCTCTTCGTGCAGGATCTCGCCCCAGCGCTCGAAGCCCTGGTTCGAGGTGACACGGTCGAGGCGTGCTCGTAGCGCCGGTTGACGAGCTGGAAGAAGAGGATGGCGCCGCTGCGGCTGACGGGCAGGTAGCCGATCTCGTCGACGACCAGGAGCGCCGGGTGGGTCAGGGCCTTGAGGCGGTGGTTGAGGCGCCCCGCGCGCGGCCTGCGCCTCCTCGAGCGAGTCGATGAGATCGGTCAGGGTGCCGTAGTAGACCTTCCGGCCGCTTTGGGCCGTCGCGATGGCCAGACTGATGGCCAGATGCGTCTTGCCGACGCCGAGCGGACCGAGGAAGACGACGTTCTCCTTGCGCTCCACGAAGCCGAGCTCGTGCAGCGAGTCGATCTGTTCCCGCTTCACGGAGGCCTGGAAGCTGAAGTCGAAGTCGGCTCGAACGCATCGCGGTCTGCAGGCGGCGGCTGTTGCGAAGGCTGATCTGGGCGGCCAGGAGCCGCTCGATCGCTTCCGCCGCAGTCGTGCCTCCCCCGTCCACGTCGGTAAGCACCTCGTCCGGCGCCTCCAGGGCTCCGGGCATCTTCAGATCGCCCAGCTGGGCCGCGATGCTCTCCCTGCGCGAGGGCGTCTTCACTGGACTTCCCCCGTGATCCGGGCGTACGCGGCTAGGGGACGGTGTTCGACGTTCACGACCGGCGGCACCGGTGCCGTCCGGGTCCGTCTCGCCCTTCCGGGTTCAGCCATCGGTGCCACGGGCCGGTACGGCCATGGGGTCAGGGGCGTCAGATGCGGCCGCTCCCGCTGGAACCGGTCCGCCGGGCGCTCCTTCAGTGTGCCGTGGACCCGGACGTTGGCCTCGCCGTCAGCCACTCAAGGGCCCGGGCGTTGAGATCGTCGTCGGAGACGAAGTCCCGGCCGTAGAAGAAGCTCTCGCGGATGTACCGGATCGGCCGCTCTACCTTGCCCTTCGTCTGTGCCCGGTAGGGGCGGCACGCCCGGATCCGGAAGCCCCAGTGATGGCGGAAGCGCAGGAACTCCGGGTTCTCGACCAGCCGGCCGCCCTCGGCACGGCCGTCCTCGATGATCACCGCCTTCGTCTGGTCGAACAGCAACTCCGATGGGACGCCCCCGAGTACCGGAACGCGGTCTCGAGCCCCCGCATCACCACCGGCATCGTTTGGCGCTCGTAGTAGCGCAGCCACATCAGACGCGAGTAGCCCAGCACCACGATCAGGGCGTGGCGCTTGCCCCAAGGCAACCGGAAGTCGGCGAAGTCCACCTGGCCCTGGTGACCCGGAGGGGTCTCGAACCGCTGCACAGGCTCCTCCGGAGGCCGGCGGCGCACCCGCCGCACGCACCGCTTCACCTGGCTGTAGCTCCCCGGGTAGCCGGCATCCCGAACTTCCTTGAACAGCCGCGTCGCCGTCAGCTTCGGATACTCGGCCAGCCGGGCTTCAATGATCGCCTTGTACGGGTCCAGCTTCGACGGCACCGGCGGCCTCGCCCGATACCTCACCGCTTCCCAGTCCAGATCCCGGTCCAGCTGCCCCGTCGCAATCCACCGATATATCGTGTCGCGGCTCACCCCCACGTGCCGGGTCATCGCCGCCTTCGTCATGCCCTGCTCCAGGTAGTGTCCGCAGAAGCACCCGCTTCTCTCTCCCGATCATTACGCCTCCACTGCTGAATGGAGACGCCAGTGTACAGCACGGTCCGCTCAACCTCACGAACCTTCCGACCCACCGCCGAGAACGAGCCCCGATCACCCACCCGGGATGTACGACTTTCGACGGCCACAACTGCCGAATTTTGGACGGCCGCCAACATCCGGATTGATCGCTTCGTACGGGTCGCGCGTTGGCTCTCTCCAACGCTGGAGGGAGCAGAGAAGAAACCACATCACACACCAATCAACCCCAACAACTAGCCGTCCGTGAGAGCGGGGCAGGTCCAGCTTCGCGTTGGCGCCTGCTGGAACATGGCGGCGTCCCAGTGCCCGACGGAGCCAGGCCTCTATATGCTAGAGCGTCAGTCACATGCTCCACAATCACCTGTCTAGACCGATGCCTACCCCATGTATAAACGCCGCAACGTGATAGGTCCTAAACAGCCGGCTTTGGCACGATAGTTGCCCGGATGCCTCGTTGCGATCGGCGTAGACTTCGTCGACGTAGTTACCCACCACTCCCTAAGGAGGAGATCATGCTGCACCCAAAGTCCGACGAATGGAAGGTCCTCGACGATGTTCAGCGTCGAGCGGCGACCGACAGTGACTTTCGCGAGCGGTTACTGAAGGAGCCCAACGCCGCCCTTGCCGAAGTGGCTGGTCGCCCGATTCCGGACGACTTCACCATTCGGTTCATCGAGAAGGATGCAAGCACCGATGCGCTGGTCGTGCTTCCGGACTTGGTCCACGAGACCCAAGAGTTGTCCGAGTCGGAGCTTGAGGCCGTTGCTGGCGGCGCAGACGACGAGGACAGGTGTTGGATCACGTGCATTCTCTGGTCGTGCATTGGGACCGACATCGACGCCGACGACGGCGAGTAGCAGGTTGAGACCGGTGGGTTCGCGGCTCGGCGCGCTCGGACGGCCTGCGCGAAGTCGGCCGTTTCAACGTCGTCCCGAGCTGCGCACCCGCTGTCTCGCTGGGACGCTGGGCTTCCTCGAGGACTCGCTGCCGTCCACTCTTGTCAGTCAAGACGCCTTCCGTCATCTGCGGAGACGGTGTACCGATCTACCAGGGTGGCTGACGAAATGGATCTACTTCGAATGTCGCCTCAGCCCCGAGACATCACGCGTTGATCTCGTACTGGAAATCGACGACATAGGTCGTGCTATCATTGCGGGCGAGATTCCGGAAGCCCGTTTGCCGGATCGCGTATGGGAATCACCGTATTGGAGACAACTGAGGGAGTTTTGTCGGGAATGGGGATGCGACGATAGCCCTCTTTCTGATACGGTGCACCATCTTTGGCTCGAGTTCGATCTGCCTCGCGCGGGTGGTGACTACTGTGGCCAGGGGCCTCCGGTGCCCGGCCTCTTCATCTGCTTCGGGGAGACACGGCCACCGGTATTCTCCGCACGCCGATGGCTGTCGATGGTCCGCGATGCACTTCCACGGGCGACTGGCGTAGACTTGCCGCGAACTTGGAACAGAGCGTTGGCGTGCTGCTTCGACCGCCTCCCTGACAGCGCGTATGTTCCATACGTTGGGATGATGCGTCAGCGGCCAGACGCCGGAATCAGACTCTGCATCACGGGCCTTAGTGATCCAGAGATTGTGGAGTTGGTGGTGGAGTTAGGGTGGCCCGGATCTGGTACGGCGTTGCGAGACCTGCTCTTCGAGCTCAGAGATGTGCGTTCGGACGCACCGCTGCCGGGAGTGTCAATGTTGCATATTGACCTTCGCGATCGAATCGCGCCAGCAATCGGCCTGGAGTACAGCTTCAGCCGGAAGGCCCAGCTTGGCGGCCGCTTGTGTGAGACGCGATTCCTAGATCACTTGATCGCGCAAGGGCTATGCTCGGCCACACAAGTAGATGCTCTCGGGCCTTGGCCCGGTGGTATGACCATTCGTCTGCGGCATGAGCAAGGATTTGTGCTTAGGAGGGTCAATCACATCAAATTGGTATATAGCCCCGAATGCCCTCTGCAGGTCAAAGCGTACCTGTGTGCTGGCTTTGGTAGGCTTGACTGCGACGAGGTAACGGTCGAACATCACTCTCCTGGGGAATTCTTCGAATGACTCGCAAGTGGCTGTCTGACGGCAGGTGGATAGCTGGGATGGCTGGTGGGATCATTGGTTTCCCCCTCGCCGTGGTACTCCACGAGCTCGGGCACTTTGTGGCATACCTGGCATTCGGATTCCCCGATCCCTCCCTAAGGTATGCCTCCGCCGGCTGGTCCGGTGCCGGAGAGTTCGATGCTCTTGTCCGGGCAGGGAACATCGAGGCCGCGTCAGCAATTGCTGAACCATGGCAAGTGGCAATCGGCGCGGCTGCCGGACCGCTCGTCTCCTACCTGACCCTCATTGGCTGTATCTTGGCAGTCCGTCGCTTCGGCCCCGGTCCGTTTTCTGTGGTTCTCGTAGTCGGGTTGGTGACCCCCTTGCGCTGGGTTATCGCGATTCCAATCCTAGGCCTAAAAATCACTGGTGAGCGGCGCACTTCGAACGTGGACGAGGGGTGGGTGGCTGAGCTCACGGGGATTCCAGAGTCCCTTCTCCTACTACCAGGCCTTGTGTGCCTTGTCCTCGGGTACTGGATACTCGTGAAGGCTATCCCTCGCGACGGGAGGATGCGAGTCTTGGTCCCGGCTCTCGCTGGAGCAGCCGTGGGCGGTATTCTGTGGGTCCAATGGCTGGGGCCCGTGGTTCTTCCGTGAATTGCCTCCGATATGCGGCGCTTACTGTCCTTCGGCGGCACTGTAAACGTCAGTGGTACGCGACGCGTACCACCCGGCTTCTCCGGCCGGTCCCTCTACCGATTCGACAAACGGAGGTAACGAAAATGCGCACTGTTGCTAGTCAAACTCGTACTGCGAAGACCCGCCTGCCGCTGCTGGCTGCGGTGTTGGCGCTCGGTATGGCCCTCGCGGTTCCAATCGCGAGTTCTCGGCCAGGACCGGATGCAGATCTAGTGGCGGACGAGGCCCGTCTGCAGTTGTGGGTCCTTCCGTACGGATTCATGTGCAAAGGGGAATGCAGAATCTTCCTTTGCTGCACGCTCTCGCCCTTCTAGGATGGTTGTTCCGCACATGCGTTTGAACTCACGGTCGGGGACAGCCATAACCGCCCGAACTTCCGGTGTCGTGTATCGGGTGTCCGTAGCTGTCGTAGTGCCCTTGCTGCTCGCGTGTGCCGTGGAAGCCCCGGCAGCTCGGTCGACGGGGATTTCAGACAAGATCGCAAGCGAGCCGATGGTGGACACGATTGCCTTTTTCGAGGCGTTTGATGTCGTCAGTTCCCTCACGTTGGAAGAAACCGACGCGGTTGTGACCGTCGCGCCAAGAATCACGGCTGACCGAACGGGAGAACTCCTCGTCGCCGATCCGCAAGAAGGCCAAGTACGGATCTATGATCGCGACGGCTCGCTGAAGGCGGTACTCGGGCGCAGAGGTGGTGGTCCTGGGGAGTTTCAACGTCCTATGTCGGCGCGTAGAACCACGGATCGTCGTATCGTCGTCGCTGATCCGATGCTCTCTAGGGTCACATTTCTTTCCGGAACCGCAGACTCCTTGACTACCGTCACCTCGCCCGTCCGTATGCTCGTGGATGTCCAGGATCTTGGAGACGGTCGGTTTCTCTTCGCCGGTCCGGGGGCAGGCGATGGCCCCGCGCATCGATTCCTGCACATTTGGGACGCTGAGACCGGGCGGGTAGAACGGAGTTTTCTTCCCATGGGTGTTCCGGAACAAGACCGTGACGTGGCCGCATCCTTTGCTGGGGTGAGTGTCGTGCTGGAAGCGGACACGATTTGGGCCGTGTGGGCATTGTCGGACACGCTCTACAAATTCAATAGCGGGGGAGAGCTTCTCGGTCTACTTCCGTTGCCGCTGGCCAGACAAATGGGGCCCCTGCCGACGATTGACGATTTGGTCGCCGGATATGCGGAAATGGGCGCCGCTTTGGGTTCCATTACTCAGGTCGGTGATGTCTTCATCACGGAAGGTGGAGACTTCGTGATCCAGTCCGTTCAATCCCGAGGACTGACCTTCGAGTGTGACCTTGTGATCATGGATCGCTTCGGGCAACCGCAACTTCAGTTGATTGGAAGCCCGAGATTGTTTCTCGTGGACGGGGATCTCTATTACTTTGACGATCCGGCCACACTGTTGCCCAATCGCCTATTGGTTGTCCGCCGTCGGGTAGCTGACCGATGAGTAGAAACCGAGCTTTGCGCCTTGCGTTGATCTGCGGTGTAGTAGCTGCCGGCTTGATTGGCGCGGGCGGCTGCACGGAGCGCTCGGAGTCGTTAGTGGTCGGGGATGCCATGCCCCTGGTTGGGCTGTCGACAGTCCAGCCGACACTCGTTTGGGTATTCCCTGCCGCTCGCTGTCTCGGGTGTACGTTGGCACCGTCTGCCAGGTTCTTGAGGGGAATCCAGCACAGATTCGGACATCGGATTGCCATCGTGGCCGTCGCGATCACCGACCGTGGCGAAGGAGATCGCGCGCTGGTTCGGAACTTTCTCCAAGCAGAGCGAATAGCGGCACGGATTGAGCTATCGACCCGCGTTGATCATGCCAACAGCTTCGGTCGCCGGGCCCCGGCAGCCGCTATCTATGTCACGGACGACGACAGAGTGGTCCAGATCCTGCTTCCGAGTGCGGTAGTTGAATGGGATGCGGTTTCCGACGATGCGGACAATACAGGTATTGCGTCTCTAATGGAACATCTGGAGAGCGTCGAGCCGGCGAACCCTAAACGTTCGATACCTGCCGGTCCGGCGGTGCTGCCTGATGAGCCGGATGGGCCAAGCTCGGGGAGAATCCGATCATCTTCTCCGGGTACGCATAACCAGCCCCTTGGACTCTTCGCTCCCGACTTCAGGCTTCACTCTCTCTGGTGGACGACCCCCGTTCAGCCCACACTTGCCTTTGGACAAGACCCAAGGATTGGCTTTTGATTAGGAACGGACTGTGTGTCTTTCTGAAGGTCACGCTAATTCACCCTATTGCAACTCGAATCAATCACATGGAGGCAGGAAAATGGCTATTTGGGTCCAAGTTTGGCGTATGATCGGCACTCCACTGTTGACCTTAGTGTTGGTGTTGACAATGTGGCTTACGGCTCCCGCGTTAGGGTCCTTTCGGGGATCGAATGCGGATCTGGCGTCGGCGGTGGCAATCCGGTGGCAAGCGTGGTTCACGCCATGGGGAATCTTCTGCATTGGCGAGTGCGAAGGCGGGATTTGCTGCGGTATCGAACCCTACAAGCCATAGAGTGGCAGCTTCAACTTTGCCTTCCAGCCCTCGATCAAGCGCGAGTAGATCGACGCACTCCGTGAACTCGGCTTCCTGGCACGGTATGCGAACGTCGTGGTTCTCAGTGTGCCGGCTTGGGCAAGATTGGTACTTTGCCATCAGCCTGGCGATCATGGGCACCGAGAACGGGAGCAAGACCCATTCCAGCGTGGCTGGGTCCTCTGATACGGATGCGTGTCCTGGCTTCCTTCGAGTCCTTGCGGAACGAACGTCACGCGATCAGCAATTTTAGACGCGTCGCGGCCAGTGTACGAGCCGCTGGCGGCGGTGCCCAACAGACTCCGAACGATTCCGAACATCTTCGCACATTACGGATAATTCGGGAGTTTCCTACGAGTTGACTCCTTGCGAAACGGTGCTCACCGTTCCTGGCATGCAAACGCGGAAGCAGCGATTCAACTCACAGGTGAGCGAAACGATCGTCAACCTGAAGGGGCGTGTCAAGGCGCTCACGCCCCTTGGCTGGACGAGAGAAAATGCCGCTTGGAACGCGATCGTCTGTCTCCACAGCGGCGCGTTCACCCGCACCCAGTGCGCACGGTTCCTCGACGCACACTCCGAACAGGTGCGACGCGTTGTCCACGCGCTGATCGCTGGGCGGCTAGCTGCAGAGGAGACCCCGCCCGGCATCCGAGGGATTGGCCGCGTCTACCGAATCTACGCGCGGACCCTCTACCGCGCGCTAGGAACTGAGCCCATCCGGCACCGCCGCAACGCCTCGCCCGAGGTGCTTATGCGCCGCCTGCTCTCGCTCGACTACGTCATTGAGCATCCCAGCATGCCGTGGCTTACCACCGAAGCCGAGAGGGTTGCAGCGTTCGAGTCCCTGGGCATCGAACGTGGGCTTCTGCCAGTCCGGGTGTACCAAGGCGCCGTCGGCAACACACGGCGCTACTTCCCCATCAAGCTGCCGGTCGCGCTGGACAACGCCCGGGCCGTGAGCCGGCTCCGCTACCTTGTCCTCGGGGCGGTGGCCGTCGCCCTCATCCTCGGACTGTCCACCGACGTGCGGGCCTCGGTCCGCCGCTGTTTGCTCCCCGCCGTCAGTAGTCCGCCAATCTTGCTTAGCCTCGCGGATCGGCCGCCCCGGACCCCGCTTGCGCTCCCGCCGCTACGGGTGGCCAACGGCCTTCCTGCAAGGACTGCTAGACCGGGAGCGACCCCCGAGGGAGGGTGGGATGGCAGTGCACATCCTGACCCTCTTCGATGCCGCACCAGGCATCGGAATAGGGGGGTCGCTCCCGTCATCGGCCTCAAGGCCCGCACGGCATCGGTGCTCCGGCGAGAAACTCACAACGGCAAGGCCGTCAGCAGCTTGCAGTGCCGCCGCCGTGCACATCCGAGCGGCGCTTGTCTGCACATGGCTCTCGACGTCACATGTGCGCTCGCCGCCCGGCCCCGGTCGCGCCCGACGCCCCACCGACCATGCGCCTGAACCGTTCCCTTTGGGACGATCCGGACCCGCCGGACGACCTGCCACTGGTCAAACACCGCCGCCCGGGCGAAGTTTCTTTCGCGCAGATCGTGCAGTCCATCATTGAGAGAGGAATCGAATGATGGCACGCACGAAACGAAGCCGCCGGAGCTACGGCGCCGGCGAGTGGGGCCGGAACCGGGTGAGGGTGTTCCCCGATCCTAAGACCGGCCTGTTCCAGTTGGAGTGGCGCGAGGGAGGGCGCAGGCTGAGCCGGTCACTGAAGCACCGCGACTGGCGAAGGGCCAAGCGGCAGGCCGACGAGGCCGCCGCGGGCTTTGCGGTCCATGAGCCCAACGGCAACGCCGAGGCCAAGCCCGAGCCGCTCACGCTGGAGAAGCGGACTGTATCGGGCGTGAATCACGGCAGGGAATCGTCTAACTACT
>VYAQ01000316.1:0-4240 GCA_009844885.1 Gemmatimonadota bacterium
ACTTACGTGATTCCCTGCCGTGATACTGACCACCTGTAGTCTGCCAAAATGGCAGTCCTGCGCTCCGGGCGGGCCCGCCTGCCCTTCTACTACAAGGAAGATCCGGGCCAGAGCCCGGGCGCATCGACAACCCCGGACCCGAGGACCCCTCATGGCATCGGTCGACCCTCCCTCGCGCAAGGGCCTGCCGCCCGAGGCGTACGAAGTCGTTCCCGGCGGGGAGTACCGCCCCTACGTGCCGCCCGAGCGGTCCCTGGCCGAACTCACCGTCAAGGCGGTGCTCATCGGGCTTGTCCTGGCCGTCGTCTTCGGCGCCGCCAACGCGTACCTGGGACTGAGGGTCGGACTGACGGTCAGCGCGTCGATTCCCGCGGCGGTCATGGCCGTGGCGATCTTCCGCGCGATCCGGCGTGGAACGATCCTGGAGACCAACCTCGTCCAGACCATCGGGTCGGCGGGCGAATCGGTGGCGGCCGGGGTGATCTTCACGCTGCCGGCGCTCTTCATCTGGCAGCGGACGGACCCGACGATTGCGGTGGACCTTGTCCAGATCACCGTGATCGCGGCAATCGGGGGCCTGCTGGGCGTGCTCTTCATGATTCCGCTGAGACGCTACCTGATCTCGCGCGAGCACGGCAAGCTGCCCTACCCCGAAGGCACCGCGTGCGCCGAGGTGCAGGTGGCCGGGGCGGCGGGCGGCGGCAAGGCCCGGCTCCTGTTCTCCGGGCTGGGGGTCGGCGCGCTCTACCAGGCGCTCGCGAACCGCAGCGGCCTCGCGCTCTGGAACGAGTCCCCGAGCCAGCCGCTTCCGGCGAAAGCCGAGATCGGGGGGGACTTCACTCCCGAACTGCTCGGCGTGGGGTTCATCATCGGGCCGCGCATCGCGGCGATCATGTTCGGGGGCAGCGCGCTTGCGTGGCTGGTCCTGATCCCGGCGATCAACCTCTGGGGGGGCGACAGCGTCGTCTACCCGGCGGGCGAGCCCATGTCGTCGCTGGGGTCCGGGGACATCTGGAACAACTACATCCGCTACGTAGGCGCCGGGGCGGTGGGATTCGCAGGTATCGTGACCCTTCTCAAGTCGCTGCCCACCATCATCGAGTCCTTCCGGCTGGGGCTGGGACAGGTGGGCGCCGGCGGGGGAAGCGACCTGCCGCGCACACAGCAGGACCTGCCGATGAAGATGGTGCTGGGCGTCGCCGCGCTGCTGGCTGTGACCCTGTGGCTCTGGCCCGGAGTGCCGGTGGGGCTGACGGGTGCGGTTCTGATCGTGCTCTTCAGCTTCTTCTTCGTGACCGTGTCGAGCCGGATCGTGGGACTCATCGGCTCGTCGTCGAATCCGGTGTCGGGGATGACCATCGCCGCGCTGATTCTCACGTCCCTGATCTTCGTGGCCCTGGGGCTGAATGACGGCAGCGGGGCGGCCAAGGTGGCGGTCCTGGCCGTGGGCGCGGTGGTGTGCATCTCGGCGGCGGTGGCGGGCGACACCTCGCAGGACCTCAAGACGGGCTTCCTGGTCGGCGCCACGCCGAAGCGCATGCAGGTCGGGGAGATGATGGGCGTGCTCGCCAGCGCGGCGGTGATGGGCGGGGTGCTGGTCGTGCTCAACGAGTCCTACGGGATCGGCACGGTGGACGGGCTGCCCGCTCCGCAGGCCACGCTGATGAGCCTGGTGATCGACGGCGTGCTGAACGCGTCGCTCCCCTGGGGATTCGTGCTGGTGGGCATTCTGATCGCGGCGGTGGCCGAGTTCGTCTTCAAGCTGCCGTCGCTGGCCCTGGCCGTGGGTGTGTATCTGCCGGTGTCGCTGATGACGCCGATCTTCGTCGGCGGCCTGATGCGCTGGGCGCTCAACCGCAAGTACCGGGACGCGGGCGAGACCGAAAGCGGCGAGAGTGTTCTGGCCGAGCATCGCGAGCGCGGCGTTCTGTTCGCGTCCGGCCTGATCGCCGGCGCGGCGCTGGTGGGCGTGCTGATCGGCGCCGTGATCTTCGCGGTGGCCAACCGCACCGGCCATGCCGACCCGGCGTCCATCTGGCACCTGGGGCACTCCTGGTCGGACTGGTTCACCGGAAGCTCGGCGCTGGTGGGCACGCTGGTGTTCGCCGGACTGTGCTGGATGCTGTGGTGGGTCGCCAACCGGAGGGACGCGGCGTGAGGCGGGCTCACCCGGCATGGGCCGCCGCCGTGGTCCTGGCCGCCTGTGGGACGGCGCCCGAGGAAGTCATGACGTGGCAGGAGTTCGTGGATGTCTACGTCGGCTTGCGCACGGCGGAACTGCGCTCCCCGGACACGGTCATCACGGAGGCGCGGCGGGACTCGGTGCTGGTGGCTCATGGCGTGACCGAGGAGGACCTTCTCGCCTTCGCCGAACGCTACGGCGACAACGTGAGCTTCATGGAAGGCGTCTGGAGCGCGGTCGAGAACCGGATGGTGGAACTGAGCAGCCGTCCCGACTCGGTGGGGTAGTGTCGTCGCGGCTCGGGCGGCGGGCTGGGCCAGGGCAGCGCCAGTCCGCCTGGCGGCCCCCTACTCCCACTCGATCGTCGCGGGCGGTTTGGAGCTGATGTCGTAGGTCACGCGGTTGACCCCCGCGACCTCGTTGATGATCCGGGTCGAAACCCGGCCGAGGAAGTCGGGCTCGAACGGATACCAGTCCGCGGTCATGCCGTCCCGTGACGTGACCGCGCGCAGCGCCACGACGTTTTCGTAGGTGCGGCTGTCCCCCATGACGCCCACCGAGCGGACGGGCAGAAGCACGGCAAAGGCCTGCCAGATGTCGTCGTAGATGCCCGCGGCCTCGATCTCCTCGAGGTAGATCGCGTCCGTCCGCCGCAGAACGTCGAGCCGCTCCTCGGTCACCGTCCCGATCACCCGGATGCCCAGGCCCGGCCCCGGGAACGGGTGGCGCCGGATGAACGCCTCGTGGAGCCCCAGCGTGCGCCCCACTGCCCGCACTTCGTCCTTGAAGAGCTCGCGCAGGGGCTCGATGAGTTCGAACGCCATGTCCTCGGGCAGCCCGCCGACGTTGTGATGCGACTTGATCGTGTCGGACGGGCCGCGGACGGCCAGCGACTCGATCACGTCCGGGTACAGGGTCCCCTGCACGAGGAAGCGCGCGTTCGAGCCCAGCTCGCGTGTGGTGCGCTCGAAGACGCGGATGAAGGTCTCGCCGATGATCTTGCGCTTGCGCTCGGGCTCGACAATCCCCTCGAGCGGATCCAGGAACTCCCGCGCGGCCTCCACCACCACCAGGCGGATCCCCATGTGTTCGCGGAAGGTGCGTTCGACGTTCCTGCGCTCGTTGAGCCGCATCATTCCGGTGTCGACGAAGATGCAGGTCAACTGGTCGCCCACGGCCCTGTGCACCAGCGCGGCGGCCACCGACGAGTCCACGCCGCCGGAAAGGCCGCACACCACCTGCTCGGCGCCCGCCAGTGCACGGATGCGTTCGACCGACTCGGTGACGAACGCGCCGGCGGTCCAGTCGCCCGAGCAGGCGCAGATCCGGAAGAGGAAGTTGTGGACGATCTCCTGGCCGCGCGGCGTGTGCGCGACCTCGGGGTGGAACTGGACGCCGTACAGAGCGCGCGAGCGGGCGCGGAAGGCCGCGACGGGCAGGTCGGCGGTGGCGGCCAGGGTGACGAAGCCGGGCGGGGGTTCGTCGACGTGATCGCCGTGCGAGCACCACACCGTGACGTCGTCGACCGGATCGAAGCCGTGGAAGAGATCGTCGCCGGGCGCGGTTGTGGCACCGGCGTGCTGCCCCATCGGGGCGTCGGGCTCCGTGGCCGCGGCGTTGGGCGCCGTTACGCGCAGGCTGGCGCGACCGTACTCGCGCTTGCCGGGAACGACCGTGCCGCCCTCATGATCCGCGATGAGCTGCATGCCGTAGCAGATGCCCAGGACCGGGATCCCCAGGTCGAGAAGGTCGGGGTCGAGGCCGGGAACGTCTTCGCCGTACACCGACGACGGGCCGCCCGAGAGAACGATGCCCCGAGGGGACCACGACCGGACCCAGTCGATGGAGCGCGTGGGGGGGTGGATCTCGCAGTACACGCCCGATTCACGAATGCGTCGCGCGATGAGTTGCGTGAACTGCGAGCCGTAGTCGACGACCAGGATGCGGTCGTGGACCACGTCGCCGGCGCCCGCGGGCGCCGGGGCCGGGGCGGGGTGCGCCCCGCCGGCGCGGGGGCGCGGGGGGAGCGGCGCCCACGGGGGGGGCGGGGGGGGGGGG
>VYAQ01000316.1:4250-89507 GCA_009844885.1 Gemmatimonadota bacterium
CCCCCCTATCCCCCACGCCGCCCCGCTATCCGTTGGGTTACGTGCTCGCGTTTCCCCCCCCCCTGTCTGCGGCGGTGGACACGGCCCCCGCCCCCCGGGGCCGCGGGCGACGTGCCGGTGTGCGCCGCGCCGGAGCGGGCGCGCGGTGGATCAGTCATCGTGCTCGCCCCGGATGAGGTCGGCGTATTCCTCGCGGCGCCGTGCCAGCGTGGCGCGCCCGCCGTGCACGAGGACTTCGGCGGGACGCGGCCGCGAGTTGTAGTTCGATGCCATGGTGAAACCGTAGGCGCCTGCCTGGCGCACACAGATGAGCGCGCCGCGGGGTGGCACCGGCAGGCGCCGGTCGCGGGCGAGGAAGTCGCCCTGTTCGCAAACCGGACCGACGATGTCCACACGCTCGACGGTGCCCCTGTCGCCGTCGTGCACCAGCGAGATCGCGTGGACGCCGCCGTAGTGGCTCGGACGTATCAGTTCCGTCATCCCCGCGTCCGTGATCACGAAGGTCTTGCCCCCGCTTCGCTTCACGTAGAGCACGCGCGTAAGCAACGCCCCCGCGTCCCCGACGAGGAAGCGTCCCGGTTCCAGGATCAGGGCGAGTGAACGGCCTTCGAGGCGGGCCGCCACGCCCTCGGCGAGCGTGCCTATGTCGAGCGCCCCGGCTTCGCCATCGGCGATTCCGAAACCGCCGCCCAGGTCAACGTAGCGGAGGTCCACCCCGCAATCCCTGCGAGCCCGGTCGGCAACTTCGAGCACGACGTCGAGCGCGGCCAGGAAGGGGCGCGGTTCACGGATCTGGGACCCGATGTGCACGTCGACGCCGACGGCCCTCAAGCCGGGGTGCTCCACAATGACGGCGTACAGATCCACCGCCTCGTCCGGAGACACGCCGAACTTGGCCGACGCGTGACCCGTGCGGGTGAACTCGTGCGTGGGACTGTGCACGTCCGGGTTGACCCTTACGGCGACCGGGGCGATGAACCCGGCCCCCCGTGCCACCTCGCCCAGCGCTGCGAGTTCCTGGGCGCTCTCGACGTGGAACGCCATGATCCCCTGCTCGAGCGCGTAGCGCATCTCGTCACGGGTCTTCCCCACCCCCGCGAATACGACGCGCCCCGGATCGATTCCGGCGCGCCGGATGCGGTACAGCTCCCCACCGCTGACGATGTCGGCGCCAGCCCCCGCCTCACCGAGGAGCCGCAGCACCGCCAGATTCGGATTCGCCTTGACCGAGTACGCGATCAGCAGGTCCAGAGGGGCGAACCCATCACGTACCGCATGAAATCGCTCCAGGATACGGTCGCCGTTATACACATATAATGGCGTACCGTATTCTTTCGCAAGGGCATCCAGCGATTCGTCGCCACAGCGCAAGACACCGTCGCGGCGCGGGAACGCCGAGTCGGGGGTCGCCCCGTCCAGGGGCCCTCGCCGCGCCTGCCCCTTCTTCAATAGGCCCGTGCCCAAACCACCTCCATGCTTGCAGCGCCGCCGCCGACACACCGCACGGGCGCCGTGTCCGAGCGGAACTCCCGCGACGGAATGACGCGGATCGTCGCCTTCGTTTCCTCCTTGACCCGTTCCTCGACGGCGGGGTCGCCGCTCCACCCCGAGTACACGAATCCCGCGCCCTCGTCCAACAGGGTCCCCAATTCGTCCACCGACGAGACCTCGCCCCGGCAGGTCGCAGCATCCCGGCGGGCGCGCGCCGCGTCGAGGAGCTGGCGCTGCAAGGCCGCAAGGCGGTCTTCGATCCCACCGAGGGCCGCCGCCTCGGGCATCGACTCCTTGCGCGCTTCCCCTTCGCCGGACGTTCGGCGGACGACGACCACCTCCTGCTTCTCCACATCACGCGGACCGATTTCGATTCGCAGCGGCACCCCCTTGCGTTCCCACTCGAAGAACTTCGCGCCGGGAGAAAGATGCCGCCGCTGATCGGCCAGCACCCGGATTCCCCTGTCCTTGAGCGCCGCCTCGACCCGGTGCGCCTTTTCGGCCACGACCGCCCACTGGTCGTCGCTTCGGCCGATAGGCAGCACGACGACCTGAGTGGGAGCCAGCTTCGGGGGCAGCACCACGCCGACGTCGTCGCCGTGGGTCATTACCAGGCCGCCGACCAGCCGGGTGGAAACGCCCCAGGAGGTGTTCCAGGCGTATTCCTCCCTCCCTGCCTCGCTCTGGAAGGTAAGTCCGAACTGGCGCGCGAAGTTCTGTCCCAGCATGTGCGAGGTTCCGGCCTGGAGCGCCTTGCCGTCCTGCATCAGGGCTTCGCACGCATAGCTGCGAACGGCGCCCGCAAACTTCTCGGCCTCGGACTTGAGGCCGGTAATCGCGGGCATCGCCATCCACTCCTCCATGAACGTCCGGTAGACGTCGAGGATGGTGCGGGCCTCCTCTTCGGCCTCGCTCTCCGTCGCGTGGGCTGTGTGGCCTTCCTGCCAGAGGAACTCCGAAGTCCGCAGGAAGAGACGCGTTCGGAGCTCCCAGCGCATCACGTTCGCCCACTGGTTGAGCAGGACCGGCAGGTCGCGGTAGCTCTGGACCCACTTCGCGTACATCGAGTAGATGATCGTCTCGGAGGTCGGGCGTATGACGTAGGGCTCGTCCAGTTCCTTGCCCCCGGCGTGGGTGACCACGGCCAGTTCGGGCTTGAAACCTTCGACGTGCTCCTTCTCGCGCTCGATGAAACTCATCGGGATGAGGAGCGGGAAGTAGGCGTTCTGGTGTCCGGTCGCCTTGAACATGTCGTCCAGCGCGCGCTGCATGTTCTCCCAGATGCCGTAGCCCCAGGGCCGGATGACCATGCTCCCGCGAACCGGCGGATAGTCCGCCAGCTCGGCCTGTTGCACGACTTCGTTGTACCAGGCGCTGAAATCTTCCGCCCGGGGCGTAAGTCCCTTCCCCTTTTGTCGCTTTTTCATCTGCCTCCGCCGCTTCCGGGCGAATCGTCGCCGGTTTTCCCCTGTTTGTCCCCACCGGACCGCTGCCGCCGGTCCATCGTCCACGCCAACACCCCTGGAACACCGAAAAGAAGGATCGCCGCAGCCAGCCACGTCGTTCGAAACGGCCATCCGAATGCGCCGCGACCCAGGTATGCGGCGAGCCAGCCCCCGGCAACGGCCGCGATCGCGGCGGCTCCGAGCAGGATCGCCTCGAGGAGGTTGAGGCGCCGAATGGCCCGGCTCATCACCTGCCGTACCACGCGCATGTCCTCCTGGGACGGCTGCCGGCGCTTGTTCCGTGGCAGCCGCCGGTCGCGGGGCATCACGCCTCCTCCTGTTCGGGGCGGCCGCCCCGCAATGAAGGAGATGTTCCGCTGCCGGCTGCGATGCCGTGGTCTCCCGCGAGGCCGCTCTCGATCAGCGACTCGATTGGCCGCGTGTCCTGGATGCCGGTGTTCAGGTCGCGCACGGTTGCCGAAGCGGACGCCGCTTCATCCGGACCGATGATCACGGCGTATGCGGCGCCGGCACGATTGGCCGCCTTCAGCTGCTTGCCCAGTCCCTGTGGCCTGAGGGAATACATCACCCGGTACCCCGACGCTCTCAGCCGGTGGGCAAGGGACATCCCAAGGTCGCGTTCCCCGTCTCCGACCCACACGATCCAGCAATCGCAGGCCGGGGCCTCCGGCGGGACAAGGCCGCGGTCACGCAGCAGTTCGGCGAGCACCACGTCGCCCATCCCGAACCCGACCGCGGGCAACGGCTCGCCGCCCACCAGCTCCAGGAGCCTGTCGTAGCGTCCTCCTCCGCAGATCGCGCGAAGTTCCCCGGCGCGGTCGAACAGTTCGAAGACGATGCCCGTGTAGTAGGCCAGGCCGCGCACCACCGTGAAGTCGAACTCCACGTATCCGCCCAGCCCCATCGCGTCAAGAATCGCACGGTGCTCGGCCAGCGGCCGCATGGCCTCGAGCACCGAAGGCGCGCGCGCGAAACGTTGGCTCATATGCTCCCATGTTCCGTCCGCAATCAGGCCGCCCAGCGTTTCCGTGGCGACCTCGTCCAGCCCGAGCGCCCGCAGCTTCGCGTCCGTCGCATCCGCTCCGGCACGGCTGGCCTTGTCGATGACCGCAAGGCAATCCTGATGCCGGTCGGCCGCAACCCCGAGGGCAGTCAGCACGCGGGTCACCAGCCGCCTGTCGTTGACGCGCGCCACGAAGTCGTCCTCCCCCAGCCCGAGTCCCCGCACCGCATCCACGGCCACGGCCAGGACCTCGGCGTCCGCGGCCACCCCGCTCTCGCCCACGATGTCCACGTTGAGCTGGAAGTGCTCTCTCAGACGGCCACGCTGGCTCCTCTCGTACCGGAACAGCTGGGGCAGCGAAAACCAGCGAATCGGCTTGGGCATTCCGCGGCTGCGCTCGGCCAGGATTCTGGCCAGCGTCGGGGTCATCTCGGGCCGGAGCGCCACCGGGCGTCCACCCTTGTCGTCGAAGTTGTAGAGCTGCTCGACGATCTCCTCTCCGCTCTTCTCGACATAGAGGCCCAGGGGCTCCAGCGGCGGGCCGTCGTATTCGTGAAAGCCGTACCGCGTGGAAACACGGCGCCACGTCTCGAAAACATGGTTGCGAAGCGCGAGTTCGCCGGGTACGAAATCACGGAAGCCGGGGAGCCGGGAGAAGGACTGGGGGGGCATGGTCTGCGAATCTAATCGGCAAGGTCGGGAATTCAATCCTGAACGCACGCCGACGAAGGTTCCGCAGGGTCGCGCCCGTCGGCGAAGGGATCGACACCGAGCACCTCGAGGACGTCGCCCACGGTATGACAGGATCCGGTGACGACGACCGTGCCGCCGCGGGCAAGCGACTCCGCCCGCCGCACCGCAAGCGTCAGGTCCTCTTCGGTTTCGATGGGCACGCCGCCGCGCACGACCCTCGCAACCGCACGGGGGTCCCAGAGCCTCTCGCGCGGGGCCGAGGCGGGAATCGTGAAGACGACACGATCCGCGAGATCGACCAGCGGCGGCAACATCCGCGACCAGTCCTTGTCGCCGAGTATGCCGGCAAGGACCACCAGCGGCCGGGGAGGTGCGAGGTCGGCCAGCGTGCGGACGAGCGCAGCTACGGCGGCCCGGTTGTGCGCGACATCGAACACGAAGAGCCGTTCGCCGATCCTGTGGATCTGACCCCTGCCGGGCCACCGCACCCCTGCGACGCCGTCGCGGACGGCGTCGAGCGGAGGGGGACGGTCGATCCGTTCGAGCGCCCGTATGGCGAGGGCGGCGTTGGTGGCCTGATGCGCTCCGGGCAGCGGGGTCTCCAGTTCCACGGGTCCCCACCGGCGGGAATGGAGCGTGAAGCGCGTGCCCCCCCGTCCGAGACGCAGATCGGACAAGTGCCCCCAGGGTTCGACGAGGTGGACCGGGGCGCCCACCGCACGAGCCCGGTCGCGCAGCACGCCCAGAACCGCAGGCCGTCCCTCGGCGGTCACCAGGGGCACCCCGGGCTTGATGATTCCCGCCTTTTCGCGCGCGATGTCCGCCAGCGAGTCGCCGAGGTACTCCTGGTGATCCAGCGCGACATTGGTGATGGCGGTGACTTCGGGAACGATCACATTGGTCGCGTCGAGGCGCCCGCCGAGCCCCACTTCGATGCTCGCGCAGGTAACCTCCTCCTCGGCGAACATGACCAGGGCAAGAAGCGTGCAGGCCTCGAACAGGGACATTCCCAGATCCTCCGCCAGGGGCCTCAGTCGACGGGCGCCCTCTTTGAGGCGAGCGACTTCGAGGGGGGCGCCGTCGACCATGATGCGCTCCCTGAAGGAGCACAGGTGTGGCGACGTGTAGAGGCCGACCCGCTCCCCGCTCTTCTGCAGCACCGAGGCCCAGGTCGACGCAACGGATCCCTTGCCGTTCGTGCCGCCCACGTGCAGGCAGCGGTAGGCGTGATGCGGGTTGCCCACCTCCGCCAGGGCGGCCTCCATGCGCACAAGCCCCCACTCGACCGCGCTCGAGGCCCCGGGAAAGAGCGTGTCCAGCGTCGGGTCACCCCCGCTCAGCCCCAGGGCCGCCACCCTTCGCGCATGTGGCGGAGCAGTTGGGCGACCGCGCTCTTGAGTTCCCGCCGGTCGACCACGCGGTCCACCATCCCGTGCTCCTCCAGGAATTCGGCACTCTGGAACCCCGGGGGCAGCGCCTGCTTGATGGTCTCGCCGATCACCCGGGGCCCGGCGAAGCCGATCAGGGCACCCGGTTCGGCCAGGTTGACATCGCCGAGCATGGCGTACGATGCGGTGACCCCTCCCGTCGTCGGATCCGTTAGCACCGAGATGTACGGCAGGCCGCGCTCGTGGAGCCGCGCGAGCACCGCCGAGGTCTTGGCCATCTGCATGAGGGAAAAAACCCCCTCCATCATGCGCGCCCCGCCGGATGCGCTGACCACGACCAGCGGAAGATCCCTTTCCAGCGCGTCTCGACCCGCGCGGGCGATCTTCTCCCCGACGACGGACCCCATCGATCCCCCGATGAAGCTGAAGTCCATCACCGCCAGCACGACCGGAATTCCCTCGATCCGGCCCCGGCCCGTGATCACGGCCTCGTTGCGCCCAGTCTTCCGCCGAGCCGCCTCCAGCCGGCCCGAATACGGCTTGAGATCGGAGAATCCAAGAGGATCCCCGCTCGTCATGCCCTCGTCCGCCTCCACGAAGGAGTCGGGGTCCGTGAGGACTTCCAGGTAGCGACCCGCGGAGATGCGGAAGTGATTGCCGCATTCGGGACACACGCCGAGGTTCCGGGCAAGGCGTTCACCATACAGGATTTCCCCGCAGCCGTCGCACTTCTCGAACACGTCGGACGGCAGATCGCGGCGGTCCTCCGCCGTGAGCCGCTTCTTCTTCTTCTGGAACCAGGCCAATGCTTGAGGCCTCGCGTCGGTGGGGCGTCCCCCGGGTCAGGGATCTTCGCTGGCAAGAGCCACGGCAATCGCCGCGCCCGTCCACGACATCAACAGGAACGATCCTCCGTAGCTGATGAACGGGAGAGGAATCCCGGTAATGGGGACCACGCCAATGGTCATTCCCACGTTGACAAACACATGTGTAAGCCAGACGCCCATAATACCGAAGATGAACAGCCCGGCAAAGGGGGCGCTCGCGGTCTCCGCCATCCGGATCATGCGAAGAAAAAGGTGGCAGAACAGCAGCAGCGTCAGCGAAGTGCCGACGAAGCCCAACTCCTCGCCGACGACGCTGAAAATGAAATCCGTATGCTGCTCCGGGAGAAAGGCCAGGCGCTTCTGCGTGCCGGCGGTAAAGCCCTTCCCCATCAACCCACCGCTCCCTACCGCCACCTTCGACTGGATAAGCTGCCAGCCGGCGTTGCGCGGGTCGAGGCTCGGATCGAGGAAGACGAGCAGGCGGTTGCGCTGGTACTGCGCCAGCGAGTTCCAGAGCGGCTGCGCGACCGCGCCCGCGGCGACATTGCCCAGAATCACGGTAACCGACTCGACCAGATAGAGCCGGAACCGGTAGAGATAGAGCGCGACGACGAGCACGATGATGTACACCGACCAGACGCGGGCGCTGAACGCAAGCAGGAGGCCGAGCCCGGGGGACGCGGCGAACAGGATGAGGGGCCAGGGCGTCCGGGCCCAATAGATGATCGCGAAGAACATCCCCACGAATGCCAGGGCGGTACCCAGGTCCGGCTGAAGCAGAACGAGCCCCAGCGGAACGGCCACCAGGAGCGCGGGCACCAGAAGGTCGCGCAGGTAACGCGGCGGCTCCTCGCGGCGGGCCAGCAGCAGCGCGAGCGCCAGCGCCGTCGTCACCTTGGCCGCCTCGGCGGGCTGAAACCGGAATCCCGCAATCGACAGGAAGCTGTTAACGCCCTCCGCCGTCCCCGCGCCGGTGCCCGCGACCAGAGTGATCGCGAGGACGGCGACGCCTACGATGTACACGGGCATCGCAAACCACTCGAACCACCTCAACGGCACGCGCGACAGGATCAACAGTCCGACGACCGCGGCTGCGAGGATGACGGCCTGGCGGAGCCAGAGGCCACGTGTGACCGGGCTGGGGACCTCCAGCACGCCGGCGGAGTAGATCATGGCCACGCCGAACAGCGAGAGCACGAGGACGGTGGCCGTGAACGGAAGCTGCCTCAGCCAGGCGGGCCTCCTCCCGCTCATCGCAGCTCCCGCGCGTTGGCCCAGGCCGTATTGCGACCGGCCACGAGGTACTCCCTCAGCGTCTGGATGGTATCGCGCGGCATGCCGTGTCTGCCGCGCAGATAGAAATCGGCCGCCTTGGCCACAAGGGGCGCCGCGACGGCCGATCCGCTGCCCCCGAATTCGACCATCGCCACAAGCACGATCTCCGGCGGACCGCCGAAGGGCCCGGCAACGCCGGTGAACCAGGCATGCTCCGGCTCCTCCCCGCCGTGCTCGACCGTACCCGTCTTCCCCAGGAGGTCGAAGTGCTCGAGGGAAGACAGGTGCGCCGTGCCTCCGGGCTGCATGACCCGGCGCATTCCCTCGCGGATTTCCTCCAGGTGCTCCGGCCGGATGTCGAGGCGCCATCCCTCGGCCGGTACGGCCTCTCTGGACAGGGTGGGAGCGGGCGCCGAGCCGTCCCGGGCGATCGCAAGCAGGAACTGTGCCATTTTCAGGGGCGTCTGGTCGTTGGGTCCCTGCCCGATGGCGAGGCTCAACACTTCGCCCTCCTGCGCCCGGTATCCGAAACGCCGCTCCCAGAACTCCAGGCTCTCCGGAAAGACCCCGCCCGCCTCCTGCGGCAGATCGATGCCGCACTGGTTGCCGAACCCCATGCGGTTGCCCACGCCAAGCATGCGGTCCAGACCGATCCGGAGTCCCAACTGATAGAAATACACATTGCACGAGTGCTGGATGGCGCCGGGCAGATCCAGGAATCCGTGTCCCTCGGCATCCCAGCAGCGTGCCACACGGTTGCCGTACACATACGCCCCGCGACAGGGTACCGGCATATGCTCGTCCGGGGTGACCACGCCGAGGTCGAGCGCGATCGCCGCAGTGACGAGCTTCCAGGGCGATCCGGGGGCGTAGGTCCCCATCACCGCACGGTGATAGAGCGGACTCTCGGGGTTGGCCACCAACCGTCGCCATTCCTCGGCATCGACCACTCCCGCGAACACGTTGGGATCGTAGGCCGGCGCCGAATAGAGTGCGAGAACCCCACCGGATTCGACGTCGAGAGCCACCACGGCACCGTTCATTCCATCCGGAAACACCTGGTGAATCCACTCCATGAGCTCCAGGTCGAGATTGAGGTCGACGTCCTGGCCCGGGTCCGCGGCCACCCCCTGGACGCCGCCGAAGCTCCCAACGATCCGGCCCGCGGCATCCACCTCCACGTATCGCGTCCCCGCACTGCCCCGAAGCAGGGACTCATACTGCGACTCCACTCCGGATCGACCCACGATCCACCCGGGCTCGGCATCCTCGAATTCGGGCCGTCCCAACTCGGCCTCGTTGATCTCGCCCACGTACCCGATAACGTGCGCCCCCAGCTGCCCCGCGGGGTAGCGCCGCTTGGGCCTGGGTTCGATCAGCAGACGCGGGAACCCCGAGCGCCGTTCCTCGAGGGCCGCGACAGCGTCGAACGGCGCGTCGCCCGTGACCAGCAGGGGCCGCGGACCCCCGGCCCGGACCTGTTGGGACAAGGCTTCGAGACGTCCGGCGGGAATGTCGAGGTGCTCCCGCAGCCGCCGCAGCGTCGACAGCATCGAGTCAGGCTGGTCGGGAACAATGGAGACGGAATACCCGGGAATGTTGTCCGCCAGGACCCTGCCGTCCCGATCGCGGATGATGCCGCGCGGGGCCGGGACCGTCAGCGGCCGCAGGCGATTCCGCTCCGATTGCAGAAGCCAGTCCGTTGCGCGCAGCACCTGTGCCCGAAACAGGACCCCGGCCAGGATGCCCAGGAGGATCACGACCGCGATGCGCGCGCGGTTCGCGAGGACGGAATGCCGGTAGCGGCGGCGACTCATGAGGCCCTCCCGCCGCGCAGGAACAGCAGCCTGAGCAGGATCCCGCACGACGCGGCGTACAGAGCCATGAGGACGGACTCCACGAGGAGGCGCTGGTCGAGGTCGGGGCGGACCGCCGACTCGGTCACCGCCCATACGATAGCGATGCGAAGCCACGCGCCCAGAAGGAAGAAGGTGGCCAGAAAGCTCTTCGAATCCCCCACGAAGAGGTCGCGGGACTTCGCACCGGCCATGCCCAGTACCGTCATGGCCAGGACATTCGATCCGAACGAAGTCATCGAATACGCGTCCTCGAGCAATCCCAGCAGCATGCCGAGCGCGGCGGCGGAGCGGACATTCATCGATCGGCTCGCGAGAAGCAGCGCCACCACGAAGAGGTCCGGCGCTTCCCTCCCGAGACCCAGAGCCACATGGAGGACGAGATGCATCAGGATCAGGCCCGCCGTCAGGCCCACGACCCGCATTGTCACGGGCGGCGATCCAGCGGCGCAGCAGCAGGTGTGTCCGCTCCGGCCGCGATCAGGTTCCTGTCCATCCCCAGGTCGACGACCGCATGCGTTGCCTCGCCGGGGTATACGGAGGGGACTACGTAGTAGCTCTTGCTCCAGCCCGCCGAAGTCTCGGCGACCCCGGACACGTGGCCGATCCGAATGCCCCGCGGAAACGCGCCTCCCCGTCCCGACGTCAGCAGCTCGACACCGTCCGGCAGGTCCGACAGAAAGGACGCGCCCCTCAGCACCAGCCGATCCTGAGCCCGAAACGCTCCTCGGGCCACTTCCACGATGCCATGCTCCTGACCGTCAACGGTCATGGCCGACACTCGAAAATCCCTGTGCGACCAGTCGTAGGCCAGGGCATAGCCGGGGAAGACCACCTGGACCTGGCCCAGCAATCCGCCTTCCGTGACCACGGCGTTGAAGGGCTGGATACCCAGATCCTCGCCGGCATCGATCTGAAAGACGCTCTCCGAACCGGAGGTCCCGGCGCGGACGACCGTGACCGCCACGAAGCGACTCGGCATGCGTTGTCGCAGCGACAGCACGCCGCGCAATTGCCGGTTCTCTTCCGCGAGCGTGCGCTGACGGGCTATCAACGCCATCGAGGAGTCCATCTGGGCCCGCAGCACGTCGAAGTCGCGCGCACGCGCCTCGGCCCGGGTGATCATCCCGTTGACCTCGATGAAGGGGCTCAGGGCCATCTGCCGCACCGAGTGCGCGAGCGACCGCTGCGCGGACTCTGGGAGGTTGAGCAGGATCAGCGAGGTCAGCACGAGGCCGATGATCACAGGGAAGTCGCGCTTGCTTCCTGCCCTGTTCCGCGTGGACTGACCAGCCAATTCTCGTTCCTGCCTCCCATTGGCGGACGCCCCGCCGTTCGTCCCGCCGGAGGTTCTAGGTTGTAAGCACGGAGCGGTACTTCGTGAATTCGTCGAGAATCCTGCCGGACCCCCGCACCACGCAGGTCATCGGCTCCTCATCGACGTGAATGGGGAGGTTGGTCTCGAGTGCGATCAGCCGGTCGAGACCACGAATGAGAGCCCCGCCTCCCGTCATGACAATCCCGTAGTCCACGATGTCGGACGCCAGTTCCGGCGGGGTGATTTCCAGAGCGGACCGGACCGCTTCGACGATCGAGCGCAGCGGCTCCTGAATGCACTCCCGAATCTCCTGGGAGTGGATGAGCACCATCTTCGGAATGCCGGACACCAGGTCCCTGCCCTTCACTTCCATCTCCCGTTCCCCGTCCGTCTCGATCGCCGACCCGATCTGCATCTTGATCGCCTCGGCGGTCGGCTCCCCGATCAGCAGGTTGTAATTCTTCCGGAGGAAGGCGACGATCGACTGATCCAGCTCGTCGCCCCCGATCCGAATCGACGTGTCGGCGACGATGCCCGAAAGCGCGATGACCGCAATCTCGGTCGTCCCGCCCCCGATATCGATCACCATGTTCCCGCGCGGGGTTTCGATCGGCAGCCCAACTCCGATGGCCGCCGCCATGGGTTCCGCCACCATGTACACCTCGTTCGCGCCAGCGGCCTGGGCCGAGGAGCGCACCGCCCTGCGTTCAAGTTCGGTGATTCCCGACGGCACACCCACAACGACCCTGGGCTTGATGCGAAAGATCCGCTTCGACATGACCTGTTTCAGGAAATGCCGGAGCATGAGCTCGGTCACGTCCACATCCGCGATGACGCCGTCCTTCAGGGGGCGGACGGCCTCGATCCCTTCGGGCGTGCGGCCGAGCATTCGCTTGGCTTCCAGGCCCACGCTCATGATCCGCTTCGTACCGCGCTCTACCGCAACGACCGAGGGTTCACTGAGAACGACCCCCTCGCCGCGTACGCACACAAGCGTATTGGCCGTCCCCAGGTCCACGCCGATGTCGCTTGTCGGGACCAACCGCTTCGAACTGAACCAACTGGAGATTGGGGGCAACGGTCAACGCAGGCCGGAGCGGCTCCGATATTGGGGGGTTTGCCTCCGCAGAGAGTGGGGACCTGACCTAAAGCTATCGAATTCCCGCGCTCATTTCACGCCCGTACTGCCGAAGCCGCCGGAGCCGCGCTCGGTTTCGGTGACTCCCGGCGCCTCGTCGACGCGGGGGGCGAGACAGTGGCTGAACACGAGTTGGGCGACCCGGTCGCCGCGATTGATCGTGACGGCTTCGGCACCCGTGTTCTGCATCAGGATCCGCAGTTCGCCGCGATAGTCGGAATCGATCGTGCCGGGACTGTTCGGGAGGGTGATCCCATGGCGCGCCGCCAGCCCGGAGCGAGGCCGGACCTGACACTCGAGTCCCGCGGGCATCTCCATGACCAATCCCGTCGCCGCCGCGTGGATCCGGCCCGGCGCGAGCCGAAAGGCCTCGCAGCTGCGGACGTCGAACCCGGCCGCCTCGGCCGACGCGCGGGCGGGCAGCGGGAGATCCGGGTTTGTCGCCAAACGCTTGAACCGCACCCTGGGCTCGTCCCGCCGGTCCACGGCCTCCAACGCGGGAAGCGGCTCCATACTCATTCCGAACGCCTCCGCGACTCCCCGGTGACAGACCCTGCCCTCCGCGACGTTGATTCCGCGGGCAAGGTCCGGATCCTCGGTGCACGCCTGCCTCCATCCGGACCGCGCCAGGCGCACCGCGTACGGCAGGGTTGCGTTGGCCAGTGCCAGCGTGGACGTGCGCGGCACCGCGCCGGGGATATTGGATACGCCGTAGTGGATCACCCCGTCGACCTCGTATACCGGATCCTCGTGGGTCGTCGGCCGGATCGTCTCGACGCATCCCCCCTGGTCCACCGCGACATCGACGATCACCGATCCGGGCCGCATCGTGGCGAGGTCGCTCCGCTTGACCAGGTTGGGCGCCCTTCCTCCGGGGACGAGCACCGCCCCGATGACCAGATCCGAGTCCCTGAGCTGTTTCCGCACGGCGTACCGGGTGCTGTACAGGAGGTTCACGTTGGCCGGCATGATGTCGGCGAGTTGCCGCAGCCGTGGCAGGGAGATGTCCATCATCGAGACCCGGGCGCCCAGGCCCGCCGCCATCTTCGCCGCCTGCGTTCCCACGACGCCCCCGCCCAGCACCAGGACCTTGGCGGGGAGCACGCCCGGGACGCCGCCCAGCAGAATCCCGGAGCCGCCCGAGGGGCGACCGAGATACCTGGCGCCTTCCTGCACCGCCATGCGTCCCGCCACCTCGCTCATCGGCGTGAGGAGCGGCAGGTCGCCATCCTCCGGCCCCACGGTCTCGTAGGCGATCGCGATCGCGCCGCTGTCGATCACGGCCCGCGTCAGTTCCGCCGACGCGGCAAAGTGGAAGTAGGTGAAGACGATCTGACCCTCACGGATGCGTGGCCACTCGGAGGCGACCGGCTCCTTCACCTTCATGATCATCCCGGCGCGCTCCCAGACCTCCGCGGCCGCTCCGACGATCTCCGCACCCACCCCGGTGTAGAAGTCGTCGGTGAATCCGCTGTGCCGGCCGGCTCCGGCCTGCACCAGGACATCGTTGCCCGCCCTGGTCATGGCTTCGGCGCCCGCCGGGGTCAGCGCGACCCTGTATTCGTTCTGCTTGATCTCGGATGGAACACCAACGACCATTTTCGGAATCCGTTCTAGTGTCGTGTCGCGGCGATTCGCTCGAATACCCCCGGTGTCTTCCGGAACACGCAACGGGTCAATGCGGGCCGAGGCACAGGGCGTACTGGCGCTCGGGCTCGAAAACGTCTGCGGCCACCCTCACGATGTCGCAATTGGATACGGAATCGATCCGACCGGTTAACTCGTCCAGGGTCACAAAGGGCTCGCGGTACAGTGCGAAGCCCGCGAGACGATGCAGCCGGGCGCCGGGGGACTCCTGCGAGAGCATGACCTGGCCCTTGACCTGCTCCTTGACCCTGTCGAGTTCGTCGCGGGGGAGGCCTTCGGCGGCAACATGCCGATACACGCTTCGAATCGCATCCAGGGCCTCCGGGGCCTTGCCGGGACGGGTCCCCGCATACATCCCGGAAACGCCCCCCCGGGTGTAGAACGACTGGTAGGAAAACACCGCGTACGCCAACGCGAGTTCCTCCCGGACCCGCTGGAAGAGCCTGGAACTCATTCCCCCGCCCAGGGCCGCCGCCAGCAGGATCAGCGCGTGCCGGTCCCGGTGCGAGTGGCCCGGGGTAGTGCGTCCAAGCACGATGTGTGTCTGGGAGGCCTCGCGCGCCACTCTGTCGATGCCTTCCTCGGGCGCGGGAGGATCCGGGACGCCAGGCGCTTCGCGGCCGGGTTCGATCTCTCCGAACCACTCGTCGGCCAGCCCCAGGAACTCGTGGTGATCCACGGCACCCGCGGCTGCCACGACCAGGTTCGCCCCCACGTAGCGTTCCCGGTGCAATCTGGCCAGGTCGTCGCGTGAGATGGCGGCCACCGAATCACGGGTTCCCAGGATCGACCGGCCATAGGGATGCCCCCGCCACAGGCGCTCGCCGTGAAGTTCGAACACCAGGTCGTCGGGCGTGTCCTCCACCGCCGCGATCTCCTCGCCCACCACCATCTTCTCCTGCTCGAGATCCCGCTCGGCGAGCCGCGGGTCGCGTACCAGATCCGAAATCACGTCCACCGCCAGGGACAGATGGCTCGCCAGCACCCGGGCTTCGTAGCCGGTGTGTTCCCGTGAGGTGTATGCGTTCAGCGAGCCTCCCACGCTCTCCAGCGAAAGAGCGATCTGGCGGCGCGACCGTGATCCGGTGCCCCGGAATACCAGGTGTTCCAACAGGTGGCTGGCACCGGCCTGACCGGGTTCATCGAGGGCGGCCCCCTGCCGCACCCACGCCCCCACGGCCACCGAGCGCACGCCCGGCATGCCCTCGGTCAGGACATGCACTCCGTTTCCCAGCCGGTCGCCTTTGAAGCCCGCCGCGCCGGGATTGAGTCCCATCCGGCTTACGCGCCCGTTCCGGGGTCGCTCGCTAGGTGTGGGCTCCGGCCTCTTCCGCGACCGGAGTTCTCTCCTCGGCGGCCGCAGCCTTCTTGGAGAGGCGCATGCGTCCCTTTTCATCGATGGACAGAAGCTTGACGCGTATGACGTCGCCGCGGTTCACGACGTCCTCCGTCTTCCCGACCCGGTAGTCGGCCAGTTCCGAAATGTGGCACAGCCCCTCGACGCCGGGCATGATCTCTATGAACGCGCCGAACGTCGTCGTGTTCTTGACCGGCCCCTCGTAGATCCTGCCCACCTCCGGCTCCTGAACGATCGCCTCGATCATCTCGCGGGCCCTGGCGCCAGCCTCCGAGGACACGGCGGCAATCTTGACGACGCCATCGTCGTCCACTTCGATTGTGGCGCCCGATTCGTCCTGTATCGCACGGATGGTCTTGCCCTTGGGACCGATTATGTCACCTATCTTCTCAGGGTTGATCCTGATCGATTCGATCCTCGGAGCATAGTCCGAGAGGTCCTCGCGAGGCGCCGCGATCGCCGCATCCATGCAGTCGAGAATGTGCATGCGGCCACGCCGGGCACGCTCCAGCGCCTCACTCAGCAGTTCGAAGGTCAACCCCTCGATCTTGATGTCCATCTGTATGGACGTGACACCCTTGCGCGTGCCGGCCACCTTGAAGTCCATGTCTCCCAGCGCATCCTCGAGGCCCAGAATGTCCGTGAGGACGGCTACCCGGTCACCCTCTGAGACCAGGCCCATCGCCACGCCCGCGCATGCGGCCTGGAGCGGTACGCCCGCGTCCATCAGCGAAAGCGACGCGGAGCACACCGACGCCATCGACGACGATCCGTTGGACTCCAGAATGTCAGAGACGATCCGGATCGTGTACGGAAAGTCGTCGTAGTCGGGGAGCAGGGGCTGAATGGCACGCTCGGCCAAAGCGCCGTGCCCCTTCTCGCGCCGTGACGTCGACCGGATAGGGCGGGCCTCCCCTACCGAGAAGGGCGGGAAGTTGTAGTGAAGCATGAACGACTTGGTGATCTGCTCGCTGCTGTCGATCGAGTCGATGCGCTGCTCGTCCCTCGACGTCCCCAGGGTCACGACACCAAGCGATTGCGTCTCGCCGCGGGTGAACAGAGCGGAGCCGTGCGTTCTGGGCAGAAGGCCGACTTCACAGTCGATGGCGCGCACATCGTCCGCGCCCCGGCCGTCGGCCCGCAGGCCCTCGTCGAGGATGCGGGCGCGCACGCTCTTCTTCTCCAGCGACCGGACGACATCCCGAACGTCCCCGTCCGGTGACGGGCCCTCCGGGTTCTCCTCGGCCAGTCGATCCGAGATGTCCTTCGCGACGGCGGTCAGCGCCGCCAACCGCTCCGTCTTGCCGGTGATTTTCACTGCATCGGCAACACCCGCCGCGGCCTCCGCTTCGACACGGCTGCGAAGCTCCGGATCCACCTCCTTGGGCTCCCACTCCATCGCAGGCACGCGACGGGGCGCGATGAGTTCCTCCTGGATGTCGATCAGTTCCCGGATCGCCTCGTGCGCCACCTTCAGGCCCTCGAGGATGTCGGTCTCCGGAACCTGAATGGCTCCCCCCTCGACCATCACGATCGCGCTTGCCGAGCCCGCCACGACGATGTCGACATCGGCATACTCGAGCTGCAGGAAGGTGGGATTCACCACCCAGTTGCCCTGTATCCTCCCGATGCGCACCGACGCCACCGGGGTGCGGAACGGGATGACCGACGTGTTGAGCGCCACGGACGCGCCAATCAGCGTAAGCACGTCGGCATCGTTTTCCTGGTCGGCGCTCAGGACCTGAGCGTGGATCTGGGTCTCGTGAAAGAAGCCGTTCGGAAAGAGCGGGCGCAGGGTGCGGTCCGTCAGCCTGGAGGACAGGACCTCCTTCTCCTGAGGCGCGCCCTCGCGTTTGAAGAACCCGCCGGGGATCTTTCCGGCCGCGTATGCTTTCTCGCGGTATTCCACGGTAAGGGGGAAAAAGGGGAGATGGGTCGGCCTGTCCTGCACGGTGGCCGTCACCAGTACTACGGTTTCGCCGAATTGGACGAGGCAGGCCCCGTGCGCGAGCCGGGCCATGCGGCCCACCTCGAGGACCAGCCGCCGACCGGCGAACTGTCGTTCGATTCTGTCTGTCATTTTCTCTTCCGGGATTGCCGCAGAGAACCTGCGGCGAAGGTGGGCTGCGGCACTACCGGTGCGGGGCTGCCCGATGGGGCACCGCGTCGCGCCGATGGCGGAAGGACGCTTCCATGTCCGCGCCGGTCAATGGCGCAGCCCGAGGTCTTTGATCAATTCGCGGTATCCGTCCAGATCGGTCCGCTTGAGGTACTCGAGGAGCCGGCGGCGGCGTCCAACCATCTTCAGGAGGCCACGGCGGCTGTGGTGGTCGTGCTTGTGGGCGTCGAAATGGCTGCGCAGGTGATTGATCCTGGCAGTGAGAAGGGCGACCTGGACCTGGGTACTGCCGGCCCCGTTCTCGTGGGGCTGGTACTTGCCTACGATCTCTTGCTTGTCGATACCCATTCTGTTCCCGTGTCTTCTCTTCCCGTCTCTTCCCCATTTCTCGGACAGCCTTTAAACATAGTCGATGCCGAAACGGCACACAACTGCAACTTCGGCCCCAGGTTGAGCGCGGCCTACCGGCGGAGAAACCGGACCGGATTTCAAGTCACCGGTACCGGGAACAAGCGACGCTCCAGGAGCTTCCGGGTGTGCGCCACGTCGCCCCGCATCTGGTCTGCCAGGGCCGCTGCCGAAGCGAACGCTACCACCGGGCGCAGGTATTCGATCATGTCCACGTGGATCGTCTGCCCGCATAGATCGGCGTTGAAATCGAGCAGGTGCACCTCGACGGAAGCGCTGGCGTCCGGGAACGTCGGACGTTCTCCGATATGGAGCGCGCCCATGAATCTGCCCTGGGGCACGGTGGCGAAACACGCGTAGATGCCCTGGGCGGGGATGAGTTTGTCGGTCCCCGCAACGTGGAGGTTGGCGGTCGGAAACCCCAGATCCTGTCCTCGCCCGTCTCCCCGGACAACGGTGCCGCTCAGGGAGTACGGCCGACCCAGCCAGCGGTTGGCATCCGCCAGCCGCCCTTCGAGGAGCGCCCGCCGAATCGACGAGGACGAGACCGCGGCGGGGCCGGATTGGACCGCTTGCACGACATCGAGTTGAAACCCCCGTTCGGCGGCGATCGCACGGAGCGTATTGACGTCCCCGGATCGTCCTCGTCCGAAGCCGTGATCGTACCCGATGACGAGATGACTCATCCCCAGCCGCCGCACCAGGACTTCGTCTACGAACCGGCGCGGCGAGAATTCGCGAAGCTCGGGCGTGAACGCCAGGAAGACCAGGTAATCGAGCCGGCTGGATGCGAGAACGGCCTTCTTCTCGTCCGGCGTGGTCAGCAGCGGTGGTGCGGCTTCGGGTCGTACCACCCGCAGCGGATGCGGATCGAAGGTAACCAGGACACTGCGCCCGCCCCGCGCCGACGCCCGCTCGCAGACTTCCTCCAGGACCCGCCAATGCCCCCGGTGGACTCCGTCGAACGTACCCACGGTCACGACGACGGGACAATCGTCCCGCGGGAGCCCGGAGCGTCTCGACCGAATCACCGTCATGCCCCCGGTCTCCCGGGCTCGTGGAAGACCTTTCTGGGCTGAAGCACTCCGTCGCGAACCGCCCCGACCGCCACCAGCTGTTCGCCCGGCAGTACGAAGATGGCCGCGCTTCGGTCGGGCACGTCCCCACGGATCCGCCTCCCGTCGGCCAGCTTCGCCGCCTCCTCGACACCGACATTTACCCGCGGCAGATGCGACAGGGCGGACACGGCCCCGACCCAGGCTTCCTGCCGCGGCTCTCCCGCCTCGACGGAAGCGAGCGATGCCGCGTGGCGCACATGGAGCGACCCGACCCGGGTCCGGCGCAGCTCCGCGAGGTGGCAGGACGTCCCCAGCCGCTTGCCGAACTCGACCGACAGCGACCGCACATAGGTGCCGCTGGAGCATGCAACCCGAACGAGCACCCGGGGCGGCACATAGTCGAGGATCTCGAAGCTGCCGAGCGTTATCTGCCGGGGACTGAGCACCACGCGCTCACCCCGGCGCGCGCGCCGGTGGGCCGGTACTCCGTCGACCTTCACCGCGGAGTACACGGGTGGCACCTGGCTCATGCGGCCGACCATTCCGGCCGCGGCCGCCTCCAGCTGCTCCCGCTTCAACGAGGTCCAGTTGTCGTCTTCGGCGATCCGCACGCCGTCGCGGTCGTGTGAATCGGTGGCCGCGCCGAGCCGGGCGGTCGCCCGGTAGGTCTTGTCAAATCCCACGAGGTACTCGAGCAGGCGGGTCGCCTTCCCCACCGCGAGCACGAGAAGCCCGGTGGCAAAGGGATCGAGCGTTCCCGCGTGACCAACCCTTCGCACACCCAGTCCCCGGCGCGCCGCTGCAACCACGTCGTGGGACGTGACCCCGGCCGGCTTGTCGACCAGAAGGAAACGCATGGCACCCGGCACAGCCTTCAAGGTTCGTCCGGCCCGCCGCCGGGAGGCATCACATCGCGCAGTATGGCTTCGATCCGCCGACCGTCCTCGATCGTCGTATCACGCTGAAACCGCAGCTCGGGCACGCGCCGGATCCTGAGTTCGCGCCCGAGCACCGAACGCAGAAACGGCGCCGCGCGTCCGAGCGCCGCCAGAGTGCGGTCCTGTTGATCCAGCGAGCCGTGGAGTTCGACGTACACGCGGGCCAGCCACAGGTCCTCGGTCACATCCACCCCGGTAACCGTCAGCGACCCCACGTCGGGATCGCGAAGCTGGTACTGGATTCTGGTCGACAGTTCCCGGCGAAGCTGCTCCCCCAGGCGTGAAAGACGCCGGCCGGACATCAGTACCGCTCGGTCGAGTTGGCAACCACCACCGCGCCCCTCGCGCCGGCCACGCGGCGGTCGACCGACTCCAGGATCGAATCGGCCTGCGCGGCGTGCGCCGCCAGGAAGGCCACCGAGATCCGGGCTTGATTGCGCGCGTCCTGAAGTCCCGACTCGACGACCGACACGTTCATCCGCGCGAGCCTGTCCTTGAGCGAGCGCAGGACGGACCGTTTCTGCTTCAGCGAGGACGACCCCGGCATGGACAGATCCCAGGTAGCCACTGTGACGACCACCGAGGGCCGCGGGGCCGCTGCGGTCCGGGGTTCGCTCAACCCCGCTCGGCGCCCGCCAAGGTGCGGGCAACCTCCTGCACCTGGTAGGTCTCCACGACGTCGCCCACCTTCAGATCGTTGAAGTTTGCGATGCCGATCCCGCATTCGAAGCCTTCCTTCACCTCCCGGACGTCCTCCTTGAAGCGCCTTAGCGATCCGATCTCACCGTCGTAGATCACAACGCCGTCGCGGATGACGCGTGCGTGGCCGCCGCGCTGCACCACGCCCTCCACGATGTAGCTTCCGGCAATGGTGCCGACGCCGCGGATCTTGAAGATGACCCGGGCCTCCGCCGCCCCGACGACGCTCTCGCGCCGCTCGGGCGCCAGGAGTCCCTCGAGCGCGGCCCTGACGTCGTCCACCGCCTCGTAGATCACGTCGTAGACCTGGATGTCGACGGCTTCGCGCGACGAAGCCTGGCGTGCCAGTGCGTCCGGGCGGACACGGAAACCGACGACGACCGCGCCGGCGGCGAGCGCGAGCATCACGTCGGACTCGTTGACCGCGCCGACGCCGCGATGGATGATCTCCACCTGCACCTCCTGCGTCGACAACTGCTCCAGGGCGTCGCAAAGCGCCTGGACGGACCCGTCCACGTCGCCCTTGACGACCAGGCGCAGCGTCCCGACGTCACCCGCCGCCAGCAGCTGCGTGAAGTCGCCGAGCTTGATGCCCCGCTGCTTGATGCGCAGCTGTTTCTCCCGGTCGAGCCGCTGCCGGTTGGCGGCGATGGAGGCTGCCTTGTCGGCTCCCATCACCTGGAGCACGTCACCGGCCTGGGGTACTCCGGCCAAACCGAGTATCTGCACCGGGATCCCCGGGCCCACGGCGTCGACGCCCTGGCCGCGTTCGTCAAGCAGCGCGCGCACGCGGCCGTCGTGCAGTCCCACCACGAAGCTGTCCCCGACACGCAGGGTTCCGCTCTGCACGAGAATCGTCGCCAGGGGTCCCTTGCCGATGTCCAGTTCGGCCTCGACCACAGTACCCACGGCGTCGCGGGCCGGGTTCGCCTGGAGTTCGAGGATCTCGGCCTGAAGGAGAACTTTTTCCAGCAGGTCGTCCATGCCCTCGCCCGTCTTGGCGGACACCTCCGCAACAAGTGTCTCTCCGCCGAAGTCCTCGACCGTAACCTCGTGTTGGAGCAGGTCCTGGCGGACCTTGTCGGCATTCGCGGTGGGCAGGTCGATCTTGTTGATGGCGACCACCATGGGAACGCCGGCGGTCTTCGCGTGGCTGATCGCCTCGACCGTTTGCGGCATCACCGCGTCATCGGCGGCGACGACGAGAACTACCAGGTCCGTGACGTCCGCGCCACGTGCGCGCATGGCCGTGAATGCGGCGTGCCCGGGCGTGTCGAGGAACGAGATGGTGCGGGCGTCGTCGAGTTCGACGTGATACGCGCCGATGTGCTGGGTGATGCCTCCGGCCTCGCCAGCCACGACGTTGGTATCGCGGATCCAGTCGAGAAGCTTGGTCTTTCCGTGGTCCACGTGCCCCATGACGGTCACGACCGGTGGGCGCGGACGCAGATCCGCGGGATCGTCCTGCTCGGCCTCCGCCTCCGACGGGGGCAGATAGTCGGTCTCGCGAACCGCGGTAAAGCCGAATCCTTCGAGCAGCAGTTCGATCTGATCGAAATCGAGCCTCTGATTGATGGTGACCATAAGGCTCATGTTCTTGAACGCCCACCCGATGATCTCGGTCGGGGAGACGTCCATGAGCTCCGCGAGTTCGGCGACGGTGAGGAATTCGTTGACGCGTACGGTCCGTGCCTCGACGGACCTGGCCTCGGCGGCCCGTTCCTCGGCCGCAACCCGCTCCTCCTTGGCCGCGGCCACCGCACCCTTCCCCTTCTTGCGCTTCCTCTTGCCCCCCTTGATCTCGGCCATGACCCGCTGGATGTTCTGCCTCGCCACGTCGCGGTCGGCACCCTTGCGGCGGCGGCCTTTCTTGCGCGCTCTCTTGCGACGGCCGTCCGACGTATAGCCTTCCGCCTGGATCCGCACGCGCCCGCCGGGACCCGCACTTGCGGCAGGCTCGGGTTTGCCCGCAGCGGCAGGCTGCGCAACGCCGGGCCGGTCTCGCGCGCGGGTCGGCTTGAAGCCGGTGCGGGCGGCAACGGGCGGCTCGGGCCGGGGAAGCGCGGCGTCCGCGTCCGCGGCGGCGTCCGTTCCGTCCACCAGTGAAAGCTCGGGTTCGGTTTCGGGGATCTCGGATACCGCCAACTCGCCTTCTTCGGCCGGACTCTCGGCCGTGGGGACCCCCGGGACATCGTCCACCGGAGCTGCAGCGGCTGCAGCGGCCGGTTCATCGGCCGACGGCGCTTCAGGCCTCTGGACCTCCGTCCCCTCCGCAGTCTGCACGGACTCGGCTTCGCGGGGCTCGGCCGCTTCCACAGGTTCAGTCGCGGACGCCTCCGGGGCGGTGGCAGCTTCCAGTGTGGCAGCCGGGGCCGCCCCGTCGGTGGCGGCCTCGTCGGCGGCAACCGCGTCTTCCGGTGCCTCCGCAACCGCCGTTTGCGGCTCGACCGTGGCACGGCGGCGAGAGGGTACCCGCCGACGGCGGCGGCTCACCGGCCTCCGGGCCTTGACCGCAGCGCTCATCACATCGGCGGCTTCGCCGTGACCCGCCCTGCGTTCCCGCTCGAGACGCGTGCGTATCAGGGCTACGTCAACGTCCCTGATCGGGGCGTCGGCGTGGCCCACACGCACCCCCGACTCCCGCAGAAACCTCAGGAGCACATCGGCATTGACCTTGAGGTCCGTCGCCAGTTCCTTCACCCGCATCAGGCCGGTCCACCCCCTCCGCCCGCTGGCTCCTCGCCGGAGCGAGCGGACTCCGAGTCGACCACGGTGAGGTCTTCGATCAGGGCGAGGAGCCGCGCTGCCGCGTCCTCGGTCACCCCGTCGACGGCCAGGAAATCCGCGCGGTCCAGGTCGATGATGTCGAGGAAGCTGTCGTAGCCGGCCGACGCCAGCGCGTTCAGCGTCGATGCGTCCAGCGAAAGCTCGCTCAGCGGGAAGTCGGCCGTTTCGTATGAATCCGCTTCTTCCTCCACGAACAGCGACATGTCGGCGCCGCGTTCCAGCCACTCGCGCGAGCCGTAGAGATCGATCTGCCATCCGATCAGCTGAGATGCCAGGCGCACGTTCTGCCCGTTCCTGCCGATTGCAAGCGAGAGCTGGTCCTCGTCGACGATGGCCGTGACGACCTGCCGCGCGGAATCCGAGACGACCTTTGCCACACGGGCCGGCGCCAGCGCCCGCCGTGCGAAAATCTCCGGGTCCGGATGCCAGGGCACGATGTCGATCCGCTCGCCACCCAATTCCGAAACCACGGCCTGCACCCTCGACCCCTTGAGACCCACGCAGGCCCCCACCGGATCGATGGATTCATCGCGGCTGTGTACAGCGATCTTGGTCCGGCCCCCGACCTCCCGGGTCAACTCCTTGATGTCGACGATCCCCTGCTGGATCTCGGGCACCTCCAGGTTGAACAGGGCGGCCACGAAGAGCGGGTCCGAGCGCGAGAAGATCAGACGGGGACCCTTTGGAGTCTCATCGACCTTCTTGAGCACGGCCCGTATGGATTCGCCCTGCCGGAAGCGTTCACGGGGGTTCTGCTCCTTCCACGGAATGATCGCCTCCGCCTCTCTGGTGCGGTTGAGAAGCAGGACGATCTTGCCGCGCTCGATCTGCTGTACCTCACCGGAGAGCAGGTCGCCGACCCGATCGGTGTACTCGTCACGGATACGCTGACGCTCGCCCTCGCGGACCAGCTGCACGATTCGCTGCTTGGCCGCCATGACGGCGTTGCGCCCGAACTCGGAGAAGTCCACGGGGATCTCCATAACGTCGCCGACCTCGTAGGTGGGATCGTCCCAGCGGGCCTCCTCGACGGAAATCTCCGACGACTCGTCCTCGACCGTTGCGACCACCCGCTTGAGCACCAGCATGTCGATCTCGCCCGTGCGCTGGTCCACATCGATCTCGGTGTCGACGTTGGCGCCGAATATCCGGGCCAGACCGGCGTGGATGGCCTCCTTGACCAGCACGTCCACCTCGTCGGAATCGAGGTCCTTCGCCTTGGCGATTGCACCGACCGCCTGACCGATCAGGGAGGAGTCCGTCATCGTGCATTCCATTCATGGACCAGGCGCGCATTCGCAACGCGTGAACGCGGAACCTCGATTTCGTGGCCACCGCTCAGCCGCATGAGGATCGACCCGGCACTCTCCTTATCACCCGCAAACCCCAGCAGCGTCCCCTCGATTCGCGAGGCACCCCCCGAAATCGGTTCGGTTCCCTGCACGGCGATCTTCCGCCCGCGAAACCGGCGAAAGTCCCGAGCGCGCGTAAGGGGACGCTCAAGCCCCGGCGACGAAACCTCGAGCACGTAGCGATCGGGTATCCTGACATCCGAATCGAGCCACGCTTCCATCCCACGGCTCACCGCCGTGCAATCGCCGAGGGAGACCGGCCGGTCCAGGGTGGAACGTTCCACGCGAAGCCTGATGACCGGACGATGAGCGCGCCCCGCCCACTCGACCTGTACCAGATCGTACCCCAGGCGGAAGAGTCGCTCCTCGAACTCCCGCTGAAGCTCGGCCCGGCTTGCGTTCACGTCTTTCACCCTTTCATCAACGGACAAAAAAAGCGGGGGATGCCATCTCCCCCACTTGGAAAGGCCGCAGCGGCCCGTCAGCCACCAAGGTATTATAGCTGTGACGGAGTTCGCCGGTCAATCACGACGTTCGATGCTTGCTCCAAGGGCTCTGAGACGCTGGTCGATCCTCTCGTAGCCCCGTTCAATCTGGCCTACGTTGCGGATCCAGCTCTGACCGGTTGCGCCCAGCGCGGCAATCAGGATCGCCATGCCGGCACGGATGTCCGGGCTCTCCAAACGCGTGCCCCGCAGTTGCGAAGGGCCGACGACGACCACGCGATGCGGGTCGCACAGCACGATGCGCGCACCCATGGATACCAGCTTGTCGGTAAAGAACATGCGCGATTCGAACATCTTCTCGTGAATCAGGATGGTTCCGCGCGCCTGCGTGGCCGCGACGACCGCGATCGACGTGAGGTCCGCGGGAAACGCGGGCCACGGGCCGTCGTCCACCTTCGGCAAGTGCCCGAAGGCATCCATCCGGATCACTGGTTCCTCGCGCCCGTCGACGATCAGGTCGCGTCCGTCCACCCGACACTCGATTCCGAGTCGCCGAAAACCGATGAGGATGGAATCGAGATGGTCCAACGGCGCATCCTCGATCACCAGCCTGCTCCTGGTGGCCGCGGCGAGGCCGATGAACGACCCGGTCTCCACGTGGTCCGCGCCAATCGTGTAGTCGGCTCGCCCCAGTGAAGACGCGCCGCGAATGACCAGGTTGGAAGTCCCGATTCCGGATATGCTTGCCCCCATCGCGTTCAGCAGATGGCACAGATCCTGTACATGGGGCTCGGCCGCAGCGTTCCTGATGACCGTCTCGCCGTCGGCCAGGGAGGCGGCCATGACGGCATTCTCGGTGGCGGTCACGGAGGGCTCGTCGAGGAACATGTCGGCGCCGACCAGGGAGTGGGCGCGGATATCGAGGCCGGAAGAGGTCTCGACCTCCGCCCCGAGTGCCCGGAATGCAAGCAGGTGCGTGTCGAGACGGCGGCGCCCGATGACGTCGCCGCCTGGCGGGGGGAGCGACAGGGAGCCGAAACGCGCGAGCAGGGGTCCGGCCAGCAGAATCGATGCCCGGATGCGTTCGGCCAAGGCCGGGTCGAGTTCGCCGGCGATGGCATTGGCGGCATCGACCCTGACCTCGTTGGCTCCGGTCCACGTGATGTCGGCACCCAGCGAATCCATGATTTCAAGCAGGGTGGCAACGTCACGGATGCGGGGGACGTTGCGAACGGTGACGGGCTCGGCGGACATCATGGTCGCGGCAAGCACCGGGAGGGCCGCGTTCTTGTTCCCGCCGGGACGGATGGTCCCGCCCAGTTCCCGTCCGCCGCTCACGATGAATGATGGCATGGGTGGAAGATACCGCTGGATCGGTTCCCGCTGAAGGCCCATATTTGGCCGGGACCCGCAGCGACTTCATCCGGTGGCCACGCAATGTCATTGCACCTCGCAACTGTGCTTCAGGATACGACGGTCGTCACGCTCGCCAGGGACGGGATCGGCCTGGTTTCGGCGTGGATGACCGTCGGGATCGGCGTGGCGTTCGTGGCCATCCTGATCGTTCTCCTCCTCGTTCTTTCCGAATTGCGGCTTCTTTCCCGCACCTGGACCACGTTCCTGAACACGACCACCGAGCGGGCCGTCCCCCTGGTAGAGCACGCCAACAGCGCTGCGCGGAACCTGGACCGGATCACCGAGGTCGTACGCTCCGAGGTAGACCGTTTCGATGGCGCGGTCGGCGAGGTCGCTGATGACCTCGGCCGGGCCTCGGCCGAGGTGAAGCGTCGTGTGGCAGACCTTTCGGCCCTGCTCGACCTTGCCCAGTCCGAGGCCGAGGATGCGGTGCTGGACGCAGCTGCCGCCGTCAGAATGCTGCGGCAGGGTACCGCGCTGCTGCGAGGCCGGGGCACGCCGGCGGACGATGGCGCCGAAGCACCTCCCGCTGGCGGCGACGACGCCTGACCCGGCAGTCCGCGGACAGATCCGCCCGAGCACGGAGAGCGGCGAGGCGGCAGGCCGGCAAGGCGCTGGAGCTAGAAGTAGTCCCGCTCGAGGGCGGCGTAGCGCACCAGCAGCTTCTTCCTTCCGGCGGTGTCGAAGTCGACGGTCACCCTGAGATCCCGTCCGAAACCCGACAACTCGGCAATGGTGCCGGAACCGAAGGTCTGGTGAAGGACACGCTCGCCCTTCACATACCGTGGGCGGTCCTGGTTGAACCCCGGCTCAGCGTCGTCGCCGTCCCGGGGCCCGGCTCGTTCCACCTGCCGCCCGCGCAGCGGCCGATCGGCCCAGTCCCAGCGCACGCGCTGTGTGACCTTGTGTTCGAGACTGTCCTCCAGAACGTCCAGGAAAGATGAGAGTGTCCCGTGGAGAACCTCGCCCGCTCGCCGCCGCCGCCGGGCGTGGGTCAGGTACAGTCTGTCCCGTGCGCGCGTAGCACCCACATACAGGAGCCTCCGTTCTTCTTCGAGCGATCTCGCGTCGTCGTACGCCCGTGACAGGGGGAACAATCCCTCCTCCATGCCGGCGATGAAGACCACGGGGAATTCAAGCCCCTTGGCGCTGTGAATGGTCATGAGCGTCACCGCGTCGGCTGCGGAATCGTGACGGTCGACGTCGGTGACCAGTGCGACGTGCTGAAGAAACAGGTCGAGATCGGTAAACCCGTCCATCTCGCCCTCCTCGGCATCGAGAACCAGCCCGGCCTCGAAGTCATGAGCCGCGGCGACGAGCTCTCTAACATTCTCCGCACGGTCGTCTCCGTCGCGATCGTCACCGCGCAGGAGCATGAGGATCTCCAGTTCCTCGATCAGTTCCTCCAGGACCTCGCCGACGGTCCGCTGCGCCGCCAGCGCGGTCTGCCTGCGGATCAAGCCGGCAAACGCAAGGAGACCGCGGCGAGCGCCCGGGGTCAGGTTCGGGATCTCGTCGGCCCGGGCGGCGGCTTCGAGCAGATCGAGCCCCGCGTCGCGCGCGAACGCTGACAGATGCGCCAGACTGGTCGCGCCGATCCCTCGACGCGGATAGTTCACGACGCGATCGAAGGCGTCCATGTCGCGCGGGTTGCCGGCCAAACGCAGGTAGGCCAGTACATCCTGAATCTCGCGGCGTTCATAGAACCGCACCCCGCCGACGATCTGGTACGGCAGTCCGCGCCGCCTGAAGCGATCCTCGAGGGCGCGGGACTGGGCGTTGGTGCGGTACAGCACCGCGAAGTGGCGGTGATCGTAGTCGGGGTCGGCGAGCATGAGGCGCTCGATCTCTTCCAGGATCCACCGCGCTTCGTCGCCCTCGTCCCGTGCCTCCAGGCAGGTGACGGGCGCACCACCCCGGCGCTCCGTGCGAAGCGTCTTCCGCTTTCGCTCCGCGTTCTCGCTGATTACCGCATTCGCGGCGTCCAGGATCACGGACGTCGAACGGTAGTTCCGCTCCAGGCGCACGACCCGCGCATCCGGAAAGCTGTGCTCAAAGTCGAGGATGTTGCGGATGTCCGCTCCGCGCCAACCGTAAATGCTCTGGTCGTCGTCGCCCACGACCATGAGGTTGCCGTGCGCCGATGCCAGGAGTTCCAGGAATCGGAACTGGGCGTGGTTGGTGTCCTGGTATTCGTCTACAAGGATGAAAGCAAAACGCTCCTGGTAGCGTCGCAGGAGATCGGGATCGCCCTCGAGAAGGCGTACGGGAAGCACCAGCAGGTCGTCGAAGTCCATGGCATCCTGAGTGCGCAGGGCTTCCTGGTAGACGGGATAGACGAGCGCGACGCGTCTCATGAACAAATCCCCGCCGTCGCCGTATTCCGCGGCAAACCGTTCCACCCCGATCAGCTGGTTCTTGGCTTCCGAAATCCGCTCCCGGATCGATCTCGGGGACCACCGCAGCGGGTTTATGTCCACGCTCTTCTGGGCCTTCTTCACCTCGCGCAGCGACTGCTCGGCGTCCCTGATGGTGAACGCTCGCGTCCAGCCGATTCCGGGTGCGTGGCGACGCAGGAGGCGGGCTCCAATGGCGTGAAAGGTCCCCATCCAGAGTCCACGCGGCTCGCTGTCCAGCATCGCGGTCACGCGATCACGCATTTCCCCGGCCGCCTTGTTGGTAAAGGTGACGGCCATGATGCGGTCCGGAGGAATCCCATGTTCCAGGATCAGGTGGCACACCCGCGTCGTGAGAACCCGCGTCTTGCCCGATCCCGCGCCGGCCAGCACCAGGCCTGGACCCTCGAAGTGCTCGACGGCCTGCCGCTGTTCGGGGTTCAAGCCGGGTGCGACAAACGGCCGCCCCCGCGACCGGGTCCCGCCAGAACGTGCGCTCAACGCCCCGGAGTCCTCCCTCACGGGCCGTCGCGCCGTGGCGGGTCCCCTCCACGATCGCTGTGACCGTGCGTCTCCGGCGCTCGCGGAAGGCGTGCCTGAAACGTCACACCTCGCTCGCCGCGGTCCACCAGCTCGAGCTTTCCACGGTGAACGCCTTCGACGATTCGTCGTGTCAGGGTCAGTCCGACGCCCCAGCCACCGGACTTGGTGGTCACGCCCGGGTCGAACAGCCGGTCGCGGATCTCGAAGGGCACTCCCGGGCCCGTGTCCCTGATCTGGAGTACGACCCACCTCTCCTCGGCGGGCCGGGCGGAAAGGGTGATCGAGCCCCCTGTGCCCGCCATCGCGTCGAGCGCGTTCTTTACGACGTTCTCCAGGGCCCACGCCAGGAGCACCTCGTGCCCGAGAATGTCGGGCAGGTCGTCGGGGACCTGGACGTGCAGCGCCACGCCGGGCCCCAGGCGAGGCAGCCGCGCCTCCATGTAGGTGCGCAGCTCGGCAATCACATCGCGGAGCGAAACACGTCTCAGCTCCGGATCCCTCCCGATGAGTTCGAAGCGCCGGCTCACGCGCTCCAGGCGTACGAGGTCCTCGCCGATGGCCGCGGCGATTTCGAGTTGGCGCATGTCACCGGGACGCTCGGTCGGGGACAGTCCCAGCACCTCCACCCATCCCTGCAGTGAACTGATCGGCGTGCCCAGCTGGTGGGCGAGCTCGCGAGCCATCGCCGTCCACGCCTGTTCGGCGGCAGCGCGACGCTGGTACCGGAAGACGGTGACCGCCAGCAGCACGGTCAGCAGCAGGCCCGACGCCCACAGGAAGGGCATCCACTGGAGCCGCGTGGCCTCGGGCGTGATGCCGTAGTGGACCAGCTGGCTCGTCGGGTCGCCCACCGGGGGGTTGCGGGCATCGAGTTCGTCGGCATAGCGGAGTATGCGTTCCACCTCGTCGGCCGTGGGGGGATCCGCGACCTCGAACGGCAGGTTGGCCGAGGTGTTGTACTGGCGGCCCGGCTCGGATGTGACGACGAAGGGAACCCCGAGTGCCACGAGTTCGCGTTGAAGGTTGGTGAGGGCCGTCAGTTCGGCACCCGTCTCCTGGCTCGTCAATCCCCGCTGCACCTGGGCGTAGATTCGTGTAAAGGTCTCCGCGTCGGCCTGGCGGGAGCGCACGATCTCCGCGGTGTACACCAGGTACCAGACCAGCAGGGCAACGAAGAGCACGGCCAGGGCGATGGGCCAGGTTCGGGCCCTGGCTCCGGCGGTTCCCTTGGTAAGACCTCTTCGCCTGATCATCCGATCTCTGTCCCTGTGGGCGTCGCCGGCCGTTCGGTACTACTCCCCAGGTCGGATCTCCCTGAATCCGACGACCGGAGCAAGAACCTCCGGAAGCCGGATCGAACCGTCCGGCTGTTGATACGTCTCGAGGAGTGCGACCATCAGCCTCGGCAGCGCCAGTGCCGAACCGTTGAGCGTGTGCACGAATTCCGTTCCCGCGCCCTGTGCCCGCCGAAACCTGATGTTCGCGCGGCGCGCCTGGAAGTCGCTGAATGTGGAGCAGCTCGAGACCTCCAGCCACTGGCCGACCCCCGGAGCCCAGACCTCCAGATCGTAGGTGAGGGAAGCCGAAAACCCGAGATCTCCGGAAGCGAGCAGGACGACCCTGTAAGACAGGCCCAGGAGTTCCAGCACCCTGGCCGCTTCTCCGGTGAGCTCTTCGAGCGCAGCCGGTCCCGCCTGAGGCGTCTCGAAGCGAACGAGCTCGACCTTGTCGAACTGGTGGACCCTGAGCATCCCCCTCGTGTCCTTTCCTGCCGCTCCCGCCTCCCTGCGGAAGCAGGGCGAATACGCCACGTACTTGCGAGGCAGCGCATCGCCACGGAGGATCTCGCCGCGGTGCAGGTTGGTGACCGGAACCTCCGCCGTGGGGATCAGCCATAGACCGTCCGGCCGTGTCACATACGACTCCTCGGCGAACTTCGGAAGCTGGCCCGTCCCGGTCATGGCGTCCTGCTTGACCAGATAGGGGACCCGCAGTTCACGGTATCCGTGCTCGACCGCGTGCAGTTCGATCATCCAGTCGATCAGGCGCCGTTGCAACGCGGCCCCGCGGCCCTGGAGGACGTAAAACCCGGATCCCGAAACCCTGCCGCCCGCGGCAAGATCCAGGATGCCCAGCGAGGAGCCCAACTCCCAGTGCGGCCTCGCAGCGAAGGGGAGGCGCGCCGGCTGGCCCCAGTTCCGCACAATCCGGTTGCACTCCACGCCGCCTTCGGGCACTCTGACGTCCGGGAGATTCGGAAGGACCGCCAGCGCGCCGGCGATCCAGTCATCGGCCTCGGCCACTACCGCATCCAACTCGCCGATGCGCGCGCCGACCTCGCGCATTCGCGCAATCTCGTCCGACGCATCGCCGCCCTCGCGCTTCGCCTCGCCGATGCGCTTCGAGACCCTGTTTCGCAGGGACTTGAGCTCGTTGACCTCTCCCAGAGCCTCACGCCTCCCCCGGTCGCGTTCGAGGAGCGCGGCAACCGATTCGGACGCGCTCGCCAAACCCCGGCGCGCGAGGGCGGCGGTCGCACCGTCCGGGTCGCGGCGCAGTCGCCTGATGTCCAGCATCGCAGTCGCTATTCGTCGCCGTGGAGCCCGCCAGCGGGTCCCGACTAGTCGGGGGGAATCAGGTCGCGGCTGTTGCAGATGCGGCTCATGTCGAACTGAAACCGCACCGTCCCGGCGGCGACGTCGGTACTAAGCGGCTCGATCTTGCCATAGTAGTTGCAGATCGTGCCGAAGGTGCCCCGGTGCCGCCTGGTGCGGATCACGTAAATCCGCCCGGCGACGATCGGTACGGGAGCATCCGATACGTAGCGGGCGGTGTCCTCCGGAGCCTCGATCGCCGAAGCGAAGGTCTCTCCCTCCATTACCGCCAGCGCCGCTTCGGACGGGATCCCCAACGCGGCCGCCGGCAGCCACACCAACGCCCCGTCGCGCCTGTCCACCGCGATGTCCCAATCATCTCCGGTCGTGGGCGCCTCGATCCGCACGGCGCGCCGCAGATGGAAGTCGAACCCGGAGACAAGGTTGGGCTCCGGGAGGGACAGTGCGTAGAGGCGCACGGTGTCCGGATCTTCCACCCAGCGGATCAGAAACGGGTTGTCGTCGCAGGCCACGAGAACACCGGCGGCACCAAGCACCACGAGGCCGAGATTGCGCATCTTCATGCGTGAATTCTACCCGGCGCGGTTCCGGAGTCAACTCCGATGCGCGCGCCCGTTCGTTGACTTCGTACAGTGCCGCAACTAGGTTCGGCGACCTTGGGCGAGTCCTTGACACGGCTCCCGGATGCGGGAGATTCCCGGCCCCGTTGCCTTAAGGATCACGTGACCTCGAACACCTCCGTCTGGGTAACCGTCCTGGCCGGCGGTGCCGGCACACGGTTCTGGCCCCTCAGCACCTCGCTGCGCCCCAAGCAGCTCTTGAGCCTCGCAGGGGGGCGGCCTCTCATCGCGGACACCCTCGAGCGCGTGCGCGGGCTGGTGCCACGAGGCAACATCCGGGTGTTGACCGGCACGCACCTCGCGGAGCCGATCCGCCGCGCCACAGGCCTCGGCGATGAGGCCATCCTGGTCGAGAGCCGCGCACGGGGAACGGCACCCGCGCTGGCCAGGGCGGCCTGGGAGATTGCCCAATCCGATCCCGATGGCGTCATGATCTCCCTTCATTCCGACCACCTGGTCTCGCCGGCCGCCCGCTTCCGGGAGATTCTCGCGGCCGCCGCCGACATCGCGCGGCGGAAAGATCTCCTGATCACCGTGGCGGTCCCCCCGGACCGTCCCGAAACCGGCTATGGCTACATCAGGCCCGGCGAGGCGTTGAGCACGCCCGGGGGGCACGCCGCCTACCGGGTCGCCGCCTTTGTCGAAAAGCCCGGTCCCGAGGACGCGGCCCGATACGTCGCGGACGGCTATCGCTGGAACTCGGGCATCTTCGTCTGGAGGGCTGCGTTCTTCCTCGCCGAGCTCGGGACCCACGCGCCCGGGATCGCCCGTGCACTGCCCGCGCTAGAGCACGGGGACATCGCCACGTTCTTCGATCTAGCGGAAGCCATCAGCGTGGACGAGGCGCTACTGGAGCGCAGCACGAGGGTCGCCGCCATCGACGCCACCTTCGATTGGGACGACATCGGCGGCTGGGAGGCGGTCGCCCGGCTGAATCCGCCGGACGCCGACGGCAATGTCCGCGTGGGTGAAGCGCACGTCGCGGGGAGCAAAGGCAACATCGCGTTCGCGGAGTCGGGCCGCGTGGTGCTGTTCGGCGCACGGGACATGCTCGTGGTGCGGACCGAAGACATCACGCTGGTAATGCCCAGGTCGGAACTGGTCCGCCTGAAGAGACATCTGACAGACCTGCCGGAACGATTCACGCGCACGACCGACGACGGGGGTGCCGGACCCGATTCACCGTAATGCCTCGCCGCCTCTTCCTCTACGACGACGCCATCGCACGCGAATGGCAGCCGTTTGCCGCGACCCGCCCGATCGGCGAGCTCCTGTTCGGCACCGCGACGCTGCGCGCACGCGCGGAGGCCCGGCTGGGGCTTGTCTGCGAAGCCCACGTCGCCGCCGAGCCGCTGCTCCACTTCGAGGAGCCGGGCGCGCCGCCGTGTGTCATCGCCGGGGCCGAAGAGGCGCGCGGTGACCGCGTCTACCTGTCGAGCCGGTTCGTTCCCGACGAGCACGTCGCCCTGGACTTCGAGGAACCGACCGTCCTGCTCGGCGACACGGGCCCCGTCGGCGCGTGGCTGCCCGACGGCGAGTCCTTCCCCACCACGGCTCTGGCCGGCCGCTGGCCCCGTTGGCCCCGATACCGGGTCGGTGGCGCGCTGCTCGGCTCGGCGTGGGAGCTGATGGCGTCCAACCCCGGGCGCATCAAGGCCGACGCTCACCGTTTCCCGGATCAGGGAGTCCCGTCGGGCGTGCACCGGCTCGGTGCCGGGCACGTCGCGGTGTCCCCCGAGTCGCAAGTCGAGCCCGGCGTGATTCTGGACACGACCGACGGGCCGGTGATCGTGGACGCCGGGGCCCGCGTGCAGGCGCCCTGCAGAATCGTCGGGCCCGCATACCTGGGGATTGGTGCGATCCTGCTGGGAGGGGTCGTGGCGCATTCGGGCATAGGGCCGGCGTGCAGGATCCATGGGGAGGTTCGGACCACCGTCATGCTCGGTTTTTCCAACAAGGCGCACGAGGGGTACCTGGGCCATGCGATCGTGGGGAAGTGGGTGAACCTGGGCGCGATGACCACAAACTCCGATCTCAAGCACACCTACCGTTCCGTGAGATCCAGGGTCGGAAGACGAACGATCGACACCGGACTGACAAAGGCCGGGTGTCTGGTGGGAGACCACGTTCGTACCGGGATCGGAACGCTCATCAATACCGGTACGGTCATCGGAGCGGGTACCAGCGTGTACGGAGGAGAGCTCGTGTCCGGATGGGTACCGCCGTTTTCGTGGGGTGCCGCTGGCGCATGGGCGGAGTACGACATCGAACGGTTCATCGCCACGGCGGCGACGGTCATGGCACGCAGACGAGTCGAAATGACCGCACGCATGCGCAGGCACTGCCGCACGGTGTTCGCGGCGACCGCCCCCTCCCGATCGAAGATGGAGCGCTGACAGCGTGCAGTTCTCGGTTCTGGGAAGCGGGAGCCGAGGCAACTCGGTGCTCGTAAGCGCCGGCGAGGTACACGTTCTTGTCGATGCGGGCTTCAGCGGACGTGAGCTCACCAACCGGCTTGCACTGGTCGGCGTCGAACCCGCCGCCATCTCGGCCATTGTGTTGACGCACGAACACGGTGATCACACCCGGGGCGCCGGAGTCTTCGCGCGCGCCCACGGCACCCCGCTGCTCATGACGGAGGGGACGCGCCTCGCGTGCCGGAAGCTGTTTCGCGGTAACGAAGCGATCCAGAGCTATCGCGCCGGGTATCCGGTCGACATCGAGCGGTTGAGAATCGACCCCTTCATCACGGTCCACGATGCTGCCGACCCCGTGGCGGTCGCCGTGACCGACTCGGGGACCGGACTTCGGCTCGGCATCGCTACCGACCTGGGCAAGCCCACCGTGCAAATTCGCCATGCCCTCCGCGGGTGCGACGCCCTGATCGTGGAATCCAACCATGATGAGGGAATGCTGTGGTCCGCCGGATACCCGCCCGCGGTCAAGGCAAGAATCGCATCCAGCCACGGTCACCTCTCCAACCGTGCAGCCGCCGATTTCCTGGCGGAGACGTTCCATCCCCACCTGTCCGTGGTTGTCCTCGCCCACCTGTCCGAGGAATCGAACACGCCGCGGCTGGCAAGAGCGGCCGCGGCGCGCGTGTTGGCACAAAGAGGCTTCAGGGGTTTGGTCGAAGTCGCGCTGCCGGACCGGCCGACTTCGGTGTTCGATCTGGCGAAGCTGCGGGAACAGGCCGGGCCGCCCCAGTTGTCGCTCTTCTAACGTCTAGAGCCCGAAGAAGCGGAGCAGGTCGTTCCCCAGGGCCCAGACCATGATCCCGACGATCACATAGAAGCCGATTTGCCCCCAGCGCACCCGCTGCTTGACCCCCAGCTTCTCCCCGCGCACGAACTCGATGCCGAGAAAGACCATGTGCCCGCCATCGAGCGGCGGGATGGGCAACATGTTGAGGATCGCGAGATTGATGCTGAAGAACGCCATGAAGCCCAGAAAGGTGCTGAGTCCGCCAGCAGCGGCCGCTCCGGAAAACACCCAAATCGTACCGATGGAGCCCACCGACCTCGGCGACTCGTTGAGCGTCACCAGGTTACGCAGAAAGCGGAGGATCGCCGCAGTGACCTCCGTGGTCCGCGCCGCGCCGAACGAGACGGCCTCGCCGAATCCGAGCGACACGGTGCGCAGTGGCGGCGGCTCTTGCAGAATCCCCAGCATGCCGCGGCGCTCCCCGGCGCGTTCGCCTTCGACATCATCGAGCACCACCATCCGGGTCAGATTCGCGTCACCGCGCAGGAGCCCGATCTCCACGCGCTCCCCCGGACGCGCGCCGAGTTCCCGGGTCATCTCCGCCCAACTGCCGACCGGCACGCCCGCCACATTGGTCACTCTGTCACCCTGTTCGATCGCGGCGCCCGCCGCCGGCGTTCCCGGCTGGACACTCCCCACCACCGGATCGCTCCAGTACTGCAGCGACCCGGCGAGTGCCCGACGGTCATCCTCGTCCGCCGGCACGATCAGGTCGAAGACGCCCTGCGGGGATTCGGTGACCACGGTGAGCGGTCCCGGCGCACTCTCCTCGAACGCCCGCTGAATCTCATTCCACGAATTGGGGCGGACTGCGCCGATACTGACGATCGAAGCCCCCGGGACGATATCGGCCAACGCCTCGGCCCCGGCCGGCAGGGTGCCCTCGTTCACATCCATGACCCGGGTGACGGCTGTTTCCTGGAGCCCCCATGCGGCCGCCACCAGCGTATACAGGAAAAACGCAAAAATCATGTTCATGATCACGCCGGCCGAGATCACAACCGCACGCGCCCAGACCGGTTGCGCGTCGAAGTCGCCGCGACCGGGCTTCTTCCCGCCTCTGGCCGCACCTCCCTCCAGGTGCTCCAGGACCTCGTCCTCCATCCCCTGCATCTTGACGTAGCCACCCAGAGGGATGGCCGAGAGCACGTATTCCGTGTCGCCCCTGTGGAATCCCCACACGCGCGGGCCGAGGCCGATCGAAAACCGCTGGACCGCAACCCCTACCGACTTGGCGGCCCAGAAATGGCCAAGCTCGTGTACGAAAATCAGCACACCGAGCAAAACCACAACGGCCAGCAACGTCATGCTCGATTCATCCTTTCCACTTCGGCGGCCGCACGTCTGCGCGCGGCCCGGTCCGCCCCGAGTACCTCGTCAAGCGTCGTCGCCGACCGGCCTGCCAACGCCTCCAGCGCGGCCTCGACGACTTTTGGCATACCGGTGAAAGTAACGATTCCCTTCAAAAAAGCTTCAACAGCCACCTCGTTGGCCGCGTTGAACACCGCCGGAGCCGCACCGCCGGCACGACCCGCATCCACGCCCAGCCGGAAGAGCGGGAAGCGCGCTTCGTCCACGGGCTCGAAGGCCAGAGGCGAAGCCGTGCACGGATCGAAGCTGCGGAGCGCCGGATCCGGCAACCGCCGGGGCCAGGTCAGTGCGTGCAGAATCGGGAGTTCCATGGTGGGCTGACCCATCTGGGACAGCACGGACCCGTCGACGAACTCGACGAACGAATGGACGATCGAGGTCGGGTGCACTACCACGTCGATGCGATCATAGGGCAGCCCGTAGAGAAAGTGCGCCTCGATCACCTCGAGCGCCTTGTTCGCGAGCGTTGCCGAATCGATCGTGATCTTGGCGCCCATGTCCCACGTCGGATGCCGCAGCGCCATCGTCGCGTCCGCCCGTTCCAGGTCATCCGCGGACATCCTGCGGAACGGGCCCCCGCTTGCCGTCAGGATGAGCCGTTGAATCTCTTCCCGGCGGGCCGAGCCGACGCATTGCAGGATCGCGGAATGCTCGCTGTCCACGGGGACCAGCTCGCCCCCGCCCCGCTCGGCCGCGCGAAGGACGAGGTCGCCCGCCGCCACGAGCGACTCCTTGTTGGCCAGGGCGCACCGCTTCCCGGCTTCCAGGGCGGCGATGGTGGGACGCAGGCCTGCGGCGCCGACGACGGCGTTCACCACGATGTCGACATCCGCGAGCCGGGCAAGCTCCACGATCCGGTCGGCTCCGGTGCGCCATCCACGCGCCGCAAGACCCGGGCGCTCCTCCAGGGCCGCGGGATCGGCCAATGCCACGTGCCGTGCTCCGAACTCGGCCGCCAGCGCTTCCAGCGCGGCGACCGATCGCCGTGCGGACAGCGCCACCACGCTGAACCGCCGCGGATGGCGTCGAATCACGGAAAGCGTGGAGCGACCCACCGAGCCCGTCGCTCCCAGAAGGGCGATGCGCCTCACCGTCCCGTCATCCGGTCAACTGCGTCAGCACGAGCAGGACGTACGCCAGCGGCAGGCTGAAGAAGAGCGCGTCGAATCGGTCGAGCACGCCTCCATGACCGGGCAGCAGCGTCCCCGAATCCTTGACCCCGGCCTCGCGTTTGAGCAAGGACTCGGCAAGGTCGCCCAATTGGCCACCGACGCCCAGGGCAAGTCCGACGAGTGCCCCGATGGCCGGCGACACGGGAAAACTGGCGAGATCGCGCATGACGAGTCCGGCAAGGGCACCGACCACGACGGCCGCGGCCAGCCCCGCCACCCCGCCCTCCACCGTCTTCCCGGGGCTGACCCGTGGCGCCATCCTGGTGCGCCCGAAACGCTTCCCGGCGAAGTACGCCGCCGTGTCGGAGGCCCAGATCACGACCAGCGGGTACAACACCAGCAGCCGTCCCTCCAGGGGGTCACGGGCACCCGCAGCCATGGAGTCCGGAAGATGGCGCAGCAACACCGCGAAGGCGAGGGTCCCGCCCGTGTAGAGCACCCCCGCAACCGTCGCCGTCACGGACAACAGGGGCGCATCCGCGGTACCGCGCCGCGACACGGCGACGACCAGTGCCGCGATCACAAGCGCCAGCAGCAGAGCGAGGGCGCGGTCCGCCCACGCACCGAATGTGGGTTCGTACGCGGCCAGGAGCACGAGCATCGACGCCGCGGGAATGCCGAGCCAGCCGACGGGACGTCCGCCCGCGACCCTGGCGAGCGCCTGGAACTCCAGGGCGGCCACGCCCGCCAGGACGGCCAGCAACCCTCCGAGATACCAGCCGCCGGCATGGATCGCGAGGAGCGCCACCGGGACGCCGACAAGCGCCACCGCGAATCTGGCGCGGAGTTCGGCAGACATCACGCGGCCCCGAGCAAGCGGACGGTCATCGGGTGGAGACTCGTCCGAAACGCCGTTCCCGGCGCTGGTAGTCCAGGATGGCTGCGAACAGGTCCTCCCGCCTAAAGTCCGGCCATAGCACCGGGGCGACGTGAAACTCGGTGTACGCCAGCTGCCAGAGCAGGAAGTTGCTGATCCTGAGCTCTCCGGAGGTGCGAACAAGGAGATCCGGATCCGGAAGCCCGTGCGTGAAGAGCATTCGTTCGACCGTGTCCTCGCCGATCGCTTCCGGGTCAAGACGTCTGCGGCGAACCTGCTCCGCCAGACGACGGACCGCGCGAACGATCTCCTCTCGTCCCCCGTACGAGACCATCAGGTTGAGCCGTAGCACCGCCCCACCCCGGGTCGCGTTCTCCATCAGCTCCACGGCCGCTCGCGCCGCTGAGTCGAGACGCGAGACCTCGCCCAGTACCCGGACCTCGACACCGTGGCCGGCGAGTTCTTCGTGCTCGGACTCGGCGTACGCGCCGAGAAGTTGCATTAGCGCATCGATTTCGGACTGCGGCCGCTTCCAGTTCTCGGTCGAAAATGCGAAGAGCGTGAGGATCTCGACTCCTGCTTCACAAGCCCCTTCCACGGCCTCTCGGACCGCCTTCATCCCCTCCCAGTGCCCCGCGTGCCGGGGAAGCCCCCGTCCGGATGCCCACCTGCCGTTGCCATCCATGATGACCGCGACGTGGCGCGGCACGCGCCCTTGTGCCCTGATCAGGGACAGCGGGTCAGCCGCCATGGACAGGTTGGAGCGGGAGTGCGCTCGTCGCGTGTCTCAGATCGCCATCACCTCCTTCTCCTTGACGGAAAGAAGGTGATCGATCCTGCTGACGTATTCGTCGGTGAGTTTCTGCACGTCGGTCATGGTGCGGTGAGCCTGGTCCTCGCCCACCTCGTTCGCTCGCAACCGCGCCTTCACACGTTCGTTCGCCGCTTGCCTCGCACGCCGTATCGACACGCGGCCTTCCTCCGCCATCTTGTGCAGAATCCGAACATACTGCTTGCGGCGTTCCTCGCTCAGGGGCGGAATCGGCACCCGGATGATGGTGCCGTCATTGGAAGGGTTGAGACCCAGGCCGGCTGTCAGCACCGCCTTCTCGATCGGCCCGATGAGGGACGGGTCAAACGGCTGCACCACCAGTAGGGACGGGTCCGGCGCGTTTACCGTCGAGACCTGATTCAGCGGCATCCTGCTGCCATATGCCTCCACCCGGACGGAGTCGAGGATCGAGGGGACGGCCTTGCCTGTGCGCACCGTCTCGAATTCGCGGCGGATCGCCGCAACGGAGGCGTCCATTCTGCTTTTCGCTTCGTCCACCAGTGCCACGCCGAGCTCCTTCCGCGCGATCCGACAATGATTCCGTGAACTAAGATACCAGCGTTCCGACTCGCCTACCCTGTATCGCTCTGCGGACCGCCCCCTGGGCGTCGAGATTCAGCACGATGATCGGGAGGTCGTTCTCGCGGCAGAGGGACACCGCCGCCGCGTCCATGACCCGCAGATCACGCCTGACGACCTCGTGGTACGAGATTTCCGGGATGAACTCGGCCGCCGGGTCGCTGGCGGGATCCGCGCTGTACACACCCTCGACCTTCGTGGCCTTGATGACGATGTCCGCATCCATCTCGATGGCCCGCAGAACCGCTGCCGTGTCGGTCGAGAAATAGGGATTCCCGGTACCTCCGGCGAAGATGACGATTCTTCCCTTTTCCATGTGCCGAAGCGCCCTGCGCCGGATGTACGGTTCGGCCAGCTGCGGCATCCGGATCGCCGTCATGACGCGGGTCTCGACCTCCCTCCTTTCGAGCAGATCCTGCACCGCCAGCGCATTCATGATCGTGGCCAGCATCCCCATGTAGTCCGCGGAAACCCTGTCCATTCCGCGCTGACTGGCGATGGCGCCGCGCACGATGTTGCCGCCTCCGATGACCAGCCCCAGCGATACGCCGAGACCGTGGATCGCACGGATCTCGTCGGCGATGCCCTCCACGGTCCTTGGATCGATGCCGAAGCCGCGTGATCCCGCGAGAGCTTCGCCCGAGAGCTTCAGGAGTACGCGGCCGTAGCCCGAACTCCTCCGGTCGCTCACGCCGCGGGATCCGGTCGACTCGCGTACCGGAAGTCCGGCCGGCACACAATCCGCGACGCCCCCATCGAGACCCCTATCCTCCGATCCTGAAGCGCGCAAAGCGTGCAACTCGGACGTTCTCGCCGGTCTTTGCGGACGTCTCGGTAATCAGATCACCGACGCTCTTGTCCGGGTCCTTTACGAAGGCCTGTTCCAGGAGAACGCTCTGCCTGTAGAACTTGGCCATCTTGCCCTCCACGATTCGATCGCGAATGTGTTCGGGCTTGCCTTCGCGGGCGACCTGATCGGCAAAGATCTTCCGCTCCCGCGCCACTACCGCCGAATCGACGTCCCCGGTCGCGACGGCCAACGGATCGGACGCGGCGACGTGCATCGCGACATCCCGCGCGAGCGTCCTGAACTCGTCCGTGTTCGCCACGAAATCGGTCTCGCAGTTGAGTTCCACCAGGACGCCGATGCGGCCCCCGTGGTGAATGTAGCTGGCCACGACCCCCTCGTTGACCGCGCGATCGGCCCGCCTGGCGGCCTTCGCTTCCCCTTTGCTCCGCAACAGGTCGATGGCGGCTTCGATATCGGCGCCGGTCTCCTGCAGCGCGCGCTTGCAGTCCATCATACCCGCGCCCGTGCGGTCGCGGAGTTCCTTTACCAGTTTCGCGGCAATCGTCATTTCCGGGTCTTTCTGGGTCGCGTCACGGACCGTGCGGGCCGGCGCTCTTGTGAGAGAACCTCAGCCGCTCTCGTTCCCGGCGTCCCCGGGTTTGGAGGCCGAGTCACCATCGCCGGACTTTCGCACCTGCGCGATGGCCTCGGGGCGCGGACGGCGTCGGCGAGGTCTGCGCCTCACTTCCCTGACGTCCGCGGACTTCTCACCGGTCTCGGTCGAGTAGGTGGTGGCTTCCAGCTCCGCCTGCCGACGCAGCTGCTCGTCGGGCACCTCCCGCCGCGCCGTTTCGATCGCATCCGCGATCTGACCGGCGATCAGGCTCACCGAGCGGATCGCGTCGTCGTTCCCGGGGATGGGATAGTCGATCAGTTCGGGATCCACATTCGTGTCGGCGATGGAGATCACGGGGATCCCGAGCCGATGGGCCTCCCGCACTCCGATGATCTCGCGCTTCGCGTCCACGACGAACACCGCGCCGGGCAATCGCACCATGTCGCGGACGCCGATGAAGTACTTCTCGAGCTTGGAACGTTCGCGCTCGAGCAGCAGACGTTCCTTCTTGGTATAGAATTCGAAGGCGTTCTCTTCCTGGCCCCGCTCCAACTCCTTCATTCGCCGAATCTGGCGGCGGATGGTCTGGAAATTGGTCAGCATCCCTCCCAGCCAGCGCTCGGTCACGTACAGCGCCCCGCACCGGTTCGCTTCCTCTTCGATGATCTGGCGCAACTGACGCTTGGTCGAAAGGAAGAGGACCTTGTCCCCCTTCAGCACCACCCTGCGCACAGCGTCCCTGGCCTCGTTGAGGCGGTCCAGCGTCTTGCGCAGGTCGATGATGTGGATCCCGTTGCGCTCCCCGAAGATGAACGGACGCATCTTGGGGTTCCAGCGCCGGGTCTGGTGGCCGAAATGGACACCAGCGTCGAGCAACTCGGTCAGTCCTACCTGGTTTCCCGCAGGATTCATTCGAATGCGCCGCCTATCGCTTGCTGAACTGGAAGCGCTTGCGGGCCTTGGGGCGGCCCGGCTTCTTGCGCTCGACTTTGCGTGCGTCCCGGGTCAGCAGGCCGCTTTCGCGCATGCTCGACCGGACGTCTTCATCCTGCGCGACCAGGGCCCTCGCGATGCCCAGACGGATCGCGTCGGCCTGGCCGGTGAGCCCGCCGCCGCGCACCCGCACGCTCACGTCCAGACTGCCCTCCGATCCGGCCACTCGCAACGGATCCTCGATCCGCATTCGGTGGGCAGGTCTCGGGAAGTAGTCCTCGAGCTCGCGACCATTGATGGACCAAAGTCCCCGCCCCGGGCGGAGGACCACGCGGGCGACGCTGGTCTTCCTGCGTCCCACCGCCTGTATCGGCTGGTTGTTGGCCATTGCGACTCCGTGGCGGTTCAGATTTCCAGGGGCTTCGGGTGCTGGCCCTGATGCGGATGTTGCGCACCCGGGTAGACGCGGAGCTTTTTGCGCACGACCCGCCCCAGCCTGTTTTTCGGGAGCATCCCGCGAACCGCCAGCTCGATGACTCGATCGGGGAACCGTTCGAGCATCGTGGAGAACGGGATGTGCTTGTCTCCGCCCATGTAGCCCGAGTGGCGGAAATACGTCTTCTGCTCTGCCTTGCGCCCGGTGAGCACCACCCGCTTGGCGTTGATGACGATGACGTGGTCGCCCGTGTCCAGATGAGGGGTGTATATGGGCTTGTGCTTGCCCCGCAGGATACGCGCCACTTCGGTGGCGAGGCGCCCCAGGGGCTTGCCCTCCGCGTCGACCACCCACCATGTGCGGCGGATGTCTTCCCTCTTGGGAGTTATGGTCTTCGTCACAGTTCCCGTTTCCCGCGATACTGAAGCCGCTCCCACGCTCCCGGGGGAAACGGCTCGAAAAAATCCACAGCATGGAAAGGTATCCGTGCCAGGCCACCGTGTCAACGCGCGTTTCGACCCCCGAACCGACTAGTCGGAGAAGGACTCCAGCACGCGTCTTCTGGAAGCGTGGCGGAGGTGGCCCAGGGCCTTCTCCTTGATCTGACGCACGCGTTCACGCGTGACGCCCAACAGCTCCCCGATCTCCTCCAGGGACCTGGGCTCCTCTCCGCCGAGACCGAAATAGAGTCGCAGAATCCTCGCCTCCCGCTCGGCCAGGGTGCCGAGCACCTTCCTCAGAGATTCGGTGAGCAGCCTCTCGTAGGTCCTTTCGTCGGGCCCTTGCGACATCCGGTCGGGGATGTAGTCGATCAGGCGGCCATCCTCGCCAGGCACGATCGGCGAATCCAGTGACACGGGCGAGCGGGTGAGCGTGAGCGTCCGCTCCACCTCCTCCGGGGTCAGGTCCAGCCCCCGCGCAATCTCGTCCGGAGTGGGCTCGCGGCCCAGCTTCTGTAGGCGCGCCGCCCTGTATTTCGCGATCCGATGCAGCGTTGCCACTCTGTTGAGCGGCACACGGACGATTCGGCTTTGCTCGGCGAGGGCCTGCAGGATCGCCTGCCGTATCCACCAGACGGCGTAGCTGATGAACTTGATGCCCCTCGTCTCGTCGAATTTGTGTGCAGCCCGGATCAGGCCAATGTTCCCCTCGCTTATGAGGTCGGACAGCGGAACGCCCTGGTTCTGGTACTTCTTCGACACCGATACAACGAACCGCAGGTTCGCGCGCACGAGCTTGGTCAGGGCCTCCTCCTCGCCCCGCCTGATGCCCTGGGCGAGCCGAGCCTCCTCTTCCCGATCGATCAGCGGGTACCGGCTGATTTCCTGAAGATACTGGTCCAGCGAGTCGTCCAGGGGTCGGGATTGCCCGGTAAGGCTCATCAGTCGTCTCTCGCTCAGGGACCACGGGACTGCGGTGTTGGACCGGCCGCAGGGTCGGTCCGAGGGTGCCCTGGAATGTGCGCCCCGAACCGCAAGTCCGAAAGGCCCGGATCGCGCAAGCGCGGCTAGCCGCGCTGCAGACCGTGCCTTTCGATCTTCTTGTAGAGGTTCGAACGGGGCATGCCCATTCGGCGCGCGGCCTCCGAGACATTCCAGTCGTGATCCCTCAGTTTCCCCGCGATGAAGGCCTTTTCGGCGGCCTCCTTGAATTCGCTGAGCGTCTCCAGAGCCATCATGTCCCCCGGCACACCGGTTTCCGAATCACCCGGCCGCACGAGCGCATCCACATCGGTGCGCTCCACCGAATCACCCCCGCTCAGGATCATGAGACGGGCCACCGCGTTCTTGAGCTGGCGCACGTTGCCCGGCCAGTCCGAATCGACCAGGGCTCCCAGCGCGCCTTCAGTGAACCGCTTGTAGGTCACCCCGTAGCTTCCGGGCACAAGGTCCGCAAAGTGCGCCACAAGCATCGGAATGTCCTCGCGGCGCTCTCTGAGTGGCGGAACCCGAATTGTAACCATGTTGAGACGGTGCAGGAGGTCCTCCCTGAAGTCCCCCTTCTCGATCTGGTCGTACAGATCCTTGTTGGTCGCAGCGATCACGCGAACATCCACGGACGCGGGCCGCGCGCCTCCAACCGGTGTGATGTCGCCCCCCTGCAGCGCCCGGAGCACTTTGGCCTGGGCCGCGAGGGACATGTCCCCCACCTCATCGAGGAAGAGCGTGCCGCGATGGGCCTGCTCGAACTTGCCCTCACGGTCGGCGACCGCACCGGTGAACGATCCCTTCACGTGCCCGAAGAGTTCCGACTCGATCAGCTCCGAAGGGATGGCTGCGCAGTTCACCTCCACAAACCGCTGTTCGGCCCGCGCCGAGCGCCGGTGCAACGCCTTTGCGGTAAGTTCCTTGCCGGTCCCGTTCTCGCCGGTGATCAGGACGGGCGCATCGGTCGCGCCGACCTTCTCGATGTCGCGCAGGATCTGCCGGATCGCCGACGATGCACCGACGATGCCGTGGTGAATCTCGATTTCGCTCGTGAGGCGTTCGACACTGTCGGACAACCCCCTGACCATGAGCGCGTTGCGCAACGTCACCAGCAGCCGGTTGGTGTCGAGGGGCTTCTCGAGGAAATCGAAGGCCCCCTTGCGTGTGGCCTCGACGGCGGTGCCGATGGTGCCGTGTCCCGATACCATGACCACCACCGCAGCGGAATCCGCCTCCCGGATCCGCTCCAGGACCTCCAGCCCGTCCATCTTGGGCATCTTCACGTCCAGGAAAACGACATCGGGGCGGAAGTCCGGATAGTCGATCAGGCCACTCGGCCCGTTGGGCGACAGATGTACCCGGTGTCCCTCGTACTCGAACAGTTGCTTCAGCGCGACGCCGACCGATTCCTCGTCGTCGATGATGAGAATCCTTGCCATGGCTCCGACTCCAGGTTTTCCCCCGGCCCGTCAGGCGCGGACCGGCGCGAGCCGCCCGTCATGGTCTGCGTCCCCTTGAGAGCCACCCCGTGAACGTTCGCATACCGAGGCCCGTCAGGGAACAGGCTGCTCTGCACAATGTGGACGGCTTCAACCCTGAACCATTCGGCTCCCAGGGAGAGTTCAACTCCTCGTTGCCTGCCCCGTCGAGTACCCGGCGGACGGCGTCCGCGCTTCGTCCTTCCGATCGTGAGGTGCGGCCTGAAGGCCCGACGCTCCGCGGCGAATCCCTCGCCGGCGAGTTCCCGGTCCAGCAGATCACGCATTCGCACCAGAGGATCCGCCTCCAGTCCCACCCAATGGACGCGCGGCGCGCCTCGCCGGGGGAAGGTGCCGTTGCCCGCCAGACGCGCCCGAAACGGGGGCTTCGAGGCCAGCGCCTCCGCGGCGCGCACCAGCCTGGGCAGCGACGCGTTTTCGATGTCGCCCATGAAGCGGAGCGTGACATGGTACCGATCGGGAGGGATCCAGCGGACTCCGGGGGTCGCGTCGCGCAGTGGCGCCAGCGCGTTCCAGAGCCGCTCCCTGACCGTCTCCGGCGGCCAGACCGCGAAGAAGACTCTCCGGCCTGTCAAGGAACCGGCACCGCCACCGGCTTGAGGATCGTGTCCACCGCGCTCACCGCGGCTTCTACGTCCTCCTCGCTGGACGCCCAGCCGAGCGAGAACCTTACGGCGCCGCCGCCGGCTGTACCCAGGATCCTGTGTACCTCCGGCGCGCAGTGCAGCCCGGCCCTCGTCTGGACCCGGTGTTCGCGGTCCAGGCGTCCGGCCAGCGCCGCGGCGTCCATCGACTCCGCCTTGACAGTCACGACCGGCACTCCGTCCGGCGCCCACGGCGACAGCATCGTGACGCCCGGGATCCCCGACAGCCCGTCGAACAACTTGCCCTTCAGGGCCATCTCGCGAGCGTGGATCGCCCGCGTGCCGGCTTCAGCGAGGAACCGGCACCCCGCCAGGAGCCCCGCGATTCCGGGCGAATTGCCCGTCCCTGCCTCCAGTCGGTCGGGCATGGCCTTGGGCATTCGGCGGCGGCGCGAGTCACCGCCGGTGCCCCCGCAGAGCAGCGACCGGCATTCCAGGCCTTCCCTCACCCACAACCCCCCCGTCCCCTGCGGACCCAGGAGCCCCTTGTGACCCGTGAAGGCGATCACGTCCGCCTCCGGAGAGGCGGAAGGCGGCAGGTGGCCGGCCGACTGCGCCGCATCGGCGACGACAACCGCGCCGGCGCCGCGAGCGGCCGCGGCGAGCGGCTCGACCGGCATTCGCGTGCCAAGCACGTTCGACGCGACGTTGACCACGAGCACGCGCGCTCCGTCCAGGAGCCTGACGGCCTCGTCCATGTCGACGCTCCCGTCGGGGCTGCCCGACAGCATTCGAACTTCCACACCCATCGAGGCTGCGAGGTAGTGCGCGGGCCGGAACACGGCGTTGTGGTCGTACTGGGAGATGACCAGGACGTCGCCTTCGTCCAACAGGCCCCAGAGCGCCGTGTTCAGAGCGTGCGTGGCGTTGTGCATGAAGGCGATGCGTCCGGGGTCCCCGGGCAATCCCAGCAGGCGTGCCAGGGCGCGGCGGCAGCGAAACGCGATCCGCGCGGCCTCGGTGGCCCCGGAGTGTCCCCCTCTTCCCGGCGTGCAGCCGTTTCCCCGCAGGAATTCCGCCACCGCCGCCGCAACTTCGGGCGGGCGCACCGCCGACGTGGCGGCATAGTCCATGTAGTGATTCGCGCGGTCCATCCCTGACGAGTGCATCCGCTTGAGATTCGCCTCCACCGGCGCCCACGGCTGTTCCGCAAGCTCCTCGGGCTCGTTTTCCCGTGCACTGCTACGATGGCAGGCTAATGCCGGGACGGGCCGGCAAACAAGGGCGTCACGTGCCGCGGCCCGGAGACATCCGGTGAAGTCCCGACCGCAACCGCAGCGCCTCCGCGACCTGAGGCGCATCGATGAGATCCCTGCCCCCGAGATCAGCGATCGTGCGCGCGACGCGCAGGGTACGGTGCACGGCACGCGCGGACAACTGGTAGGCAGCGACCCCGGCTTCCAGCAATTCGGCCCCTGTGTCCGACAGCGCACAGAATCTCAGTACATCGCGCGAGCGCATCATGGCGTTGCATGCCAGCGCGTCGCCGTGGCGGGCGGTCTGGCGCATCCTGGCCTCCCGGACGTGGTCGCGGGCCGCCTCCGTGCCCCAGGCCGGCACCCCGTCCCCCGCCGTGAGTTCCCTCCAGGTGACCGGGGGCATCCGGACCTGCAGATCGATCCTGTCCAGGAGGGGGCCCGAGAGGCGTGACCTGTAGCGGGCGATGTCCCGGTCCGCGCAGATGCAACCCTCGCCGTCCAGTCCGCACGGGCACGGATTCATTGCCGCGATCAACTGGAAACCGGCCGGAAAGGTGACCGTGTGACGAACGCGCGCAATGCGGACACAGCCGGACTCGATCGGTTGCCGCAGCGTTTCGAGCACTCGCCGGCTGAATTCCGGCAGTTCATCGAGAAACAGTACCCCGAGATGCGCCAGACTGATCTCGCCCGGACGTGGCGGATTGCCTCCCCCGATGAGCCCTCCCGCCGAGATCGTGTGATGTGGCGCCCGGAAGGGTCGCCGGGTCTTCACGGGCCGATCCCGGCTCAGGAGTCCGGCAACCGAATGTACCCTGGTGACCTCGAGCGACTCGGCCTCCCGCAACGGCGGGAGCAGTCCGGCAAGCCGCTTGGCGAGCATCGTTTTCCCCGCGCCGGGCGGGCCCGCCATGAGGAGGCTGTGCCCGCCTGCGGCCGCGACCACCAACGCCCGCTTCGCCAGATGCTGGCCGCGGACATCCTCGAGGTCGGGAAGCGCCGGAGGGGGTCTCGCTGCGCCATCCGGAACAGGGAGCGGATCACGTTCTCCCCGGAGAATCCCCACAGTCTCTTCCAGCGAGGACACCGGCACCACCTCCACTCCCGGCACGGCAGACGCCTCGCGGGCGTTGCCCGCCGGCACGAAAAGGCGGCCAGTCCCTTCGGATCGGCAACTCATGGCGAGTGCAATCGCGCCCCGCACCGGTCGCACCGAGCCGTCGAGTCCCAGTTCACCGACGAAGGCAGCGTCGGCAGTCGCGTCCGCCGGCACGTGGTTCTCGGCCACCAGCAGCGCCACTGCGATCGGGAGGTCGAACCCCGAGCCCGACTTCGGAAGGTCCGCCGGCGCGAGGTTGACCGTCACGCGTCGGGGAGGAAACGACAGCTCGGCCTGCGCGAACGCCGCGTAGACGCGCTCCTTTCCTTCGCGCACCGCACCCGCCGGCAGGCCGACGACCGTGAAGATGGGCAGTCCGTTGCGGACCTTTACCTCTACCCTGACCGGCTGTCCCTCGACGCCGTGCACCCAACAGGAATGAACGACTGCCAGCATGAACCCCTCCGTATGGCTGAATCGACCGGCTTCTGCGCGAACCGTGGACTGGACGCACGAAGGGTATTCCCGCAACGGGGGCGCTGGCATGGCTGAAACGGCCAGATTCAAGGACCCTCCGGTGCGGGCGGGGGGGATATGAGGGCCGACTGTGCGCGGGGGGCTGGCGAAACGCGTTGCAAGAGTGCAAGTTGGTCGGGTTTTTGACCGGGAGAATACACTGATGACAATCGCTATCCTGGCTGAGAGCCAACCGGGTGAACGCCGGGTCGCCTTCGTGCCCGACGTCTCGCGGCAGTACCGGAAGCGGGGCTGGGACCTTCGTATCCAGGCCGGCGCCGGCGTCGGCGCCTCCTTCCCGGACGCGGACTACGCGGAGGTGGAGACCACGGTGGTGCCGGACCGCGACGCCCTGCTCGACGGAGCCCGCGTCGTCCTCAAGGTGCAGCCTCCTTCGCCGGAGGAGGTCGGCGCGCTGCCCTCCGGGGCCGTGCTGGTATGCCACCTCAACCCGCTGGGTCCGACCGACGCCATCGAGGCGCTGGCGGACCGGGGCGTGACCTCGTTTGCGGTCGAACTGATCCCGAGGATCACGCGGGCGCAGAAGATGGACGTGCTGTCCTCGCAGGCGACGGTGGCGGGCTACAAGGCCGTTCTGATGGGCGCCGACGCCATGACGCGGTTCCTTCCCATGCTGACGACCGCGGCGGGCACGGTCCGTCCGGCAAAGGCGCTCGTCCTGGGCGCGGGGGTGGCCGGACTCCAGGCCATCGCGACCGCGCGCCGCCTGGGAGCGGTGGTCTCGGCGTTCGACATCCGGCCCGCCGTGAAGGAGCAGGTACAGAGCCTCGGCGCGAAGTTCCTGGAGGCCGCGCTGGATGAGAGCTCCGAAGACGAGGGAGGCTACGCCAAGGCGCTCTCCGAGGAGCAGCACCAGCGCGAACTGGAGTTGATCGCGGCCAACATCAGGGACCAGGACCTGGTCATCACGACGGCACAGATCCCGGGCAGAGCCGCCCCCGTGCTCATCACGGAGGAGATGGTTGCAAGCATGCGGCCCGGCAGCGCGATCGTCGATCTCGCCTCCGAATCGGGCGGCAACTGCGAGGTCACGGTGGCCGGCGAGTCGGTCGACCACGGCGGCGTGACCGTGATGGGGCCGACGAACCTGCCGGCCGAGCTGCCCTTCCACGCCAGCCAGATGTACTCCCGCAACCTGGCCAGCTTCGTGGACGACCTCTTCGACGATGAGGGAGAGATCGACTTCGACGACGAAATCACCGCCGCCACCTGCGTCACCCACGGCGGCGAAATCAGGAACGAACGCGTCAGAGCGACGCTGGCGTCCGCTACGGAGTGACGAACCCATGGGTGAACTGCTGATCCTGCTGTACATCTTCGTACTCGCCACCCTCGCCGGGAAGGAGGTGATCTCGAAGGTCCCCCCGACCCTGCACACACCGCTGATGTCCGGCGCGAACGCGATCTCGGGCATCGCCATCATCGGCGCCCTGGTCGTCACCGGTGCCGCCGACCAACCGTGGGTGAAGGTCCTCGGAACCGCGGGAATCGTGATGGCGACGATCAACGTGGTCGGCGGCTTCATGGTGACCGACCGCATGTTGCAGATGTTCCGGAAACGCTGAGGTCAACGTGGAATCAACTACCATCACCCAAATCGCCTACCTGATCTCGGCGGTTCTCTTCGTATCCGGGATCAAGCAGCTCTCTTCTCCGGCGACGGCACGCTCCGGGAATGCCCGTGCGTCCCTGGCAATGCTGCTTGCCATCGTTGTCACGCTTCTGGATCATGAGATTCTCGACTGGACGACCGTGGTGGCCGCGGTCGTGGCCGGCGCCGCGATCGGGGGGATTCTGGCCCGGTACATACAGATGACCGCCATGCCTCAGCTGGTCGCGGTCTTCAATGGCTTCGGAGGCGGCGCGTCGGCGGCGGTCGCGGCTGCCGAGTTCCTCCGTGCCGGCGGAAGCGGACCGGCGCTCGAACTCGGTGTCGGCGTCACGATCGTGCTCGGCACGCTGATCGGCGCCGTGACCTTCTCGGGCAGCCTCATCGCCTTCGGCAAGCTACAGGGCGTGGTAACCGGAAGTCCCGTGACGTTCCCTCTCCAGAAGACCTTCAACGCCCTCCTCTTCCTTGCCGTCCTGCTGATCGGCGCCAGCCTCGCGCACGTCGGCGTCGCAAACAGCGTCGCGCCGGTGTTCGGCATGGGCGCGCTGGAGATCAGCGGCCCGTTCTTTGCGGCGCTCGTGGCGGGGGCACTGATCCTCGGCGTGCTCCTGGTCATCCCGATCGGCGGCGCCGACATGCCGGTCGTCGTGTCCCTGCTCAACTCCTACTCGGGGATTGCGGCGGCGACCACCGGGTTCGTGCTGAACAACTACATCCTGATTATCGCGGGATCACTGGTCGGCGCGGCGGGCCTGATCCTGACGCAGCTCATGTGCAAGGCCATGAACCGCTCGCTGGGCAACGTGGCGTTCGGGGCGTTCGGCACGGAAGGGCAGACGGCCAGGGCGAAGACAGGTGAGCGCCCGGTGCGGGACGTCGACGCGGAGCAGGCGGCGATGGTGCTGGCCTACGCCGGTTCGGTCGCCGTGGTGCCGGGCTACGGGCTGGCCGTCGCACAGGCCCAGCACGAGCTCAAGAAGGTCTGCGACCTGCTCGAGGATCGTGGGGTGACGGTGCGCTTCGGCGTGCACCCGGTGGCGGGACGGATGCCCGGTCACATGAACGTGCTTCTGGCCGAGGCGGATGTCTCATACGACAAGCTTCTCGACCTGGACGACATCAACGCCGAGTTCGATTCGACGGACGTGGTGCTGATCGTGGGTGCCAATGATGTCGTGAACCCGGCCGCCCGCGACCCGGATTCCGTCATCGCGGGGATGCCGATCCTGGACGTGGACAGGGCGCGTACCGTCATCGTGATGAAGCGCTCGCTGAGCCCGGGCTTCGCCGGCATCGACAACGACCTCTTCTACATGGACAACACCCTGATGTTCTTCGGAGACGCCAAGGATCAGATGTCGGAGCTGGTGAAGGAGGTGCGCGAGGCCTAGTGGCGAGGCCTGGCCTGTAGGGGACCCGGTTTCGCGCCGCGGCTGGACTCAGCCCGTCACCGCCCCGACGCCGGCGCGCAACGCCTTCCACGTCGAGTCGACATGTTTCGCACGCGTGTGGATGTTGCCGATCGCGAAGCGCAGCCACATCTCCCCGTCGATCTCCGTCTGTGCCAGAAAGGCGGTCCCGCTCCGGTTGACGTGATCGATGAGCGCGAGATTGAGGGCGTCGCGCCGCTTGCCGTCGGCGGCGGCCGGCGCGTGGCGCAGGACGACCAGCGAAAACGGGGTTGGACGCCAGCGCTCCCAGCCCGGTTCGGCGTCGACCCTTTCGGCGAGCCGCCTGGCGAGGGCAATGTGGCGCGCCAGATGCGCGCGCAGACCCTTCTGGCCGAAGTACCGCATGACGAACCACAGCTTGAGGGCGCGGAACCGACGGCCGAGCGCCAGACCGTGGTCCATGAGGTGCGTGACTCCCTGCTCGCGCGTTTCCAGGTACGCCGGCGTCAGGGAGAAGGCGGCGCGCAGCGCGGCCGGGTCGCGGACATAGAGGACCGAGCAGTCGACCGGGGTGAAGAGCCACTTGTGCGGATTGATCACGATCGAATCCGCGCGCTCCCAGCCCGCGAAGTGGGCAGCCATGGTCGGCAGCGCGGCCGCCACGCCGGCGTAGGCCGCGTCCACGTGCAGCCAGATGCCCCGCTCCGCCGTGACCTCGGCGACCCCGGCGATCGGATCGACCGCGTTGATCGACGTGCTTCCGATCGTCGCCACCACCGCAAGGGGGCGACATCCTGACGCAGCGTCACGGTCGATCGCGTCGGCGAGGGCTGCCGGGTCCATGCCCCGCTGTGGACCCGTGGCCACCACGCGTGCGCCTTCGCGGCCGAGACCCAGCGCGTGCACTGCCTTCAGCACCGACGAGTGAGCCTCGGCGGTCGTATACACGCGTCCCGGCGGCCCTCCGGCCAGACCCCGCTCCCGGGCCTCGGGCAGCAGTTTCTCCCGTGCCGCGGCCAGCGCGGAAAAGGTGGAGGTGGAAGCGGTATCGTTGATCGTGCCGATGAAGTCCGGCGGCAACCCCAGGAAGCCGCGCAGCCAGTCCAGGGTGACCTCTTCCAGCTCCGTTGCCGCGGGGGAACTCTTCCACACCATCGCGTTGACGTTGAGCGCCGCGGCGAGCAGCTCCGCCAGAATCCCGGGACCCGATCCGGAGATCGCGAAGTACGCGAAGAACGCCGGATGATTCCAGTGCGTGACGCCGGGCAGAACCACCCCCTCGAAGTCCCGGAGCAGCGCTTCCATCGTCTCGCCGGTCTGCGGCGCCTCGCTTCCGAGCGCATTGCGCACCTCGCCCGGCTGGACCCTGGCCAGAACCGGGTACTCGTCGATCCCCGCCAGATAGTCGGCGACCCAGTCGACAAAGCGGTGGCCCGACTCGCGGAACTCGCCGGGAGGCATCCCGCCCGGTGCGGGCATCGTCTACCCTCGCTGCGGGACCACGATCCGCCGGCCCTCCGCCTGGAGTGTGCGGATCTGTTCGCAAACCTCGTTCAGGTCGTCGGCATCGAGGGGGGCCGGAACACCCGAGTCATGGATCAGGCTGAAGAACAGGAGGTCCGTGTGGCCGACGCTGGCCTGCGTCACCCCGATGTCGACGGCCCGGTTGAGGTGGAGGATCTCGCGAAGCGGCAACCCATCCTCGGTTCTCGGGGGAGGACGCTCGAACATCATCCTCAGGATGACTTCCCGCAGCAGCTGGAATTCCTCGATCACTTCGCCGGCGGAAAGCCCGCGCCGGGCGGCCACTGATCCGAAGAGTTCGGCACCTTCCGACCAGAGCGGCAGGATCTGGGCCCGGTAGGCGCTGAGCATGCCGGGCAGAAAGGACACCAGCCCGCGGCAGAGCGGCCTCGCGACCGGACGGACGTCCCTCGCCCAGGATTCGCCGTTCGCCAACAGTCCCGACGCCCAGCGCTCGGCGATCCCCGGAGAACGCTCGTCGATCCACCCTGCAATGCCGACGGGAACGGGAAGGGTACGTCCGCTTGCCCGCGAGTTCGAATCGCCGGGCCGGGCTGGAGTCATCTGAAGCACAGGATCATTCTACTCTCGCACGACCGGGCCGCCAAGGTCCTAATGCCGCTCCTCCGCCTGCGGATCATGCACCTGCAGACCGATTCTCACACGGGTGCCCCGGCCGACCTTGCTCTGAACGTCCACCGTACCACCCCACGAATCGACGAGCCGCTTGGCAATCGCGAGCCCGAGACCGGTTCCCGTGGACCGCGTCGAGAACTGCGGCTCGAAAATACGTGGGAGCAGCTCGTCGGGGATGCCGGACCCCTCATCCTCCACGATCACCGCCACTATTTGCGACCCGTCCGATGGCTCGACAGCGCCGATGCGCACCACGCCGCCGCCAGGCATCGCGGCCCGCGCGTTCTCCAGCAGGTTGAGCAGGACCTCCTTGAGTTCGTCCGGGCGCGCGACAACCCGAGGTAGCGTGGCCGGCAATTCGCTTTCAAAACGAATCGCGGTTTCGCCACCGCCCTGGTAAAGGTTCAGGAGTTCCCTGATCACCTCGCCCGGGTCGACCGCGACCAGCGGGCCCGCGTCGGCGGCGCCGGGCGACGCCAGCCGGGAGAAACCACGCGCGATCGAGGCGAGCCGGTCGATCTCGCCCAGTATCGCGCCCACGTTCCTGTCCAGGATTCGGCCGAAATCGCTTCTCCTGTCGTTCCACGCACGCCGCAGATGCTGCACCGAGAGCTTGATCGGCGTCAGCGGGTTCTTCACCTCGTGGGCGACCTGCTTCGCCATTTCACCCCAGGCCAGAATCCTCTCGCTGCGGAGTTCATCGGTGACGTCCTCGAGATTGACCACAACGCCGCCCCCGCGGCCCTCCTGTACGATGCGCCTGGCTCGCACCTGGATTCGCTTGCCGCCCCATCTGAAGTCCCCATCCGCCTCCACGGAACCGCTCCGCATGTAGCCGTCGAGCCACGCAGCCAGTTCCGCCGCGTACTTGCCCGCTCGTGGCACGGGCTCGCCGGTCACCAGGGACGTTGCCAGCAGCGACTCCGCACGCGGGTTGGCCACGGTCACGTGCCCGGTCGGGTTCACCGCGATCACCCCCGTGGCCGCTTCCTCCACGATCGCTTCTGTGCGCCTCGTCGTCCGCAACAGCTCCTGGCGCGCGTCGTCCAGGCGCAGCACCATGCGGTTGAACGCCGCGAAGACCGATCCGAACTCGTCGACGCGGTCCTCCGGCAGGTGCACGGCCAGATTGCCGCTCCCCACCCGCTCGGAGGCCACCTGCAGTGTCTGGATCGGCCGCGTCAACGCCCTGCCCACGAAGAGGGCGAGTCCCAGCGACAGAATCGGGCCGAGCACGATGGCGAATCCGAGCAGGTCGGCGACGTCCCGCCGGCGCAACGCGGCCGCACCCGCCCGCAACGGGACCGGAGACGCCACGATGTCGCCATCGGGCAGGCGTCTGTGCGCGATCACGTAGCGCCAGTCGCCGAGGTTCTCCACCTGGGTCGCCCGGAGTCTCTGCCGTGTTTCCAGCGCATCGTAGATGTCGGGGTCCACCCACCCCTCGTAGAGCCCCAGTTCGATCAGCTCATCGACCGAGCCGCCCACGAGCTCACCCTCGCGGTATTCCAGCAGATCCGCGCCCACGCGCCGCGCCAGCAACTCCATCGACCCACCCTCCTCCAGGTATGCCTCGGCGATCTGCGCGACCACCCGCTCCGCCAGTGCCGTGGCGGTGCGTTCCGAGGCACCGGCCAGCGTACGATAGGCGAGCGTGCCAAAGAGCACATTGGACAGGATGAAGAACCCGAAGAGCGTGAGGGTCACCCGTGCGCGGAACGACGTGAGCAGACCCCGCCAGTCGACTCGCGCCGGAAGCCTGAATCCCAGGATGGTGACGCTGAGCAGCCACAGGGCCGAGAACACGGCGAGACCGAGAGCCATCAGCAATGTCGCCCGCGCCAGCATGACCGAGAGGTTGGGGATGCTGATGGTATAGAAGACCGAATACGGGCCGTCGGGGTATTGAGCCACACCTTCGGCCCTCCACCCTTCCTGGTTGCGTCTCCATTCCACCTCCCGCGCCCCTTCCGCATCCTGACCCGGAGGGGTCTGGACCAGCGTCAGGAACTCCTGGTCGCCCTCCTCCTCAACCGAGGCGAACAGCGGACCTAGGGGTGACGGCGCGTCGATGGTGCGCCTCGGGGGAATGGTCCCGGTCACGAGCCGGCCGTCGGCCAGTGAAACGGCGATGAGGTGGTGGACGTCGAGGTCGTCCGGATCATGGTACTCGCCCGTCCCGGCCGACCGGAGTTGGGGGAGGAGGTCGACAACGACATCCGGACGGTCGCCCTTGACGCCCAGCCGCAGTTCCTGCACGGGGACATCGTCCGCCGACCACAACGTCAGGAACATGGCGGTTCCCCTGCCGGCGAGGTCGCTGCCGACCCAGGCCTGGTACATCATCTCCACGTCTCCGGCGCCCGCCCGGTCCAGCGAATCGATCTGCTCCGCAAAGCGCTCCAGCAGCGGTTCGACACCCGGTTCCGACGTGACGCCGAGACGTCGCATCTGCTCCTCGGCGATCGTCATGCGCGCCTCCGTGCGCATTGACCACGTGAACGGCAGAACCGCGGTTGCGGACAACCAGAAGGAGCAGAACCAGTGGAGGTACGACTGTGGACGGAATCCCCCGAGTCCACGAGCCACCGCCACCGCGGGTACGCCCCACAGCGCCGCCAGCAGCGGAGCGACGGCAGGTCCGGTCCGCACGGCGATGGCCACCAGGATCCCGAGTGCACCGGCTGCCGCGAGGCCAAGCGCCACGAACCCGGGTCCGCCCCCCGCCCCGGCTCCGGGGCGCCAGGCGAGCGCGACCGACCCAACAACGGCCAGGATCATGGCGACAGTGGTCTGGAAAACGATCCAGCGGCCGTCCGTAGTCCCCATGAGTTCCGGCGATGCGCTTCCCTCCATCCACGCGAGGACCAGCGGAAACAACACGGCCACCACCAGCGGCGGGGCCCACCCCCCGATTCCCGGACGCCATCTCGGCAGGGTCAGCACGGCGGCCGGCATGATCGCGATGCACAGCAGAACGACACGCCCCAGTGTCAGCGGCACCGGGCCGAGAAGCGCGAACGTGGCCGGATCCACCAGCTCCGGCCTTCTGAACAGCCCGTCCAGGGGCAGCACGGCTGCACCGATTCCCAGCATCGCGACCGAGTACGCGAGGTTGGCCCTCGGGACGCCGAAGGACAGGACAAGCCACACCAGCGCAGCGAGCGCGGCGACAATCCTGGCCCAGCGACCCCGCTCCTCCGCGCGCCGCACGTCCTGTGCCGGCTCGTCGATCGTGATGCTGAGGAGCGTCTCGTCGGGCCATCCGAAATCGAATACGCCCGGTCCCGATGTCCGGTCCGAGCGCGAGATCCTGATCCGCTCGCCGGTCTGTTCGCGGAAGCGGGACGAAAAATCACCCAGCCCCGAGGCGAAGAACTCCGGCAGGTCCGAACGGACCAGCACCGCCACCACCGCCGTACCGCGGGCTTCCGGGAGCATCCTGGTGAAGTACAGGTACGAGAACAGCGGCGTCCCCGCATACGCATACCGCCCCATCTGCGCGAGAACATCCTTCGGGAGCCGGCCCTGATGACTCCCCTCCCAGGCAAGCAGCCCGCCATCGGAACCGATGACGGCCGCCGCGGTCATCCCCGTGTCCTCCAGCAGGGTCCGAAGCGAGTCCTGCAGAGGCCCGTCTCCAACGTCCACCGAGGCGGCGCGCGCCAGCCGGTCTACCGTGGCATCGCCCTGGACCACCAGCGCGTCGAACTCCGCGGCCAGCTGCTCGGCGACGCTCTCGCGCCGCTCCTCCCAGTACTGGTCCCAGCCTTCGGCAAAGCGACGATCGGCGGCGTCTCCCAAAAAGCCGGCGACCACACCCGCGGAAAGCAGGACGACCGAGATGCCGTGGCGCCAGCCGCCCTGCTTCCCTACGGCGGCCCACGACAGGAGCAGAGCGGCGGCCGCGAGCAACCAGGTAGTGTCGAGGCGCGTCCACACGACAAGACAGAAGAGCCCCGCCCATAGAAGATGGCCGGCGGACTCCGACCTCTCCGCGGAGGTGTTCCGGCCGGTCACGGGCTGCGGGGCTCCGGCGAGTCCCACTTGGACATAGGCCTGACCCCTTCCTTTTGCCGTTATTGTTAATCTAATGGATCACGACTTTCCTTCGCGCAGAACGCCGTGGTTTGCGGGCAGCCTCCTCACTGCCGTCGCCGCAACCGTCCTGGCGTTCTGGGTGCCCGGCGGAGAGCTCCCGGGACAGCAGGTGGACCGGGGGCGCTTCCGACTGTTCCTGGACGGCTCGGAGATGGGAACGGAGGACTTCACGATCCAGCGGATCGGTTCAGGAGAGGCCCAGGAGACGCTCGCACGCGGTGCAGTAAGAATGAACGATGGCCGTGTCGTCACGACGATCCTGCGGACCGTCGGTCCAGCCATGGCGTTTTCCGAGTACGCCGCGATCGTCAGGGGCGCCGATACGCTCGAAGTTCGCGTCCTGAATGCGGGCGATCGACTGCGGCGAGTCACCGTCGCGCCATGGGGCGAGGAGGAACAGGAGTTCAGGGCGAGCGCGCGAACGATGATCTTCGATGCCGGGGTCGCCCACCACTATTTCGTCATCGGCGGCTTCCTGGCGCGCGGGACCGCCGACATGACGCTCCACGCATTCGAACCACGATCCGAAAGGGAAGACTGGGCCGCGGATCTGGACATCGGGTCCGAGACCATCACGCTGCAGGGTGAGCAGGTGGAAGCGACCCGGGTGCGGATCGTGTCCGGCGATCAGGTCCGGACGGTGTGGTTCGACGGGAGCGGCAGGCTCGTGCGGGTGGAGGTGCCGACGGACGGCTTCGTCGCGCAAAGGGAATACGGGGGTTGAACCAAACGGGCACCTGAGCCGTAGACCGAAACTGGAAGCGTGCCGACCGCGTATGGGGTTCGGCGCGTGCAGGATCCCTGCCAGGGGTCCCGATGAGACGAGGGAGGAGATCGTGGTGGACAAGCGGATGGTGTTCCGGGCCGGATGGCCGGCGTGGATTCTCGTGGCTCTCGTGGCGGGTACCGCCTTTGCGTCGCCCTTGCGCGCGCAGGACAGGCTTTCCGCCTCGCTGACCCTGGAGGAGGCGCTCCGGGTGGCGCTGCGCAACAACCCCGGCGTGCAGGCGGTCCGGAACGACCTGCAGGTCGCAAACTGGAACCTGACCTCGGCCTATGGCTCCTGGCTCCCCTCGGCTTCGCTGAGTTCTTCCCTCTCCTGGCAGGGGGCGGGCGAACAGCGGTTCGGGAGCATCACCGCCGATCAGCTCGGCTTTCAGGATCAGCCCTCCTTCCTGTTCAGCTCGTACAACGCCGGCGTGAACTTCTCGATGGACGGGCGCAAGCTGATGGCTCCCGGCCAGGCCCGCAGATCGCGCGACGCCACGCAGGCGCAGATCCGCAGCACCGAGGCAGCGCTCCGTCTGGGGGTTACGAAGGCATACCTCGAGGTGTTGCGCCAGGGTGAGGGTCTGACGCTTGCCGAGCAGGAACTCGAGCGGGCCCGGATCAATCTGCGGCTCGCCCAGGGACGCCAGGAGGTGGGATCCGGCAACGCCATCGACGTCAGGCAGGCGGAAGTGAACGTGGGCCGCGCGGAAGTCACCCTGATCCAGTCGCGCACCGGCGTGCAGACGTCCCGAATACGGCTCCTTCAGCAGATCGGTGTGGACCTGAACGCCGAGCCGACACTGGCGACGACGTTTTCGGTGACCCAGCCGGAATGGACGCCCGGGGATCTCTATCAGGCGGCGATCGGCAACAACCCCGATCTTCAGGCGATGCGGGCGCAGGAGGAAGCCTCCCGCTACGACGTGAGCATCGCCCGCTCATCCTACTTCCCCAGCCTGTCCGTGTCGGCGGGCTGGAGCGGTTTCACCCGGCAGGCCAGCAGCACCGCCGGCCAGGAGGCGCAGGCGATCGCCGCCGGGACGGCCAGGGTGCAGCAGTGCCTGGCGCTGAACGACCTCGTCTCACTCCTTCCGAACCCTCCGGTGCCCCAGGATTGCAGCCTCCTGGCGACTCCCGAGTCCGCGATCGAGGCCATCCGGGCCGAGAATCAGGCGTTTCCGTTCAACTTCACCAGCCAGCCGCCCTCGGTTGGCCTGCAGGTCTCGATCCCGATATTCCAGGGGCTTGGCCGCCAGAGGGAGCTGGAGAGCGCCCGTGCCCAGTTGAACGACAACCGGTTCCGTATCCGGGAGCAGGAGCTGGCCTTGCGCGCGGATATCGAGTCGAGCGTCGCGCTGGTCCGCACCGCCTACGAGAGCGCCCTTATCGAGGAGCGCAATCAGGCGCTGGCCGACGAGCAATTGCGCCTGGCGCAGGAACGATACCGCCTGGGGTTTTCCAACTTCATCGATCTGGTGGAAGCGGAGACGGTGAAGGCGCGAGCCGACCGGGAGCGTATCGTGGCGATATTCATCTATCACGACGCAGTCGCCGACCTCGAAGCGGTCGTCGGCATGCCTCTAAGGAATCCATAAGAACGACATGAGAACCAGAACCAAGGTGATGATCGGGACCGGGATCGCGGTCCTGCTGGTCCTGGCCGCCGGGCTGAGCATGAACGGCCGGCGCCAACAGGGAATCGAGGTCCGGATCGAGACCGTTGACAGGCGCGACCTGGTGGCGACCGTCACGGCCAGCGGCAACGTCCGCGCGCGCCGAAAGGTGGATATCAGTTCGGACATCTCCGCGCGAGTGGCGGAGCTGCTGGTGGACGAAGGCGAGGACGTGGAGGAAGGACAGGTGCTGCTGCGCCTCGACCCCACGCGCTACCAGGCGGCGGTCAACCGCAGCCGGGCGAATCTCAGCCAGTCACAGGCCCAGGTGGCGCAGGCACGAGCGAACTACCTGCGCGCGGAGAGGGAAGCGGAACGCCTCGACTCGCTGCACGCCCGCGAGCCGTTGCTGGTAAGCCGGCAGGAGGTCGACAACGCGCAGACCGACCTGGAAGTCCAGCGGTCCCTCCTCGAGTCTTCGGAATTCGGGGTCAACCAGGCCCGGGCCGCCCTCGAAGAGGCTAGCGACCAGCTCGCCAAGACCATCATCACCGCACCCATGGCGGGCCGGGTTACCCGTCTCAACGTCGAAGAGGGCGAGACGGTGATCGTCGGCACGATGAACAACCCGGGCAGCCTGGTGCTGACGGTATCGGATCTCTCCGTGATGGAAGTCGTCCTCGAAGTGGACGAGACCGATGTGCCCGAGATCACCCTGGGCGATAGCGCCACAGTCGAGCTGGACGCGTTCCCGGATCTGGATTTCCCGGGGGTCGTCACCGAGATCGGCAACAGCGCCATCCGTCCGCCGTCGCAGGCCGCCGGCACGGGACAGACGCCGACCATCGACTTCGAGGTGGTCGTGACCCTCGACAGTCCGGAGGTCGAGCTGCGCCCGGATCTCTCCGCCACCGCCGAACTGATCACCGAGACACGCGTCGATCAGTTGAGCATTCCGATCATCGCGCTTACCCTGCGCGAACCGGACGCCGAGGACGACGACGAGCGCGCGGGCGACGGCGACGGCGAAGTGCCCGATCCGATCGAGGGAGTCTTTGTGATCCGGGATGGCGAGGTCACCTTCACGCCGGTCGCGGTCGGAATCGCCGGCCAGGAGTATTTCGAGGTGATCTCCGGGCTGTCGCTCGGGGACTCGGTCGTCAGCGGACCCTATCAGGTCGTCCGAACCCTGGAGGACGGAGATCAGGTTCGGGCGGACGAGAGCGACGATGCGGACGACACGCGGGACGAGCAGGGTTGACCGTGACACTTCGCAACAATCGAGTCGTCTGAATGCAGTTCCTCGAGGGCGTGCGCCTGGCCTGGGAGCAGATCCGCACCCAGAAGCTGAAGAGCTTCTTCACCCTGCTGGGTGTGATCGTGGGCGTGATGTTCCTCATCCTCGTGGTGAGCATCGTGGAGGGAACGGACCGCTACATCCGCGGCACCCTCACCGAAAGGGTCATGGGCGTGAACACCGTCCGGGTGGGCAGGATGCCCAGAGAGGCGGTGGATCCCTCGCCCGAGCAGTGGAGGGCATGGGCCCGTGCGCCGCGATTGACCTTCGACGACCTGGAGTATCTTCGCGACAGGATCACGCTGTCGGCGACGATCGGAGCACAGTCCGATGCCGGAGGGGAGCTCGAATCGGACACCGGGCTCAAGGTCGAGAACGTGAACATCGTTGGTGCGTCGGCGGAGATCTTCGAGATCCGCAACTGGAATGTCGAACGCGGCCGGGCGTACACAAGGCATGAGGCCGACCAGGGCGCGCCCGTGGTTGTTCTGGGCAAGGCCACGGCCGAGGTCCTCTTCGAAGGTCTCGATCCGGTCGGCAGGACGGTGCGGCTTCGCGGCTTTCCCTTCCGGGTCGTGGGCGTTCTGGAGGAGCAGGGATCGTTTCTGATCGTTTCCCTGGACAACCTGGCTATCGCTCCGGCGCGCTCGCCGGTTCAGAGATTCGTCAATCCGCACGGCATCGTAGACGAGATCATCATCAAGGCCGATGCCCCCGAACTGGTCCTGCCCATCCATCAGGAGACCGTCGAGGCCATGCGCCTGAGACGCCGGCTGAGACCCGCGGACCTGGACAATTTCGCCGCCGAGACTACGGAATCCTCCCTGGCCTTCTGGGACAATATCAGTCAGGTCCTGTTCCTTGCTCTGCCCGGGCTGGTCGGCATCTCGCTTGTCGTGGGCGGAATTGTGATCATGAACATCATGCTGGTATCGGTAATGGAGAGGACGCGGGAGATCGGCATTCGCAAGGCCATTGGCGCCCGTCGCGGCGATGTCCTGGTCCAGGTCCTCATCGAGAGCGCCACCCTCTCGGCCGTCGGTGCCGCGATCGGGGTGGGCATCGGAATCGGCCTGACCATCCTGCTGGGTGCGCTGACCCCCCTGCCGGCGGCCGTAGCTCCCAAGTGGATGGCCCTCGGCGTCGCACTCGGCGTCGGCGTGGGCGTGGCCTCGGGCGTGTATCCGGCCTCCCGCGCGGCCAGACTCGACCCTGTGGACGCGCTGAGGTACGAATGACCCGGCGAGGCGGGAGCGGAGCCAGTGCGCCGAACGGAAAGCCGGCAGCACCCGGTCACGTGCTGAGCGAGAGCGTCCGCGTAGCCTTCGACGCACTGCGGGCCAACTGGATGCGGACGACACTGGCAGTGTTGGGTGTAGGAATCGGGGTCGGCGTCGTCGTCACCGTAGCCGCGATGGTGAGCGGAATCCGCCGCGAGGTCATGGAGATTTTCGAGGCGTCCGTGCCGGGCAGCTTCACGCTCATGCCTTTCGACTTCACCAACGTCCGGATCGCCGCCGATGGCTCGGGGCGACCGCCGTGGTGGGATCGGCCCGAGATCAGCAACCGGGAGATCCGAAGGGTTCAGACTCTGCCCGGGGTGGCGGAAGCCAACGCCAGGTATGAATTCGGTGCGACGATGCGTTATGAGTCGGACTGGGTCCGGGGAATCCAGTGGGTCGGCAACTCGAGCGGATGGGCGACTTTTACCGGAGGGGATTTCATCGCGGGCAGGGACTTCACTCCCGCCGAGGTCGCCCAGGCCAGAGGCGTGGTCGTGGTATCGGAAGAGCTGGCGGAAACGGTCTTCGGAGAGCTGGATCCGATTGGAAAACGCGTGCGCGTCAATGCGGGCCGGAGAGCGGCAAACGAGCAGTTCACCGTAGTCGGGGTCTTCAGGCCCATCGACAATCTCTTCGGCGAGGTTGCGGGCAACTTCGCGGTGGTGCCCTTCACCGCGGCGGACAAGCGGCTCAAGGCCCGTACGCGGTGGAACTTCATGATGGTCCAGGTCGCCCCTCGGGACGACGTGGAAACGAGCGAGGTCGAAGACCAGGTCGTTTCGGCGCTCCGCTCGATGCGGGGACTCGGACCCGCCGACGAGAACAACTTCGCCGTCATCCGCAGCGAGCAGATCATAGACCTGTTCAACCAGTTCACGGCCATGTTCTTCATGGTGATGGTGGCGCTTTCCTCGATCGGCATGCTTGTGGGTGGGATCGGCGTGGTCGGGATCATGCTCATTTCCGTCACGGAGCGCACGCGGGAAATCGGCATCCGCAAGGCCATCGGGGCGACCCGCCGCGAGATCAAGTCGCAATTCCTGATCGAAGCGTCGCTTCTCACCGCTGCCGGGGGGGCAGCCGGGCTCCTGGTCGGATGGGGAGCCTCCGAACTGCTCGCCGCGCTCACACCCCTGCCTGCGCGGATTCCGATCTGGTCGGTGTTTGCCGCCCTCTCCGTGGCCGCCCTCACCGGGATTCTCTTCGGACTGCTCCCGGCTCTGCGTGCCTCCAAGCTGGACCCCGTCGACGCCCTCAGATACGAGTGAGCGGGCCGCTCGATGTTCTCGCGGTCATGGCGCACCCGGATGACGCCGAGATCTTCTGCGGCGGATCGCTGATCAAATCCGCGGACGCCGGACAGCGTACAGGCGTACTCGACCTGTCCGCCGGCGAAATGGGGTCGCGCGGCACCCGGGAGTCGCGGGCTTCAGAAGCCGCCACGGCCGCCGAGATCATGGGTCTTGCGGTACGCCGCTGCGCCGGTCTCCCCGATGCCGGGCTGTTCAACGACCTGCGCTCCCGGCACGTGGTCGCAGAGATGATCCGTGCGCTACGGCCACGAACCATCGTGACTCACTGGACCCGGGGACGTCACCCTGACCACCGTGCCGCCGCGGAACTCGCCCGGGATGCTTCCTTCCTGTCAGGGTTGCGAAACCTGCCCATCGAAGGCGAACCCTATCGTCCCCGGAAGATCGTCTATGCGCTTTCCTTCCGGGAGGATCCGGTCAAACCGACGTTCGCCGTGGACATTACGGATCAGATGGACCGCAAGATCGAGGCGCTGTCGGCCTACGGTACGCAGTTTCACGGCAAGAGCGGTATGGGCGAGGTGTTCCCGGCCGGTGACCGTCCCTTCTTCGAACAGGTCCGCAGCGTTCACGCCACCTACGGGTCGCTGATCCGCCGCCGCTACGCCGAGATCTTCTGGACCGAAGAAATCGTCGAGAAGGAAACGCTGGGAGACCTCGGGGTCAGCACTTTCTAGCGGCCAGCACGGATTCGGTGCTGGACTTCGCGCTCTGTCCGGTACGCGGGCGCTGGATCCGGCAGGGCACAACGACAAGCGGCCCATGAACGCCGGCGGGCTCCTCACCGTGAGGAGCCCGCCGGATACAACCGCCGTCACCGAGACGGCGTTTCCATCCCTGCCGCGCGGGTCACATCATCGGACCCGGTGGCGCGAACATGTCGCAGCAGTAGGGCGAGCCGACCATACAGCGTATCGGCAGGCACAGGACCCAGGTCCCGAACTGTACCCTCCAGCGATCGTTCTCAACCGCAGCCGCAGCAGCAGCCGCGTGTTCTCCCGTCCCGGGCGCCGAGACCAGCAGTGCCGCCGCGACCGCGGCGACCTTCACGCTTCTGGCCAAAGTTGCCCCCAGGCGCTCCATCGTTTTGCCTTGCATGATGTCATCCTTCTGCGGGAACAATCCCGCCGTTTGCCTTCGTGCTCAGAACAGGACGGGACCGCAACAGGTCGGGGCTCCGCCACATGCATAGTCGGTGCAGAACTTCCATCCGTTAAACCCGATAACCAGTTTGTGGGGCCCCGACTGCGCGCTCGCCATAGTCTCGACCAGCACGCCGCCGTCCGGTAGCGCCGGCGCGACCGCTGTCAGCGCCGCGACCAGACCCAACGCCTTCACGCCCGCGCGAATGCCCCTCGCGCGGCCTGCAACTCTTCCGAATGTCTTTTGCATTTCCTCTCTCCCTCTTGTTAGAAGCGCGGATTGTCGTAACAACACCAACCGTACCCCGGGCAACTACCCCAACAGATACCAATCTTCCCAAGCCAGAACACCTGTTCGCGCACATGGCGACTTGCCTCGGCTCCGGCCCCAACGGGCGTTGCCTGAACCCCCACAGCCGGTGCACCCACCGAGAACGCGACTGCCGCGCCCATGACCGCGGCGCGCATCAACGAGGCGCGGCGCGAAAGACGTCTTCTGCCTTTCTTCATTTTGGAACTCCATTCCTTTCAAGTGTCAAAGTCGAGTCGAGGAGCGTCCGCGTCCTCGACTCATCGTACTGCGTCCATCGCAAGGCTCTGGACGAACCCTGCCAGATCGAGCGAATCCCCCGCCGAACGCCAGATCTCGGCCTCGCTTGCCGGCACCACCGCTTCGATCACCCCGGCCTCGTTCGTGATGTAGAACAGAGTCGGCTCCGCTCGTCCGAACGCTCGGACGTAGTCGGATCGGCTGCGCACGTCGATTCTTGCCGAAATCCGCTGAGAACCGAGAAACCCCGCAACCAGATCGCGGTCCGCGTCGCCGTTCTCGCCCACCGCCACTGCGACCACCTCGAACTGCTCGCCCAACCGATACTGGAGGGCACGCACCGTCCTGGCAGGATCGGTGAGCGTGCACCCCAGGCACTCCCGGGCGTCGAATACCCACACCAGCGCCGGACCGCGTCCAGGGAACTCAAGACCCGGCATGGCGTCGCCGACGCCGGGGACACGGCCGTCCCGCGGCGAACATCCGGCAGCCATCCAGGCAAGAAGGAGCGTGGCTGCAGCCCGGTGCAGGGCGAATGCAGTCGAGCAGATGCGGCGGCGGCGTCCGACTGACCACCTCATGGCTCGAGACCACCCTTCCAACGCGCCACAAGCCACCGATTCGGCAGCACCGACGCGGGATCATCGAAGTAGAAGAGCCCCTGCTCCACGGCCAACAGCTGCGGCATGTTGGGCGCACCCAGCAGTTGCTGCCCCGTCCGGTCGATGATCAGCAGATCCCATACGGCATCCGTACCTCGCGACTGCATGGACGTCACCACCAGGTTGCCGTCATCAAGAACGGACACCCGTACCACCTGGGTGAACCGGTCAAACGGGTCAGCGCCAGCGTCGGCATCGGGGACGGTCTCCCCGGCCCTCGGGAGGGTGCCCATGGGTCTCACCATCGGAAGAGGGATTTCCTTCAGGCGATCCCCCTGGCGGCTGAACTTGTAGAGGGTGTCCGACAGGGCCCACCCCGCCCAGATCGTATCCGCCTCCAGCGCAGCGAAGGTACCCTGAAACGTGAGTGCGTAGCCGAGGGATTCCTCCGGCACCCCCATGGGGAGAAAACTGCGCTCGAGGTCCCCCGTGCGGCGGTTCCAGATGTGCAGAAGCGTCGGTGCCCCCTCGGACTGCAGCATCCCGGTCAGCAGATACCGATCTTCGCCCAGATCCAGGGCTCCCTGCACCGTAGTGATCGGAGACATTACGATTTCCGGATCCTCCCCGGAGGCCGGAAAAAAGGTCAGCCGGGCAAGCTGCAGGTCGGCCACCACGATGCCGCCATCCAGTGTTCGGTGGGCCGTAAGGGGGAGCCGAAACTCTCCCGGCCCCTGCCCTCGGCCACCCACAACGCGCTGCAGACGCCCGTCGCTGCCATAGACGTTGACCTGGCCCTCCATCGGCTCCGCCAGCAGGAAGGTGCCGTCCCCCCCGAGAGTGACCATCGGCTGTACTGTCATGGCCTGGTCGGTCTCTTCCAGCTCAAGCTCGAGGACCACTTCGAACGCCTCGTTGAAGGCGGCCATGTCCACCAACTCCGAAGACGCGGCGGGATCGGATGCGGGCGGAGGAGGATCGGTATCGGCCGTGTCGCAGGCCGACGCAACAAGGACCAGGAGGAGACCGAGGACCTGGCCAGGGATGGTGTAGGGCTCGCCCTTGTGGCGGGCGGCGCAACAGGATCGGGTCTTCTGGCGGTTCCGGCGGTTCTCCGGCGTGAGCATTGTTGCCGCTCCCTCCGTTCGAGGTATGGGGTGTCGGGTCGCAACCGTCCGCACCCCTCGTGGCCTGCGGGAGAGTCCCTCAGGGGTGGGCGGGTGCGTTTCGGCGTGACCCAAGATCACCCGGCCTGTGGGTCAAGGGGATAGCTGGATGGGACAATCGACCGCAAAGCCCGTTACAGAGGTCCCGAAAGGGGCCCAGGCGCCCCTTCACCTCAGATGTGCACCCCCTCCTGGCGGAGCCAGTCCTCCATCGTCGCCCGGATCTGCCGCAGACGCTTCGCGCTCGATGCCTCGAATCGCGCCACGATCACGGGTTGCGTGTTCGAAGCACGGATCAGACCCCATCCGTCACCGAACTGTACGCGCACACCGTCGACGGCAACCACGTCGTAGCGGTTGCTGAAATACCGCACGGCACGCTCCACCAGCGGGAACTTGACGTCCTCGGGGACCTCCAAGCGTAGTTCCGGGGTCGCAACATAGGCGGGCAGCGCGCCGACGATCCGCGATAGTGGCCGGTCGGCGTCGGCGATCAGGGCCGCGAGTCGGCCCGCGGCATACATGGCATCGTCGAAGCCGTAGTAGTCGTCCGCAAAGCAGACGTGCCCGGAGAGTTCTCCGGCGATCAGCGCACCGGTCTCTCTCATTTTCTCCTTGATGAGCGAGTGACCGGTCTTCCACATCAGCGGCTCGCCCCCGGCCCGCGCGAACTCCTCGGGAAGGACCTGTGAACACTTCACGTCGAAGACCAGGCGTTGCCCGGTCCCTCTGCGTTGCAGGATATCCAGGCCGAAGAGCAGGAGGAGGATGTCGCCCCGAACGACGCGCCCCCGGTCGTCCACCACGCCGATGCGGTCCGCGTCGCCGTCGAAGCCGATGCCCGCATCGGCCTCGTGCCTTCGCACCTCGGCGATCAGGTCCTGAACATGCTCGTCGACTGTCGGGTCCGGATGGTGGTTGGGAAAGGTCCCGTCCGACTCGCAGTACAGAGGAATCACTTCCAGACCGATGGCTTCCAGCAACTGTGGCGCGACGACCGAACCCGTGCCGTTGCCGCAGTCGACGACGACCTTCAGCGGACGTGACAACCGGAAGCGGGCGGACACGTCGGCCACGTAGGCAGGGAGTGGATCGACATCCTCGACGGACCCTGTCCCGACGGCCAGATCGCGCTCCAGAATGCGACGCCGCAGGCGCTGGATGCCGTCGCCGTGCGTGGACGCCTTGCCCATGGTCATCTTGATGCCGTTGTACTCCGGCGGATTGTGAGAGCCGGTGATCTGTATGGCTCCGTCCGTCCCGAACCGGTATTCGCTGAAATAGGTGACGGGGGTCGGGACCGTGCCCAGCTGAAGGACGCTGCATCCGGCTGATCTCAGGCCCCGCACCAGGCTGGCCGCCAAGCCCGGGGACGAGGGTCGGTTGTCTTCCCCCACGGCAACGCGCGGCGCCTCACCGGGCAGCCGCGAGCGCAGTTCGGAACCGTAAGCCCTGCCGACAGCGTCCGCGACCGCAGAAGTCAGATCCTCGCCCACGACGCCCCGGATGTCGTACTGCCGGAAGATGTGCTCGGACAGCTGCATCGCGGCCCGGTATCCGCGGACGAGACTCAGGGGCCCGCGGCGGCCGCGGCCCCACCCACGGCCTCACGAAGACCATCGACCGAAGCCGCCGCCAGATCCAGGGCGACATCGGGAAACACTCCGCCCAGAATCACCAGCGCTACCCCGATGACCAGGACGATGTGCGTCGACAGGGGCGTTACGGCCGCTACGTGCGGCCCGTCCGCTGCCTCAGGCTCTTTCATCCACATGTACCAGGCCACGCGCAGGTAGTACCAGTAGGAGACGACCGTCGTAAGGACCAAAATGACCGCCAGCACCCACAGCCTTGCCTCGGCGGCTCCCAGCAGAAGGTAGTACTTGGCGATGAAACCCGCGGTCCCGGGGAAGCCGGCCAGGGACAGCAGAAAAACGGTCATCAGAAGACCCAGCAGCGGACGCCGCCACCCGAAACCGGTGTAGTCCTCGATCATGGAGTTGCGTTCGCTCTGGTTGCCGACGGTGACGACGATCGCGAAGGCACCGATGGTCATGACCGTGTAGACCAGGAGGTAGAAGAGGAGTCCCGCCGCCGCCACGTCGTTCGCGGCGACCAGCGCCACCAGCAGATACCCGCCGTGGGCGATCGACGAATAGGCCAGCATGCGCTTGACGTTGGACTGCACCACGGCGATCACGTTACCCACGACCATCGTGACCGCGGCGATCCACCAGAGGATGGTCCACCACTGGTCGTACAGGCCGTCCAGGCCGACCAGGAAAACCCGGAGGAACGCCACGAACGCGGCCGCCTTGACGGATGCGGCCATGAACGCGGTGACCGGCGTCGGCGCGCCTTCGTAGACATCCGGCGTCCACATGTGGAACGGCACCGCGGACACCTTGAAGGCGAAACCGATTGCCAGCAGCGCCACTCCCGGACCCATCAGAGCGCCCACGGCGGTTCCGCCTCGCACGGCATCGGCCACCACTGCGATATTGGCGCTCCCCGTCGCCCCGTAAATGAGCGCAATCCCGAACAGCAGGAAGCCGCTGGCGAATGCGCCGAGGAGGAAATACTTGAGGCCGGCCTCGGCCGACCGCCGGTCGCGCCGATTGAAGCCGGCCAGGGCATAGACGCCGATGGACATGAGTTCCAGCCCCAGGAAGATCACCATCAGGTCCCGGGCCGAAGCCATGAACATCATGCCCACGGCGGCAAACAGGATCAGGGAGTAGTACTCCCCCGCCTGAAGCTTCTGGCGCGCGACGTACGGCAGGGAGACGATGATGGCGAACCCGGCCCCGAGCAGGAAGATCCAGTTCGCGAAGAGACGGAAGCGATCGAGGGCGATCATTGCCGTGGCGGCCTCCTCGGCAACCCCGAAATACAGCCATCCGTTGGCCAGTGCCGCGAAGGCCAGCCCGGCGATCGTGAGCCAGCCGAGTTCCTGGCCCGCCCCCCCCTGGTGCTTCCTGGAAACCCCCGCAATCAGGATCCCCATGCCCCAGACGGAGAGCACCACCTCCGGCAGAAGCGCGAGCACGTAGTGGGCACTGGACGTGTAGTCGAGCAGCACGGGTCAGTCCTCCCGCGCCGTAGTGGCCGGAACGCGTCCCTGTGGGCCCGGACCGGCGTCTCCCGCATACCCCGGCGGCCCGTCATCCGGTGACCCCGCCGAAGCCGAGTCCAGCGCGGCACCCGCCCCCTCGACCCTCTCCAGCACCCGTTGCACGCTCGGCTCCATCCGCTCGAGGATGGGCGTGGGATGGACGCCGATCCCGATCATGAGCGCCACCATGGGCGCCAGGATCACGATCTCCCTCCGGGACAGGTCCGGGAACTTCCGGTTCTCCGGCTTGTCCAGCTTGTTGAAGAGGACGCGCTGAACCATCGGCAACATGTAGTACGCCGCGAATACAACGCCCGTGGCCGCCAGGATCGCCGCCAGCGCATGAGTCTCGAAGGTGCCCAGCAGGGCCAGGAACTCACCTACGAATCCGCTGGTCCCCGGCAACCCGATCGAGGCCAGCGCGGTGATCACGAAGGCCGTCGCGAAGAGCGGGGCCGCCCGGCCCAATCCCCCGAAGTCCTCGATGAGCCGCGTGTGGCGCCGCTCGTACATCATTCCGAGGAGCAGGAACAGGGCGGCCGTCGAGATGCCGTGGCTGATCATGACCACCATGCCGCCCTGAAGGCCGTTGAGCGTCAGGGCGAAGATCCCGATCACCACGAACCCCATGTGCGCCACCGACGTGTAGGCAACCAGCTTCTTGGCGTCCGGCTGAACCGCCGCCACCCACGCCGCATAGATGATGCCGACCACTCCGAGCACCAGCATGACCGCCACGACCGTCGGGTGTTGCGCGGCGCCCGGGAAGAACGGCAGGAGGAATCTCATGAAACCATAGGTGCCCATCTTCAGCAATACCGCCGCCAGTACGACCGAACCCGGCGTCGGAGCTTCGACGTGGGCGTCGGGCAGCCAGGTGTGCAGGGGGAACACGGGTACCTTTATGCCGAAGGCGAGCGCAAAGGCCGCGAACAGCCAAAGTTGCTCGCGCAGGCTGAGATCCGCGTTCAGGAACGCTTCGTACCCGAACGATCCGGCGCCGCCCCCGAAGTACATGTAGAGGATCGCGACCAGCATGAGGAGCGAGCCGACCGCGGTGTAGAGGAAGAACTTCACCGCGGCGTAGATGCGTCGCTCCCCGCCCCAGATGCCCACGATGAAGTACATGGGCACCAGCGTGAGTTCGAAGAAGACGTAGAAGAGGAAGATGTCCGTGGCGAGAAACACCCCCAGCACGCCCGTCTCCAGGAGCAGCATGAGTGCGTAGAACGCCTTGCGGCGAGTCTTCACGTACTCGAACGATCCAAGAATGGCGATCGCGCTGGTGAAGGTCGTCAACATCACCATGAAGACTGAGATGCCGTCGACACCGAGCGCGTAGCTCACGCCCCACGACTCGATCCACGGCGTGGAGGATTCGAGCATGAACCCGCCGCCGCCCGGCTCGTAGCCCCACCAGAGACCCAGGCTGAGTACGAAAACGATGGATGACCAGGCGAAGGCGAGGTTCTTCGCCCTTTCAGGCGACGAGACGACCACGTGCGCCATGCCGACCAGCGGCAGCCATATCAGCGCGTGGAGGATCCAGTCCTCGTACCGGAGCGATGCAAGCAGATCCGTCATTGGCGTTACCGCAGGAAGACCGTGGTGCCCAGGACCAGGAGAACGCCGACGGTCAGCACGAATGCGTACATGTTCACCTGGCCTGTCTGGAAGAGGCTCATGATCCAGCCGGCAAGACGCGCGAACTGCGCGGTGGTGTTGACGAATCCGTCGATGATCACGTCATCGATGAACCTCCAGCACCACCTGGAAAGCCTGAGCAGTGGCCGAACGATCACGGCGTCGTAGGCCTCGTCGAAGTACCACTTGTCGTGGAGGACCCGCCCAAGACCCGCGCGGGGGCCGGAATCGGCGGCCGCGGCGACGTATTTGCGCGTGCCCAGCAGACGGGCGCTCACCGCGACCGTGAGCGCGGCAGCCACAGTGGACGCAAGCGCCCACGAGACCTCGCCACCGCCGAGCGGCGCACTGTAGGCGGCCTCTCCGAAGCCCGCGACCTGGATCTCGGCCGCCGCGTGCGTGACCGGTTCCAGCCAGTGATGGAGCCATTCGCTCATGGGCAGCACGCCGAACAACCCCGCGAAGGACGCCTGCAGGGCCTCGGGGACGTTGATCCAGCCGCCGAACACCGAAAGCGCGGCGAGCGCGATCAGCGGCAGGGTCATCACGCGCGGGGCTTCGTGAAGGTGAGCCGCCCCCGCCGCGCCGGTGCGATTGGCCCCGTGGAAGGTCATGATCATCAGGCGGGTCATGTAGAATGCGGTCATCAGCGCGGTGACCAGCGCGACGCCCCAGTACACCGCGTAGAGAGAGCCGAACGGGTTCGACTCGGCGCCGGCCCAGGCCGCCGTGTACCAGATGATCTCGTCCTTGGAGAAGAACCCGGCGAAGGGCCAGATCCCGGCGATGGCCAGGGTGGCGATCCACATGAGTGCGCAGGTGAGGGGCATGTATTTCCGCAGCCCCCCCATGTTGCGCATGTCCTGTTCGTCGAGGTGCCCCTCCGCGTGATGCGCCGCGTGGTGCATGGAGTGGATGACCGCGCCGGCTCCGAGGAAGAGCAGCGCCTTGAAGAATGCGTGCGTGACGAGGTGGAAGATCGCCGCGGTGAAGGCGCCGATCCCGGCGGCGAGGAACATGAACCCGAGCTGGGACACGGTCGAGTAGGCCAGCACCTTCTTGATGTCGTACTGCTGCAGGGCGATGGTCGCCGCGATCAGTGCGGTGAGCACGCCGATACCCGCGACGACCGCCTGGCTGACCGGAGCGAGTGCGTAGAGAACCGAGGAACGCGCGACCATGTACACGCCCGCAGTGACCATGGTGGCCGCGTGGATCAGCGCGGACACCGGCGTGGGACCGGCCATGGCGTCGGGCAGCCAGACGTGCAGGGGCACCTGCGCACTCTTCCCGGCGGCCCCCAGCATGAGCAGCAGGGTGATGGCGGTAACCGTGGCGCCGCCCGCGGCCAGTTGGCCCTCGGCTCCGGCGAAGACCTCGCCGAAGTCGAAGGTTCCGAAGGCCTGGTAGATCAGGAACATGGCCAACAGGAAGCCGACGTCACCGATTCGGTTCACGATGAACGCCTTCTTGCCCGCGTCGGACTTCTCGCGGTCGCTGAACCAGTACCCGATCAGGAGATAGCTGCAGAGGCCGACACCCTCCCACCCCACGAACATGGTGGCGTACCCCGAACCCATGACCAGCACCAGCATGAAGAAGACGAAGAGGTTGAGGTAGGAGAAGTACCGCGGATACCCGACGTCTTTCTTCATGTAGCCGACACTGAAGACGTGGATCAGGAAGCCGACCCCTGTGACCACGAGCATCATGACGGCAGAGAGCTGGTCCAGCTGGAGGGCGGCCTCGATCCGCAGGTCGCCGGTCGCGATCCAGCTCCAGTAGGAGCGGACGACGGGCTCCTGAAGATCATCGGGCATGCCGATGAAGTTCACCAGCGCCAGGGCGAACGCGAACAGCATTACGCCCGGGCCCACCAGGGTCGGCAGCCGGTGCGTCACCGGGGTCGCCGCGCCCGCGAAGGGATCCCACTCGTTTCCGCTGCGGACGGCCGCGGAGGACGCGGCCGCCGCCCGCAGCGCAAGGAATCCGTTGATCAAAAAGCCCAGGAGCGGGAGCAGCACAATCAGGCCGGGCAGCACCGGCTCCCAGGACGCGGCTTCCTGCGCCGTCAGAGGCGACATCGGCAGCGCGAGGGCCGTCACGGTCGATTCGACGGTCGCCATGGTCACCACTTCAGCACGTTGAACTTGTCCACGTTGACGGTCTCATAGTGCCTGAAGATCGATATGATGATCGCCAGTCCGACGGCCGCCTCGGCCGCCGCAACCGTCATGACGAAGAACACGTAGAGCTGGCCCTCGATCCCCGTGTAGCGGGACAGGGCCACGAAGGCCAGGTTGACGGCGTTGAGCTGCAGCTCGATGCACAGGAAGATGATGATGGCGTTCCGGCGCACGATGACGCCCAGGGTGCCGATCACGAAGAGTGCCGCGCTGAGTAGCAGAGCCGGTGTCAGCATCTCAGCCCTCCCCTGATCCGCGCGGCTTGGCGAGCACCACGGCAGCCACGATCGCGACGAGCAGCAGCAGGCCCATGAGTTCGAAGGCGACCACGTAATCCGTGAAAAGCGGGTCCGCGATCACGCCCACGGCCCCCTTTTCGATCACCGCAGCGTCGATCGCCGCCGCCGCGGCAGCGCCGTCTTCCAGCAGGTCCGCCCCGACATCGCCGCTGAACCCCTGCATGAGAACACCCGCCGTAAGACCTACCACCACAAGGGAAAGCAGCGACCACGAGCCGTAGCGGAGGTCGGCCCGGTAGTCGTGTCCCAGGTTCAGCAGCATGATCACGAACAGGAACAGCACCATGATGGCGCCCGCGTAGACGAGCACCTGGATCGCCGCCAGGAAATGCGCCTCGAAGAGCACGTAGATCCCGGCGACGCTCGCCAGCGTGGCCACCATGAACAGCAGGCTGGCGACCGGACTGCGCCCGATCACGACGCCGACGGCGCCACCGACGGCAACCACCGCGAACAGAATGAAGAGGATGTCGGTCATTCGGAGCGCGGATCCGACGGATCCCACAGCTGGGTCACGGGATGGTCCTGCTCCATCAGGCGGTCCAGGTCGTAGACGAACCGGTCCCGGCCGTATTCCGCGTTTTCGAAGTGTTGCCCCACATGGATCGCCTCGACCGGGCAGACTTCCTGACACATGCCGCAGAAGATGCAGCGGAATTCGTCGATCTCGTACACGATCGGGTAGCGGTTGCCCTGGTCGTCCTCGCCGCCCACCAGCCTGATGCAGTTGGCGGGACATACGGTCGGGCACAGTCCGCACGCCACGCACTTGGGACGACCATCGGCGTGCACCTCCATGCGGTGCGTGCCGCGCCAGCGGGGACTCAGCTCCGGCTGCTCCTCGGGGTATTCCAGCGTCACCTTGGTGGGCCGGACCATATGCCTGAAGGTCAGGCTCATGCCCTTGAGCGTCGCGCGCATGTACGACATTCGGCCCGCCTCCGGGCGTCTCATCACCTTGACCGATATCGCCATTGTTACCGCTCCGTTCAGCTCGGGGGGGTCCGGCCCGCGGGGTCTGCTACGGCGCGTGGCGCTCGTGCCCGCGTGGTCCGCTTCCTGTGGGCACCGGAGATCACGCGGTCGCGGTCCACGAAGAAGAGGAATGCGAGGGTGGTGACCCCGCTCACCGCGGTCAGTACCAGGCCGTAGAGCATGCCGTAGGCCACGCCCAACTGGTCGAGAACGAGCATGGTGCCGGCGATCAGCATGATATACGCGAGAGCCGCCGGCAGAAGGACCTTCCAGCCGAGATGCATGACCTGGTCATAGCGGAACCTGGGGAGTGTCCACCGAATCCAGATGTAGAGGAGGAGGAAGAAGCCCGTCTTCACCGAGAACGCCGCCAGCGTGAGCAGCGTGATGAGCACGCTCGGGCTGGTGGGAATCGGCGCGCCCGACTCGTCGAAGCCGCGAATCCACGCGCCCTCGTGGCGGAACATGTCGTCCCCGGGCCAGAACGGGATGTCCCACCCGCCGAAGAAGAGCGTGGCCATGAGGGCCGACGCGGTGACCACGTGCGCGTACTCGGCAATGAAGAACATGGAGAATTTCATCGCCGAATACTCGGTGTGATAGCCCGTGATCAGCTCCGACTCGGCCTCGGGCATGTCGAACGGGAGCCGGTTGGTCTCTGCGAGCGCCGAGATGAGGAAGAAGATGAACGCCAGCGACAGCGGGAAGACGAACCAGAGTCCCAGCTGCTGCTGCTTCCACACCATCTCCGTCAGCGTGACGTTGCCGGCGAGCAGCAGCACCGCGATGACGCTCAGGCCCAGCGCCACCTCGTACGAGATCATCTGCGCCGAGGCGCGCAGCCCGCCCAGGAACGCGTACTTGTTGTTCGAGGCCCATCCGGAGAGCACGATTCCGTAGACGGCGAGCGACGACAGCGCCAGAATGTACAGGATGCCGATGGGGACATCCGCGACGATCATGTCCACCGTTCCCACCGGCGTGGGCAAGGGCGCGGCGAACGGGATCACGGCGAAGGTGACCACCGCCGGCATGATCGCGAGCGCCGGTCCCAGCACGAAGTAGAACTTCGCAGCCGTGCCCGGCATCGTTTCTTCCTTGATGATGTTCTTGATGCCGTCGGCGATGGGCTGCAGCAGCCCGAAGGGGCCGACCCGGTTGGGTCCGAGCCGGTCCTGGATGAAGGCGGACACCCGGCGTTCCGCAAGGGTCATGTACGCGACCACCGCCATGACGACGGTGAAGACGGCGACGACCTTCACCGCCCCGAAGGTCACGAACCAGAAGGTGGAGAGCTCCTGCATCTCACCCATGGACCGCCTCCGCAATGAGGGCCGCGCCCCGGTCTCCGACCGCTTCCCAGGTCAGACCCTCGAAAGCTGGGTGGGCGTCCGCCAGGCGCGCGAATGCCTCCGGCGCGCTCCCCGGAGTCTCCTCGCCGCGCAGTGCCGCCACGAGCGCGCCCAGCACCAGCCAGGCGGGACGCGCCGACTCCGGTGGACGCAGGCCCTGCTGGAAACGCTGGACGCGTCCCTGCGCATTCACGAACGACCCCTCCTCTTCTGCAAAGGTCGTGATCGGAAGGACGAAGTCGGCGTTGGCCGCCGCCGCCGTGTCGAAGGTGCCGAGATAAACGAACAGGCTCGCGTTCGCTCCGAATTCCTCGCCCTGGTCCACAAGTTCATCGCCAAGCACGATGACGACCCCGCCGTGTTCCGCCGCATGTTCCAGTCCACCCTGGCCGTCGTCGTTGCCGGCGCGCTCGAAGCCGAGCAGTTCGGCACCGTCGCTGTTGGGAACCAGATCGCGGCGACGCACCAGCAGCGGGAACCCCGGCAGGGGGACTTCGTCGGCGGCCCGGGGCGAACGGAAGACGCGCCCGGCTTCCCCGCCAGACATCTCTTCCCCCAGCGCAACCAGGCCGGCCAGCGCCTCGTTCGAGCATGTCGCCGATCCCACCAGCGCGACATCGCCCTCGGCGGCCGAGAGGCTCGCGAAGAGCAGCTCCAGCGCTTCCCTCCAGTCCGCCGCCCGCCTGTCCGATCCGCGGCCGACCGCCGGCGCCTCCAGGCGGCCGGGCCGGTTCATCCATTCGTAGTTTGCGCGCCCGTAGTCGCACATCCAGTGGCCGTTGACCTCCTGGTTCTCGCGGGGTTTCAGACGCTGAACCAGGTTGTCGCGCGTGTGAAGCTCGATATTGCAGCCGTGACTGCAGTTCGGGCAGATGGAGGGCGTATGGTCGAGATCCCAGGCCCGGGCCTTGTGCAGGAAGTCCTTGGAGACCAGCGCGCCGACCGGACAAATGTCCACGACATTGCCAGCGAAGGACGCACCCTCGAGCCCGCGGTCGAAGAAGGTGTCGATCACCGCGCGGCTGCCCCGCTCCACCACCGTCAGCCGGGAGTCGCGGGCGACCTCGTCCATGAAGCGCACGCATCGGGTGCACATCACGCAACGGTCGCCGTAGTAGAGCACGTCGCCGCCGAAATCGTCGCGCCCGAAGACGCGCTTGGGCTCGCGCCCGCGCCCCTTCTCCCGCCCCTCGTCAAAGACGTAGTCCTGCAGCATGCACTCGCCGGACATGTCGCAGATCGGACAGTCCAGCGGGTGGTTCACCAGGTAGAATTCGAGCACGCCCTGACGCATCCGCTTGGCGGCGGGGCTGTCGGTGTGCACGACCTGTCCTTCGGCGGCCATGGTCACGCACGAGGGCTGCAGCTTCGGCGCCCCCTCCACCTCGACCAAGCAGATTCTGCACTGCGCGGGCGCCGACAGGCCGGGGTGGTAGCAGTAGTGAGGCACCTCGGTGCCGATCGACTCGGCGGCGTGCAGCAGCGATGTGCCCCTGGGGACGGTGACCTCCTGCCCGTCCATGGTCAGGGTGACCGTCTCGGCTTTGCGACCGTTATCCGCCATGGGGCTCCCCCGGGTGCATCAGGCTGCTCCAACCCGCTCGCCGCGGCGGATGAGGGCCAGGTAGTCTTCGCGGAACTTCTCGATTGACGAGATGATGGGCATCGCCAGGGAGTCCGACAGGACGCAGATTGTGGTTCCGGTCATCTGCTCGGATATCTCCACCAGCGTATCAAGATCATCCTCGGTGCCACGGCCGTCCTCGATGCGCTGGAGGATTCTGGTGGCCCAGGTCGTGCCCTCGCGGCAGGGCGTGCACTGCCCGCAGGACTCATGTGCGTAGAAGTGGGCCATCCGCCGCACCTGCTTCACGATGTCGGAGGTCTCGTCCATGACGATGACCGAGGCACATCCGAGCATCGAGCCGGCGGCTTCGACGCCTTCGTAGCACAGGGTGCACGCGCGGCAATCCCCGGCATCCATGATCGGCACGGAACTCCCGCCCGGGATAACCGCCTTGAGGGCGTGACCGCCGGGTATTCCCCCGCACACGTCCTCGATCAGCTCCATCAGCGGGAACCCCAGCGGGAACTCGTAGTTGCCGGGCTTGTTCACATGGCCGGAGACGCAGAACAGCTTGGTGCCCGGACTCTTCTCGGTGCCCCACTGGCGATACCACTCTCCGCCGTGCCGGGCGATGTGGGCTGCGGCCGCGAGTGTCTCTACGTTGTTGATCGTCGACGGCATCCCGAATGCGCCGACCGCCGCCGGGAACGGGGGCTTGATCCGAGGCTCTCCCCGGCGCCCCTCGAGCGAGTTCATCAGGCCGGTCTCCTCGCCGCAGATGTATGCGCCGGCGCCGACGTGAAGCGTAATGTCGATGTCCACTCCCGAACCCAGGATGTCCTTGCCGACGAGCCCCTCCGCGTACGCTTCCTCGAGGGCGCGCGCGAGCACGTTCGTGGACTCGAAGAACTCCCCGCGCAGGTAGATGTAGCAGTGCGACGCGCCGATCGCGTAAGACCCGACAAGGCACCCCTCGATCAGCTGGTGCGGCGTCCAGCGAATGATCTCCCGGTCCTTGAACGTGCCCGGCTCCGATTCGTCGGCGTTGCAGAGCAGGTAGTGGGGACGTGCGGAGTTCTTCGGCATGAACGACCACTTGAGGCCCGTGGGGAACCCCGCCCCTCCCCGTCCACGTAGACCCGACGCCTTGACGTCGTCGATGGTCGCCTCGCGTCCGATCTCCAGCGCCCGCGCGATCCCCTCGTAGCCCCCGACCGCCTTCCACCCGGCGACGGTGCGCGCCCGCGGATCCCCGAAGCACTCGCTCAGCATCCGGGTTTCCTTGTCGTGTCGGTATGGGTAAGCCAAGGCCGGCTCCTCCAGGCTTCCCTAGAAGCCCTGGTTCACTTCGCGCTTCAACCGGTCGAGCACGGCGGGAACGTCGTCCACCGACACGTCCTCGAAGTAGCGCGAGTTGATCTGCACGCAGGTGGGAAAACCACACGCCGCCAGGCACTCGGCCTCCGCGACCGTGAAGTTCCCGTCGCTCGATGTCTCCCCCAGCTCCGTGCCCGTGTGCTCGAGGAAGGCCGCGAGAACGTCGTCGGCTCCGCACAGGTTGCAGGAGATGTTGGTGCACACCTGAATCAGAAAGCGCCCCACCGGACGCTTGTTGTACATCGTGTAGAAGGTGGCGACCCCGCGAACGTAGGCGTCGCTCAGACCGAGCAGTCCGGCAACCTCGTCCATCGTCTCCGGCGAGATATGACCACGCAGCTCCTGGGCGAGGTTGAGGGCTGGAAGCAGCGCCGCCCGCGCCGTCGGATAGCGGCCTCGGATCTTCTCGAAGCGCTCCCGGTAGGGACCCTCGAAGAGCGGCGCCTCCGGGTCCTTCTGCACGAACATGTACGGCAGGCTCGGTGCAACCGACGGGTGACCCCCGTCCAGCGCCCGCTCGCCCACGTACTCCGTCCCGCGCACGTCGGCCTCGCTCAGGTCGAACTCGCCCGTGTTCCCCGCCCAGCCCGGGTTGCGGAAGCGAACCTCGCTCACCGGTCGATCTCTCCCAGAACGATGTCGAGGCTCGCGTTGATCATGATCAGGTCGGCCATGAGGTGCCCCTCGGCCAGCTTGGGAATCGCGGACAGGTTCACAAAGGAAGGTGGCCGGATGCGCCACCGCACCGGCTTCGGTCCTCCGTCGCCCACCACGTACATCCCGAGTTCCCCCTTCGAGCCCTCCACCGAGAACCAGCAGTCCTCGGCGGGAGCGGGGATGCCTTCCGTGATCAGCTTGAAGTGGTGGATCATCGACTCCATGTCGGACATGCAGTCGGTCTTGGACGGCAGGGAGATGCGGGGGTCCTCCACATCCATGGGGCCGTCCGGCAGCCGGTCCAGCGCCTGGTGGAGAATGTGCACGCTCTGGCGCATCTCCTCCATGCGGACCAGGTAGCGGTCGTAGCAGTCGCCGTGGCACCCGATCGGGACCTCGAAGTCGTAGCTCTCGTACTCGTAGTACGGCCGGTCCTTGCGGACATCGTACGGCACCCCGCTGGCCCGCAGGTTGGCCCCCGTAAGGCCGTAGTTGACCGCTTCCTCGGCTGAAATGGCGCCGATGCCCTGGGTGCGCCCCACGTGGATCGCGTTGCACGTAAGAAGCGCGTCGACCTCGTCGAGCGTGGCGGGGAGATTGTCGGCGAACTCGCGTACCCCCCGTGCCCATCCCTCGGGCAGATCGGCCATCATGCCGCCGATCCGGGTGGCCGAGGTGGTGATCCGGGCACCCGTGAGCGCCTCGTGCAGCTTGTACACCTTCTCCCGCTGCTGGAACGCGTACAGGAACGGCGTGAAGGCCCCGACATCGATCGACCACGTCCCCAGCCAGAGGAGGTGGGAGAATATGCGATCCATCTCCATGCAGATCACGCGCGCAACGCGGCACCGGTCGGTCACTTCGATCCCCATCAGCTTCTCGACCGCCATGACGTACGCGCAGTTGTAGATCAACGGCGCCAGGTAGTCCATGCGGTCGGTGAGCGTGACGATCTGGTTCCAGGTCCGGTACTCGCCGAGCTTCTCGAAGGACGAATGCAGGTACCCCAGCCGCGGGACCACGCTGACCACCGTCTCGCCGTCGAGCTCCACCACGAGGCGGAGAACCCCGTGCGTTGCCGGGTGCTGGGGCCCGACGTTCACCAGCATCGTGCTCGAACCGAGTTCGGGCTCCGCGACCTCGAAGGGCTCGATCGGGCTCGGGACCGGCGTGCCGTCCGGACCCATTTCCGGATTGCGCCGCGCCAGGTAGTCGACAGTGCTAGACATCGTCCGCTCCCGCGGCTGCCCCTTCGCCGCCGTCGGTCTCGACGACCTGCGGAATCCGCTCGGCGATCTCGCCGGGCACGTAGTAGTCCTCCGGATCCTGGGTCAGCGCGCGGCGGGTCTGCTCGGCACGCGAGAACCGGCCGCGCAGCGGGAAATCCTTGCGCAGGGGGTGTCCCTCGGCGTAGTTGTCGGGCATCAGAATGCGGCGAAGGTCCGGATGTCCGTTGAACCGGATGCCGAAGAGGTCGTACACTTCGCGTTCCAGCCAGTTGGCCCCGGCCCAGATGCCGGTGACGCTGTCGACCGCCAGGCCGTCCAGGGGCAGTTCGCACTTGACGCGCAATGCGGCGCGGTTCGGAATCGACCACAGCTGGTAGACCACCTCCAGCGGCCTGCCGCCGCCGTAGTCGACCGCCGTAACGTCGGCCAGGTGGTCGTACTGCTGCTCCGCGTCGTCGTGAAGCCAGCCGAGTATGTCGGTGATCCGCTCCGGGTCCACGTAGACGACGTCCTCGTCTCCGGCACAGATGCGGTTCCGGAACACCGCGTCGGCAAAGTGCTCGCGCAGGGCCGTCACGGACGGGTTGCCGGGCGCAACGCTGTCTTCGGCCGTCGCCGGCGCGCTCTGCTCGTGGCCCTGCCCGGGGCCTGCGGCCACAAGATCGAATCGGGACATGGACGGCTCCGGCACCGGTTCACGCGTCATCGCGTGTACCCTCGCCGGAAACGACCGGAAAGCGTGCGCGTCTTCAGGGGAGTCGATCCTCGGCACGACCGATGGCGTCGGTCTCCACGAGTCCGCTCACCCGGTTCTGGTGGGTGGAATTGCCGAAGGGCCCGGTCAGGTCGGAGACTTCCTCGTCATCGGCGCGCGGACGCCCGGCGGCCAGGGGATCCTCGGCCCGCAGCGCCGCGTGATTTGCCAGGCTTTCGCCGCGGATCTTCTCCTGCACCATCATCAGGCCGTAGATCAAGCCCTCCGGCCGGGGCGGGCAGCCAGGGATGTAGACATCGACAGGAACGATCGTGTCGATCCCCTGAACCATCGAGTACACGTCGAAGACGCCGCCCGACGAGGCGCAGGCCCCCATCGAGATGCACCACTTGGGCTGCATCATCTGGTCCCAGATCCGGCGCAGCACCGGGGCGAGCTTGTAGGGCACCCGCCCCGCACAGATGAGGACGTCGGCCTGGCGCGGGCTGAAGGACATGCGCTCCATCCCGAAACGGGCCAGGTCGTAGTTGCTCGCCGCGGACGCCATCATCTCGATGGCGCAGCACGCAGTTCCGAAAGGCATGGGCCACAACGAGTTGCGGCGCGCCCAGTTAACCACGAAATCAAGTCGCGTGGTCAGAAACGTGGGCGTCCCCGAGCCCAGTACACCCGGTTTGTCTAGTCCCATTCCAAACCGCCTTTCTTCCATTCGTAGACCAGTCCGACAGCAAGGACGACCACGAAAAGGAATACAGCCACGAACGGCCCCCAGCCCAGTTCCCGAACCCGCACGGCCCAGGGCACCAGGAAGATCGTCTCGAGGTCGAACACGATGAAGCTGATCGCCACCATGTAGAACTTGATCGAGAAGCGGGTGCGCGTGTCCCCGAGCGGGATCATTCCCGACTCGTAGGGCATCGCCTTCTGGGGGGTCGGGCGTCGGGGATTGAGGATGTGGGAGGCGGCAGCCATCCCGACGGCGTTGACAACCGTAACGCCCAGGATGATCAGGAGCGGAATGTAGGACTTCGCCATGCTGACTGAAGGCCCTCCCCGGTCTCGGTTACCC